>NZ_JBBMFD010000027.1:0-31305 GCF_040096205.1 Solibaculum intestinale | reverse complement strand
CCGGCGACGAAGAAATTCGTCGCCGGGCCCTTTTTCATCAGGACTCCTTTTTCTTCAGCGGGATTTTCCTCCCGTCCTTTTCCACCAAAACCACTCGCTCCAGCTGAGAGGTCAGGCTCTGCCGATGCGCGTCCACATACTCTTGCCGGAGGGCTTTCTGCTCCAGCCGCTCCGCCTCGCTTAAGCCTTCCTCTCTGGATTTTTTCGCCAGCTCACTAATCCGGTCAATCTTCTTTTTCTCCATTGATTTGCTCCTTTTCCTGCATTTCTTTGAGCAAAGACGTCAATGTCCTCTCAAAGTCTTCATTCTGTTTAGGGGTGCGCTTGGACGGACCCTTCAGCCGACCGCCGCTGCGGCGAATTTTTTGGGCGGTATGCCGAACCGCCAGAAGGCCGTCGATGTTCTCTTGGGTGTAGAGAGCTCCGTCCTGACTGAGCGGCAGAGCTCGTCTAGCTAAACACATGGCAGCCAGGCCATAATCCTGCGTCACGGCCAAATCCCCGGGACAAAGGCGGTTGACCAGGGCGAAATCCGCGCTGTCTGCCCCTTTGGAAACAGTGATCACTTGACAGCCGGGCCGGTGAAATTGATGTGCGGTATCGCATACCAGCACCACCGGGACGCCGAAGCGCCCAGCAAGGCGAAGCACCAGGTCTACAACCGGGCATCCGTCCGCGTCCACATAAATCCGCATGCCGCACTTCTCCTGTCTTTTTTCTAAGTATACCAGCTTTTTCCCGTTTTTGCATCCCTATCTTCGGAAGGAAATGAGAGAGGACGCTTTTTCTTGTGCAACCGTATCTTCGGTGACACAAGGAAAAGGGGCACAGCTTTTCCCTTCAAACAGGAAAACGGCGCAAGGAAAAGGCCGGCAGCGGAAATTCCGCTGCCGGCCTCCCTTACGGCGAAATGCTTCCGGATCAGGTGGCAAGCAAACCAGCCGCACGCAAATTCGCGAGCAGGGCATTGTGATTCGTGATCAGCGTAGCAAGATCCGAACCAACCGGAACGTCCGCTACCGCGGCGGCGGGAGCCGGTGCGGCCCCAGTCGCGCCGGTGGGACCGGTCGGGCCAGTCGGACCGGTCGGGCCGGTTGCTCCAGTAGCACCAATCGTACCTGCCGTGCCGGTTGCTCCAGTCGGGCCGGTGGGTCCAGTCGGGCCGGTAGCACCGGTTGCCCCGCTTCCAGTCGCGCCGGTGGGACCGGTCGGGCCAGTCGGGCCAGTAGCACCAGTGACTCCGATTCCAGTAGCGCCAGTGGCGCCGGTGACGCCTGCAAAGCCCTGCGGGCCCTGGGGGCCGGTCGGACCGGTAGCACCGGTGACGCCGGTGGCGCCCAGTGCGCCAGCGGGGCCGGGGATGCCCTGAATGCCCTGCGGACCTTGGGGACCAGTGGCACCGGTCGCACCGGTGGCGCCGGTTTCACCCGGACGGCCCTCAACACCTTGAATGCCCTGGATACCCTGAGGACCGGTGGGGCCCATGGGACCGCGGGGACCGGTTACGCCGCGAGGGCCAGTGGGGCCGGTGGCGCCGGTGGGACACACCGGACAGATACAGTCCGGACCGGTGGGAGGACAGGGACAGGGCGGCGGGCAAGGCGGACAGGGCGGCGGGCACGGAGACGGGGGACAAGGCGGCGGGCACGGAGGCGTGCACTGCCAGCGATTCGTCGGAAGATCGAGATTTCTGCCGCTTAAACGGGCATAATCTTCGTATCTCATGTAACATCTCTCCAATTCCTATAGAATGATGTCAATGTATAACATCTGCTACAGTCTATGTGGATTGCTACGATTCGGTGACAGCCAGGCCCTTCCCCCGGGCCAGGCCCGCCACCAAAGGCGGCGCAGCCGGCCAGGCCCGCCACCAAAGGCGGCGCAGCCGCCTTTCCCCCAAGCGATTATACAAAAGGCCCCTATTTTGCCGGGGCCGCAGCCCCCTTGCAATCGCCGCAGCGATTGGGCAAAATACCGCCTTTTGTTTAGTCGCGCAGGGGCGCGGGCCGGTTCCGCCTTCCGCCGGGCCCCGATACCGGGCGCGCCAAGCGACGCAGTGGGCGGCGCTCAAGCCGCCCGCGAAGGAGCGGGACGCGCATAAAGCGCGAAGCGCCTCCATATCAAAAAGAGAAAGCCTTACGGCTTTCCCCACGGGTTCCATTCTTCCCCGTAAAAGTCGGACACGTACTCTACGCACGCCTGGTCGATGTCTTCGCTGGTCAGATCCACTTCCCCGTCGAACAGGTTTGTCCCATGGGCAAGCGCATGGCAGCGGGAGCACAGGCAGATCAGGTTGTGCGGGCTGTTCGTGCCGCCCAGCGACCGGTGGATCACGTGGTGGATCTGCAGATAGCGCACATCGTCGCACAGCGCGCACCGGTACCCGTCGCGGGCGTAGATGGACTTGCGGACTTCGTTGGGAATCTTTGCGGACAACATGGCAAGGGCCTCCTTTTTTGAAGATGGGGCCCATGCTGCATGGAAGGCAAGGGTGCCGCCAGGCACTCGCGAAGCCCTTGCCGAACATGCTATCATGAGGCCCCTTCAAAAAGAGGCCCGCCATGGCGCAAAGACCAACAAACCCCAAGCCTTCCGCGTCCTGCATCCGGGCGCTGGGCGGATCTCCCGCTTTCCTCACGCATTGCCGTGGGCCAAGACAAGCTGTGAAACCTTCCCACCGTGAGAATCCTTCACAACATCTTGACTTTCCTTCCCGCTTTGCCTACCACATCTTGCGCTTTTTCTCTCCCCGCTCAAAATTAGGCCTCCATCCCCCGCAAACCCTTGATTTTCCACCATCTTTCCACTTTGAATTTCTTCGATTATCACGAAATATAGAACGAATGTTCGAACCCCGTCTTGCTCTACGCCGAAAGGCGTATACCTCGTTGGGCTATAGAATGATGTCAATGTATAACATCTGCTACAGTCTATGTGGATTGCTACGATTCGGTGACGGATGAAAAAGGACGCGGATGGCTTTCGCCGTCCGCGTCCAGAAAAAACAATGGGTTCTTTTGTTATTCGGCCTCTTTTTGAGCCTCGGCCAGCTGTTCTTCCGCTTTTTCCTCCGTCTCGCCGTAATAGGCTTTTTTGAGGATTTCCTCAAGCTCAGAGATGAGCGGGTACCGGGGATTGGCGGTAGTGCACTGGTCCTCGAAGGCGTTTTCCGCCAACTGCGGAACCTTGGCCATAAACTCCGCCTCAGAAATGCCGCACTCCTTGAGGGACATGGGCATGTTCAGCTCCTTCATCAGCCTGCGGATGGCGTCGATGAGCGCCTGCACCTGCTCCTCCTGGGTAGCTCCGCCCAGGTTTAAGAACCGGGCGATCTGGGCATAGCGATAGTCGGCTACGAACTTGCCGTACTTGGGGAAGGAGACAAACTTGGTGGGCTTCTGGGCATTGTAGGCGATGACATAGGGCAGAATCACGGCGTTGGCACGGCCATGGGGAATGTGGAACTCACCGCCCAACTTATGGGCCAGAGAATGGTTGATGCCCAAAAAGGCGTTACTGAAGGCCATGCCGGCGATGCAGGAGGCGTTGTGCATCTTCTCGCGGGCGACCGGGTCGTTCTCATGGTAGCTGGCCGGCAGGTACTTGAACACCAGCTCGATGGCCTTGACCGCCAAGCCGTTGGTGTAATCGGACGCCAAGGTGGACACATAGGCCTCGATGGCGTGGGTGAGCACATCCATGCCGGTGTCGGCGGTAATGGACTTGGGCATGGTCATGACGAACTGCGGGTCGATGATGGCCACATCCGGAGTCAGCTCATAGTCGGCCAGGGGGTACTTGATGTTGCCGTTCTGCTTATCGGTGATGACGGCGAAGGAGGTGACCTCCGAACCGGTGCCGGAGGTGGTGGGGATGGCCACAAGCTTGGTCTTATTGCCCAGGTTCGGGTAATGGAAGGCGCGCTTGCGGATATCCAAAAAGCGCATGCGCAGGCCGTCAAAGTCGGTGTCCGGGTGCTCGTAGAAGAGCCACATGCCCTTGGCCGCGTCGATGGCGGAGCCGCCGCCCAAAGCGATGATCACGTCGGGCTTAAACTGGTTCATAGCGTCCACGCCGCGCATGATGCACTCCACCGACGGATCGGGCTCCACCTCGGAGAAAATCTCGCAGTGGCAGTAATGCTGGCGCTTGCGAAGGTAATAGAGCACCTTGTCGGTATAGCCGAGCTTTACCATCATCGGGTCGGTGACGATAAAGGCACGGGAGATGTCGGGCATTTTCTCCAAATACTGGACCGAGTCGTTCTCAAAGTAGATCTTCGGCGGAATCTTGAACCACTGCATATTGACTCTCCTTTTGGCAAGGCGTTTCTTATTGATCAGGTTGACGGAAGAAACGTTGGAGGTGGTGGAATTCCGGCCGAAAGAGCCGCAGCCCAGGGTTAAGGACGGGGTGTTGGTGTTGTAAATATCGCCGATGGCGCCCTGGGAGGAAGGCTGATTGGCGATGACGCGGCCCACCTTCATGGCTTCACCGTAGGCCTTGCAGAGGGCTTCGTTGTTGGAATGGATGACCGCGGAATGGCCCAGGCCGCCCAGCTCCAGCATGGTTTTGGCGTACTGGAAGCCCTGCTTGTCGTCTTCACAGACAAAGTAGGCCAGCACCGGAGACAGCTTTTCCAGGGAGAGGGGGTACTTTCTGGAGGGATAGGGAAGTTTTGCAAGCAAAATCTTCGTTTTCTCCGGGACCTTGACTCCCGCCTGCTCGGCAATCCAAGAAGCTGCCTTGCCGACCACCGCCGGATTGACCGCCATCTTTTCCTTGTTGATGACGTAGTCGGTCACCTTCACGGTTTCCTCGGGCGTGAGGAAATAACAGTTGTTGGCCGCCATGATCTCCTCAAACCGGCCGGAGATCTCTTTATCGACGATGACCGCCTGCTCAGAGGCGCAGATCATGCCGTTGTCAAAGGTTTTCGACAGCATCAGGTCGGTGCAGGCGCGCTCGATGTCCACGTCCTTGTTGATGTAGCAGGGTACGTTGCCAGGGCCTACGCCCAGGGCCGGTTTGCCGGCGCTGTATGCGCTGCGGACCATGCCGGAACCGCCAGTGGCCAGGATAAGAGCCACGCCCGGATGGTTCATCAGGGCGGTGGTAGCCTCAATGGAGGGGTATTCCACCCACTGGATGCAGTGTTCCGGCGCACCGTTTTTGACTGCGGCGTCGCGCAGAATGCGGGCCGCCTCCACCGAGCACTTCTGGGCGCTGGGATGGAAAGCGAAAATAATGGGATTGCGGGTCTTGGTGGCGATGAGAGACTTGAACATGGTCGTGGAAGTGGGGTTCGTCACCGGAGTAACGCCCGCGATGACGCCCACCGGCTCGGCCACTTCCACATAGCCCTCCATCTCGTTTTCCGCCACGACGCCGACGGTCTTTTCGTTTTTAATGCTGTGCCAGATATATTCGGTGGCGAAGCTGTTCTTAATGACCTTATCCTCCACCACGCCGCGGCCGGTTTCCTCCACCGCAAGCTTGGCCAGGTACAGGTGCTGGTCGAGACCTGCCAAGGTCATGGCGTGGACGATTTTGTCCACCTGCTCCTGGTTGAGGCTCATATAGCCTTCGAGGGCCCGCTGGGCCTTTTCCACCAGGTCGTTGATCATCGCATCGGTTTCCACGGGAGCTTGTTTCTGATTTGCCATGAGAATTCCCCTTTCTAAATCGAGCGTTTCGGGCAATGTATGTCCGCCGAAGCGGAATGATTGCGGATGATGGTTCTCCACGGGTATCGTTACCGTTTGCCCGGTGAGATTGTTAATATTTTATCAAACGCTCCTACAAAACGCAAGTACAACTTTGCGCTCCTTTTTCCGAGAATTTTGTGAATATTTTAACAAGCTGTCTTTTGGTTCTTTCCGATACATTTTTGAGGTTCCTGGCAGGCTTTTTGCGTCTTTTTTTGATACCTATGGAAAGAAATCCCGATTTGGCTTTTGTGGTTTGCACGGGAAACGCCAGGGCATACCCTTTTCTTTTTCTTAGATGGCTTTTCGTCGGAATCTGCTGTCCGGTTTCTGCCTGACTTCGTGTTTCTTTCTTTCGCGCCGCCGAAAGAAAGAGGCACTCTGACAGTCATTTGAAAAGAGGACCTATGATTTGCCAAATCTTCTTATACCGGGTTTTGCTAAAAATCCGGTTTCAGCTTTGCCGCAGTCGGCCTTATCCGTCCGGTTTCTGCCTGACATCGTGTTCATTTCTTTTGCGCCGCCGAAAGAAACGAACCAAAGAAAGGGCGACTTAAGGGAGAAAAACGGCGTAAAGTTCGGGGGCAAGGTTTTTCTCCCGGAAGTACCCTCTAGGCATTCAGTCGGGAATATGAAATATATTCACAATCGATTTTACCGGCTGTCTGGGTTATATGATTATATCTCACTAAGGTTTAATTTTCTTCCTCCTGCCCTCCTCCGATAAGAGGGGGATTTTCAAGGGGGAAAAATTTGTGTCCCCGTCCCTAGCGTCTTTTTCCCCCTTGAACTGCCTTTTCTTTGGTTCGTTTCTTTTGGCAGCGCAAAAGAAATGAACACCCAAAAGAGCTTTGGAAAGGTACATTTGAAGGAGAAAAAACAGTCCAGTTCTTACCGTTTCCACCTCTCGCCGCCTTTTCTTTTGCCTCTTTCTTTTGGCGGCGCAAAAGAAAGAGGCAGCCTGGGGGTCATCGAAACGGACATGCATCCCCTATTCTTCCTCAGAATACTCGAAGAGCTCCTGCGGCGAACAGTGGAAGAGTTGACAAAGCGTATCCATACATTCAAACCGTATGGATTGCGTCTGGTTATTAAGCATGCGGCTTACACTTTGGTAGCTCATCCCCAGCTGCTTGAACAGCCAGTATTTTGTTCTTCCCTGTTCCTCCAGCAATTCCTTTACCCGCAAACGCGTCATGCTTGTCCTCTCCTTTTCTTATGCTTATACTCGGCTGATTGTTCTTTTGGAAATGTTGTTCATAATGGTTCTTCTTTTTACGAAGCGCTCATCCAATCAGCCAACCTTCGTTTTTTAATTAAAAATATGAAAACAAAAGACTGGCGGAAAGCCTTGGATATAAGCAAAGCAACTTCAGCAACAAGTTAAGAGAGGATAACTTTTCCGAAAAAGAGTTGATTCGCATTGCAGAGGCATTGAATTGCAATTATGATTCTATCTTTACTATGAAAGACACCGGCGAAAAAATATGAAACCGTGTTCGCAGGCTATTTCCTGAGAGACGCGCGGGAAAGAAAAGGATTTTCAGAGGGGGCTTTTATCTCGGTATCTTCATCCCCTATCAATCGTATCCCAAATATCCCCGTTTGGCCATTCCCATGTTGACCGTTACTACGTATGCGGATACAACGCAGCATTATAGAAAAATGCCTGGAAGAAGCGAGTCATATGCTCGTTCTTCCAGGCGTTTCGTTATCTGTCCATCTGCCAAAGGGCCCCTTAATGGTATTCCACCACGACCTCTTTGTCCATCCGCCGCAGGCATTCGGCGATCTCCTGCACCAGGCGCAGCTTGATGCTCAGGTCGATGGGCATGTCGGGGTTCTGATGGGCCGGGTTGAGGGCGCGCCCCACCACGAACTTGGCACCCGTGCATTCGAGAATCAGCTTCTGGGCCAGCAAATGGGCGCCGTCCTTCTTGTAATTGAGGGCGTTGTCCCGTCCTACCCCACCCTGCTCATACTTTTTCATCAGCTCCAGCGCCTTGCCTAGGGTGATGACCCCCTCGGTCACCAGGTCAATCCCCTCGATCTTGGCGATGGGAGGCACGTCGGGAGAAATGTAGTCGATCATGGTGCGGATTTCCCGGCCGGACACCCGGCAGACAATCTGGGAGGTGGTGCCGCCGCAGATGATCTTCGTACCGTCAAAATGCAAAAGCTCGTTGACCAGGGTTTCGTCCTCTTTGCTGTCCACCGGTGGGCCAACCATCACATACGCCACGTTTGGCAGGCGCACCTTGCATACGGCCACGGTGGTATCGTCCCCAGGGGATTCCATATAGAGGCTGTTGCAGGCGGCGAGAAGCTGGGTCTGCATATAGTGGGCGGAAGCGTCCTTCCGATAGGCCTTTTCCAGGTATTCCACCACGTTCTCCTGCTGCCAGCCCAAATTGAGCAGCTTGCCGATGCCCGCGTGGATAACCCCGTCGGAAAAGAAGACGCAGAAGTCCCCCGGCTGCAGCTGGATATTGGTTTCCTTAATGAGCTTTCCCTCGATCTCCACCTCTCTGCGGGGCAGGTCCAGGCTCTTGCCGTCGCGCAGAATGATAAGAGGCGGGTTGTCATACTCCACGATGTGGGCTTCCCCGGTGGGGCTTACCCGCAGGAAGGTAAAGGTGGAATAGGCCACCAGTCTCTCTTGGCAGACCGGGAGGGTGGACGCCATGGTTTCGATGACGTCAGGGATATCGGCGCCCGCGTTTAGCATGGTGGACACGATCTTACTGGTCAGGGAAGCAAGAATGTTGGCCTTGACGCCGCTTCCCAGGCCGTCGGCCAGGACCATGGTGGTGTCGGTGCCGTTTTTTGCAATTTCCACCTTGTCGCCGCACAGCTCTTCCCCGTGCTTAAACAGGCTTCCAAAGCTGGTTTCGTAATAGTAGCTTTTCATAGCCGGTCCCCCTGGGCGATGGACTTTTTGAGCTTGGTAAGAGCCGCCTTGGTTTCGCCGGTGGTTTCGCCCAAAAGGCTGGCGATTTCCTGGGCCACCCGCATCTGCTTGTCGATGACCTTCTGGGTGATCTCCACCGTTTCCCGGCGGAATTCCTCGGTTTTGCGGTGGTTCTCCCGCTCCTCGGTCACGTCCCGGGCGATAACCAAGTAGTCCCCATTGGGTACGGGAACGATGGTCTGTTCGATAGAAAGCTTCCCGTCCTTCATCTCCCGGGGAGAATTGAAGACGGGGTTCCCGGTGGTTTTGACCAGTTCAAAATCCTCCGCCGGCAGCACCAGCTCAATGGGCATGCCCACTGTTTGTGCTTCCGTCAGGTCAAACATCCGCCCGGCCGCCCGGTTATACTGGAGCACCATAAACTCCTGGTCGAGCATGAAGATGGCATTAGGAGTGTTCTCCAGAATGACGTTGGACATGCTCTCCGCCTTTTCGCGCATGTAGGGCAGGCACATTTTCAGATCCGCCTTGCCCTGGTAAACGGCGATGGCCTTTTCCCGGCAGGTGGGATAGCCGCAGGCGCCGCAGTTGAGCATGGATTCGGGCGTGGTCTTGCCGATGCGGGCGAGAATTTCTTTGATAGTCTCGTCGTCGGGGATTTTATCGTGGACCATGGTACGGTTATAGACGGCGAAGAAGTCCGTGCGGGTCTCTTCGGAGGGGACCGGCGGGGTTTCGGTTTTCTTCTGGGAATTGCGCAACAGCAGGTCCTTGGAAATGAGGAAGGGCGTTTCGAAGCTTTTGAGCCCCGGCCCTTCCACACAGGAACCCGAACAGGCGCTCATTTCGATGAAATAGCCGCCAATGTTATAGTCCCGGATGGAATCGAGCATCTGGATGCAGCGGTTGAGCCCGTCCACGGCCACGCTTTTATAGTTCCCGCGGGCCGCCCGGGGAATGGTGCTGAGGATGCCGCCGGGCGAGGGATAGAGGCGGCTGACGGTTTCGTGCATCTCGGCCGGGTTTTCGTCCGGCTCGGAGATGCAGATTTCTTCTTGCTCCAGCCAGTCCTTGAGCTCCTCGAACATCAAAACGGCGTTGATGTCCCGCCCGGTCTTGGCTTCCTGCTTTTTGGAGATGCAGGGACCCACAAACACTACCTTGATGTCGTCCCCGTAGGCCTTTTTCATCATCCGGGCATGGGCCACCGCCGGAGACACCACCGGCGCGATGAATGGGACGAGTTCGGGATAGTATTTCTCCACCAGCATCACCGAGGTGGGGCAGCAGGTGGTGATGATATTGCGCATCTTCTTTTCTTCCATCAGCCGCATGTATTCCCGGCTGACCTGGGTGGCGCCGATGGCCGTTTCCTCCACATGGGCAAAGCCCAGCCGCTTGAGAGCGGCGGACAGGGCGGTAAAGCTCTTGCCCGGGAAGGCGGCCACATAGGAGGGCGCGACACTGGCGTAAATCTTGGCGCCGGTCTTTCGATAGCCTTCGATAATGGGCAGGTCGCTGGACACCTGCTTGGCGTTCTGGGGACATACCAGCGTACATTTCCCGCACAGGATGCAGGCTTCTGGAATAATGCGGGCCTGTTCGTTGGAAAAAGAGATCGCCTTGACGTCACAGGTCCGGATACATTTATAGCAGCTTTTGCAGTTGGCTTCCTTAAACTGGATGATACTCATATTGTCTCCGCCATTTCTCCAGCGGCGAAAAAATAAAAGAAACGCTTATCCCGGCCCGCTGGTTCGGGATAAGCGGCATCAATGCGGGCAGCCACGGCACCCGGGAAATGAACTTGTTCTCCTGCAGGCAGGACGGCCCCTCAGGACTCCACCAGCGGGAGCACCTGGGTATTAAAAAAGTTCTCCGCCGTGGCGCCGGAAACGCTGTAAATATCGCTGTCGCCGATTTTCACCGAGACTGCCTCGGTGCAATGGCCCAGGCAAAATACGCCCATCAACTCCACCTTATCCTCCAGCTCATGCTCCTTAATCAGCCGCTGGAACGTGGTAATCACGCTGTGGGACCCTTTGATATGACATGCGCTTCCGATACATACACTCAACTTTACCATGCTAACCACCTTTTCTCCGGCCGGTTCTTGTCTTGTTTGGAGCGGCCGCCACCGCAGCCGGTGAGTGGCGCGCCGTATGGGCTGCATTTCTCCGGCCGCTGTTCCCTGTTTTACAGGCCGGACACAGAGAAATACACAGAATTTTGTTAAAATTTCGACATAGCTTTATTTTATCCGACAACTGCGCAGATTGCAAGCAGGAATTGCAGCCAAATGGAGTTTTTTCATCCCCTCTCCTTTACCTTATGCGAAAGGTAGGGTAAAATAGAAAAAATATGGCTTGCCCAAAGGAGAGAGAATCATGCCGTCTACCGTTTTGATCACCGGCGCTTCCAGAGGAATCGGGGCTGCCGCCGCCCGTTTGTTCGCCCAGAAGGGCTGGCAGGTGGCGGCCAACTACTGCCAAAGCGAAAAGGAAGCCCGAGCGCTTGCTGCGTCCCACCCCGGCATTCTGGCGGTGCAGGCGGACGTGGCGGACCGCGGACAGGTGGACAGGATGACAAAAGAGGTCCTCCATCAGTTCGGCCACATTGACGTGCTCATCAACAACGCCGGCATTGCCCAGCAAAAGCTGTTCACCGACGTGACCGAGACGGAGTGGGAGAGGCTCTTCTCTGTGAATGTAACCGGGGTCTTTCACTGCTGCCAAGCCGTTCTGCCCGGCATGATCCGCCGCCAGCGGGGGAAAATTCTCAACCTATCCTCCATCTGGGGGATGACCGGCGCCTCCTGCGAGGTGGCCTATTCCGCTGCCAAGGCGGCGGTGATCGGGCTTTCGAAGGCGCTGGCCAAGGAGGTGGGGCCCAGCGGCATCACCGTCAACTGTGTGGCCCCCGGCGTCATCGACACACAGATGAACGCCGCTTTGGACGACGAAACCCGCGCGGGTCTGCGGGAGGAAACGCCCTTAGGGGTACTGGGCAAGCCCGAGGACGTGGCGAATCTCCTTTTCTTCCTGGCGAGCGAACAGGCGGATTTCATCACCGGCCAGGTCATCAGTCCCAACGGCGGCTTTGTCATTGTGTAACGGACCGAAGCACTCCCTTTTGGATGATATGCCGTGATTAGGGGAGTCTTCTGCCAAGACGGAAATGGGCACGGCGAGGCCGGCCATATTTTCAAACAAAAAGCCCCGTCGGCCGAAAACAAATCGGTCAACGAAGCTTTTAATACAATTCGTTTATTTATTGTCAAATTATACTGATTTTTGTTCCTTTTTACCGGAATTCTCCTGCGTGGATGGGAGCTGAAGCTCCAGAAACGGAAGTCCCCGGCGGCTTCCCCACTGTGCCGCAGCCTGGAAAAGCGCCTGGCCGGCGTCCTCTCCCTGTGGAGACGGCGGGATCCAGAACTCTGCCTCCAGCACTGCCCGGTAACGGGAGAAGCAGGGGCCTCTCGGAGCCGGACGCTCCTTTAGGCAAACGGCGGCACAAGGCCGGCCCGCCCTTTCCAGCAGCAGGATCGCGGCCTTTGGATTTTGCAGCAGGGCAAGCAATTGCTTGGCGCAAACCGGCCGTGAAATCCTCTCGCGCAGGCAGCACAAAGCGGGAAGGTCCTCTTGTGTCGCTTGGCGGACGATGCGGCCGCGTCCTTCTTCCCTTTCCCGGCAGAATTCAAAATGTTGTGTGGTTTTTCTGGCTATTTCGTTATATTTAATTTTAAGTATACAATTTGTAATTCTATTCGTGGGATTCCGCCTCCTGCTTTCGCTTTTTCATGATGCGGTTATAGAGGAGCAGGCCCAGCCCACTGACGGCTGCGGTGACCACAAAGACGATGATGGCAAACGTATAGTCCTGCATGCCCAGCGCGTGGCCGCCGATGGTGGAGGTGATGACGGAGGGGATGCGGGCAACGGAGGAAATGAGCAGGAAGGTGCGCAGCTTCATGGGGGTCAGCCCGATAAAGTAGGTCAGCAGGTCCTTGGGGGTGCCGGGGATGAAGAAGGCGATGAAGATCATCAGGTTGAGTTTCTTTTCATTGCGCAGAAACTTGATCCGGCTGAGCTTTTCCCTGGATACGAAAGCTTCCACCAGCTTGATGCCAAAGCATCGGGTGAGAAGGAAGATGATCGCCGAGCCGACCGCCGCGCCGGCCAGGCACAAAAGCGTGCCCTCGATGGCGCCGAACGCGTAGCCCGCGCCGATTTCGATGATTTCGCCCGGAATCATGGCCACCACTACCTGCAGCGTCATTATGCCAATCAGGATGAACCGGCCCCAAATGCCGTATTGGTCCACCCAGACGCGAAACTGCTCCGGGTCAGACGCCAGCTCCACGAGAGGTTTTCCCACTGCGATGGTCACCCAGGTGAAAAAGGCCAGTACCACCGCCAGGGACAGAATGCTGAAAATCCTCCGGCGGCGGATATAGGCCCGGTCTGGCGGGGCGGATTCGTTTTGAATGGTTTTGTGGTTTGGTTGGGTATATGGATTGGTCATAGAGGCAATTTCTCTCCTATATGATACCGGCCGGAACCCGGCCGTTTTTTGCGTTCATTCTTAGAGTCGTTATGAGAAAACAAAACCCTGCAATCTTTGCCAAAGGAGGCTTCGTCGTGCAGCAGACCGTCCATCCCTTCCCCCCTGTGTACGACGCTTTTTCCCGCGTCCTGATTCTGGGCACCATGCCCTCCCCCAAGTCCCGGCAAACCGGGTTTTACTACGGCAATCCGCAAAACCGATTTTGGCGGGTGCTCTGCGAAGTGCTCCAAAAGCCGCTTCCTTCCACTGCAGAGGGCAAACGCCTTCTGGCCCTTTCGTCCCGCATTGCGCTGTGGGATGTACTGCGTTCCTGCGACATAGAAGGCGCCGATGACGGCAGCATCCGAAACCCGGTTGCAAACGATCTGTCCGAAATCCTCAACCGCGCGGACATCCGCGCCATTTTTACCACTGGTACTACCGCAGCTCGGCTTTATAAGCTCCTTTGCTACCCTCAAACCGGCATTCCCGCCCGTATTCTTCCTTCTCCCAGCCCCGCCAACTACCGTAATTATTCTTATGAGGACCTTGTTGAGGCGTACCGGGCAATTGTACCATTTTGTTCGGAATTCATTGGTAACAATGCGTAACATTTCGGTTACATATTGACATAATTCGAGGACAGCGTTATACTGATTGTAACAATATACGCGGGAAAAGTCCAAACGGTTTTCGCTGCTTTTTCGCAGTGTTTTCTTACATAGGATTACCTTCCCCTCCTTTTCCCCAAGTATTGAATTTTTTTGGGGTTTTTATCAATGAAATTACGGATTACTCGGGTGGCTCTTTGGGGCCTTGTTCTTTTGTGTATGGCGTTTATTTTTTATATGTCCGCAAAGCCCGCCCAGCAGTCGTCTCAGGTCAGCGGTCAGTTTATCCGGTCTGTGGCGGCAGCCGTCACTCCGGATTTCTCCGCACTTTCTGAGGACGAGCAGGACGCGGTGGTGGAATCCTTTCAGCATGTGGTGCGCAAGGGCGCGCACTTTTCCATCTACCTGCTGTTGGGAGTCCTTTGCCTGCTGGCAATGCTGACCCACAGGGTGAAACCTGGCGTAAGAATCGGCATCTCTTTGGGAATCTGCCTGCTTTATGCGGCCAGCGATGAGCTGCATCAGCTGTTCATCGACGGGCGAAGCGGACAAGTTTCCGACGTTTTGCTGGATTTCTGCGGTTCGGCGGCGGGGGTTCTCCTGACGGCCGGCCTGGCGGCACTGGTCTGCCGGCATCTGCGAAAGCGGACAAGCCCGGTTTCTTCCTGACGGCGGCACATAGCGGTATCTTTCTACATATAGGAGGTTCTTTGGGGTGTACAAGTACATATTCAAACGAGTGCTGGATTTTTCCCTGTCTTTGTTGGCTCTGGTGCTTCTATCTCCGGTCTTTGCGCTGGTTGCGGTTCTGGTCCGGTGCAGGCTGGGTAGTCCGATTCTGTTCAAGCAGAAGCGGCCGGGGAAAAACAACCAGATTTTTACCATGTATAAATTCCGCACCATGACCGACCAGACCGACGAAAACGGCAATCTTTTGCCGGACAGCGTGCGGTTGACGAAATTCGGAAAATTTCTGCGTTCCACTTCTCTGGACGAGCTTCCGGAGCTTTGGAACATTGTAAAAGGCGATATGAGCATCGTCGGGCCTCGGCCTTTGCTGGTAGAGTACCTTCCGCGGTATAACGAGGAGCAGATTCATCGTCACGACGTTCGTCCGGGACTGACCGGGTGGGCTCAGGTAAACGGGCGCAACGCCATCAGCTGGGAAGAAAAATTCCGTCTGGACGTGCAGTACGTCCACCGCATCACCCTCCGCAAGGACATCCAGATTTTATGGATGACGGTTCGCAATGTGCTCAAACGGGAGGGCATTTCCTCCCAGACCAGCGAAACCATGGAGGTATTCCAGGGAACCCTTTCCTACGAGCAGGCGGCGCAGCCGGTCGAAGCACAGCACATTTCCGCATAATTTGGTATCTCGGTACTTATAGGGGACTGACAAGGGTAGCACCTTGTCAGTCCCCTTCTTTAGCAGCCTTCCGGTTCGGTGATGCTCCATTATCTGGAAAGCATTTCTCCTTTACAGGGAAAAAAGGCGGAAAATTCCGTCAAATCCAATCGCATCCCGGTGTATTTTCTGGCGGAGAAACGAATAGAAATGGGATGGTCTTTTCTTTTCAAAATCCATTCCGCCGGCAAAAGAAACATTTGTGTGGTTTCGCTTTTGATCCATTTGTTGTATAATAAGAAAAGAAGGAAGGCGACATCCGCGTCTTTCCTTTTCATCCGGTCCGGTTTCACCGGATAAGGTTCCATCCTTAACCTACCATATTGTTTTCTCTATCTGCGCAGACGGAGGCTGGTGTGAACCATTGCATCTGACTTTCGCAACCGCAAACGGTGAGGCAGCTGCCGCGCCGATCAACTTGGAGGGATCGAGTATGAAAAACAAAGTCATCATTACCATCGGCAGACAATTCGGAAGCGGCGGCCGGGAAATCGGCAAAAAGCTGGCCGACCGGCTTCATATTCCCTTTTATGACCGGGAGCTTCTGGAGATGGCCGCCAAGGAAAACGGCATGAGTGAAGAGCTTCTTTCCGATTTCGACGAGAAGGCCACCAACAGCATCCTGTATTCCCTGGCCATCGGCTCCTATGCGATGGGCAGTCATGTTTCCGGTGTTCCTGAAATGCCCATGAACGATAAGGTGTTTTTGTTCCAGTCGGATGTAATCAAAGAGGTGGCGAAAAGCTCCTGTGTGGTGGTGGGGCGATGCGCCGACTATGTGCTGCGGGACGATCCGGCTTGTCTGAACCTGTTTTTACACGCACCCAAAGAAGTCCGTGTGGAACGGGTGGCCCGCCTGTATCAACTTGACGACCGCAAGGCGGAGGAAAAGATCCGAAAGACGGACAAAAAGCGTGCCAACTATTATAATTTCTATTCCGGACGAAAATGGGGCCAGGTGGAGAACTATCATCTGGCGGTGGATACCAGTATCGTGGGGATTGATAGAACGGTGGACCTTTTGGAGTCCTTTGCCAAGCTCAAGGATGCAAAACAGGAAGGCTAGAAAGACAACGACAATTACAAAAAGGCTGTGGTTTCAAAATGAAACCGCAGCCTTTTTTGATGCATCGAACGCACAGGTTCCTTCGTTTAGAAAACCGCGTCCATCCGGGTATGTTCCGTCTGTCTGCATGCGGGCGGCGGGCCTTTTGCTTTTTGGAAATGCCGTCCCGGACCCTATTGCAGATACTGGGCCACCCGGGCCTTGAACTCCTTCCACCGTCCGTCCCTGCGGATGCCGGAAGGGCAATTCTTCCCGGAAAAATCATAGTGCATCTTCACGTCGTTCAGAGAAAGGCCGTATTCCTTCACTAAATAGGCGGTCAGCTTGGCGGCATTGTCGAAGGCGGCTTCAAAATTCCCGTCTTCGTTGACGCAGATCTCCACGCCGATGCCGTGGAGATTGCCGTCGCCCGCGGCACCGTCCCCAGCATGATAGGCCACCTCGTTGTCGGGAATGTGGTGGTAAATCTCATGGTCGTCCACGGTATAATGCCAAGCGGTGGTGGAAGGGCTATTGAAGGACAGAAAGTCTGCATGGGCGGCCGCGTCGGCACCGGCGTTCCAGTTGTCAGTCTCGTGGATGACCACGTACCAGATGCTGCGTTTGATTTCAGGCCGGCCCGGCGCCCCTTCCTCCACCAGCTGGGTATAGACGGGAACGCCCCGGATTTCTTCGGGAAAGACGCTGTATTCAGTGGGCGTGGTCTCCCGCCGTTTCGCAGGAGTGCTGGGAGAGCCCAGCGAAACCGCCAGCCCAATCCCAATGCACAAAAGAATCAGCCCTGCCGCCGCCAGCAGCAGGATGCATTTTTTCCTCCGGCTTAGCTGTGAAACCCATTTTAGTCCCTTCATCGTCTTCCCCCTTTCTTCTACCTGTATGAAGAATACCACCTGCAACATGCAAGGTTATGAAGGTTTTCTTTCGAAACTCTTACCGAATGGCAACAATCAGACCGAGGCCTCTCCGTTCTCTGCCGGTTCCTGCAAAATCTGCTCCAGATGGTCGAGCAGAAACTGCTGGGCTTCCCGGGTGTAGAGATTGACCCAGTAACTCTTTCCATTGGGATTCTGCCGCTGAGCGCGGACAATCCCGATTTCTCCTGCCTGCATCGTGGCGGCCTTGCTTTTATGGCCCTGCGCGTCGGTTACCTCCTGCAAAAAGCCCTTGGCTAAAAGCCAGTTGGCCAAAGGCGGATGGGTCAGCTTCTTTTTCGTGTCGTCCACCCCGGCGGCTTCATTGATGCGCTGCACCACGACGCTCAGAGACACCGGCGTATCGCTCAGTTCCACCTGGGAAAGCTGTTGGGCGGATATGGAGAAGGGCGCTTTTTTCTCTCTGGTCTGCCGCCCAACCTGACCGCCGTTTTCAATCACCTGCCCAAGCACGCCCGCCACATAGGCAAAGCAGTTGCGCAGCCGCTGGCCAGCAAGCCCGTTTCCCTCCGGTAAAGTCTGGCGGGAGATGGGGTCGATCCCTTGCGAAAGCTGCTGCAAGTATTCTCTGGCCCGCAGTAATTTTTGCAGTTCTTCCATTTCTCCTCCTCCTTTCTGATTCTTCGGATGCGCCGACCGGTCGACTTTGGTGCAGCGCCGCTAGAAAGGTGCGGCTGTCTGCGCGTAGCCAACCGGCTGCAGGCGGCGCTTCGTCTAAAATCCGAAGTTTTCTGGGGAAATCCGGCCGGCAAGCGGATAAAACACGCCAAACGCACGGCCTCGAACAAGCGCTATGCCAAACCAAGATTTCGACCCGATTCAGCCGTATGCCGCTTGCCGCTTTCTCCAAGTACGGAAAAGGCCGCCGCCCGGCCGGACAGATAACAGAAAAGGGCTGAAACACAAGGTTTCAGCCCTTTTGCAAAGCAATCGAATTATTCCGCGTCTACCTTGGCCATGTGCTGAATAAGCATCAGGACCTTGTTGGAATAGCCCCACTCATTGTCGTACCAGGAAACCAGCTTGACAAAGTTCGGGTTGAGCATGATACCGGCCTTGGCATCAAAAATGGAGGTACGGGCATCGCCCAGGAAGTCGCTGGAGACGACCATATCCTCGGTATAGCCCAGGATGCCCTTCATGCTGGTCTCGGAAGCTTCCTTCACCGCCGCGCAGATCTCGTCGTAGGTGGTGGATTTCTCAAGACGGACGGTCAGATCCACAACGGAAACGTCCAGCGTGGGAACACGGAAGGACATACCGGTCAGCTTGCCCTGCACTTCCGGGATAACCAGTGCGCAGGCCTTGGCGGCGCCGGTGGAAGACGGGATGATGTTGCCAGCCGCTGCACGGCCGCCGCGCCAGTCCTTGTTGGACGGGCCGTCCACGGTCTTCTGGGTGGCGGTGGTGGCATGAACGGTGGTCATGAGGCCTTCGACAATGCCGAATTTATCATTGATAACCTTGGCAAGCGGAGCCAGGCAGTTGGTGGTGCAGGAAGCGTTGGAAACCACCTTCATGTCCTTGGTATACTTGTCCAGGTTGACGCCGCAGACGAAAGTGGGAGTCTCCTTGTCCTTCGCAGGAGCAGAGATGACAACCTTCTTCGCGCCGCCCTGAATGTGCAGCATGGCTTTTTCCTGTGCGGTGAACACGCCGGTGGACTCTACCACATACTCGACGCCTTCTTTGCCCCACGGAATATTCTCCGGGCTCTTTTCGGCATAGACGCTGATGGCCTTGCCGTTGACGACCAGCTTGCCGTCCTCTGCCTTGACACAGCCGTCAAATTTGCCGTGCATGCTGTCATACTTGGTCATGTAAACCATGTAATCTACCGGGATAAACGGATCGTTGATGGCAACGACATCGAATACGTCCGGCTGAGCGACTGCCGCGCGGAAAACCAGTCTGCCGATGCGGCCAAAGCCATTGATACCAATTTTAATTCCCATTGTCTTTGAACCTCCCAAAAATAGTATGATTCTATTTTATATCAATCCACCCCAATTTACAAGGCGTTTGTTACAAATTTAACCCCTGGGTCACAATTTTACCTTTTGCACGCTTTTCGCAGAAAAGCAAAATTTGTCCTTGTGCAGTTTTCCGCTCTCAAAGCGGCCTTTCCCAGGTTTTCACCCGGATGCCTGAATTCACCAGCGTCAAAACAAGAAAATTCGGACATACTAGGGCAAAGAAATGGACAAAAAGGAGGGATTTTTTTGCTGACTGCCGCGCATCTGCCGGAAATTCAGGGCGCCTATGAGGACCTGCCCATCGCGGCCGCCACCGCCGACCGGCAGCTTCGCATCCAGTGGCTAAATCCCGATGCCGCACGGCGCTTTCCGTTTCTCAAGCTGTCCGACGGCATACAAACCCTCCTTTATCCCAGCTCGCCTGCCCAAGTCCTGCAAAGCCTGCAAAAAGGGGAAAGCGTGTCCCTTGCCTGCGGCGTGCCGCCTGCGGTGGGGTGCACCGTCAGTCTTATCCCCGCCATGCGGGAAGGCTCTCTTGAGCAAGTTCTTCTGCTGATTGCCGACGGGTTCTGCGCAAGCGTTCCCATGCGGGAACCGGCCCTGGCAAGCGGCATGTTCTTTTCCCGGCTGCGGGCAAACCTGGCCATCTGCTTCGGGGTGACCGAGGCGCTCAAAAAGCAGGGGATCAGCCGGGAACATGGGGTTTATCTGGACATCCTCGACAACCGCTGCCAATGCCTGCTGCGGGAGTTTCAGAACCTGTCCGCCCTATCCCGCTTTCTGCAAGGCGCTCCCCGGCCTTCTCTTTGCTACGCAAGCTTGACCGGCTTCTTGCAGGAGCTAAGTGCCGCCTGCGGCACCCTGCTCAGCCCCCTTGGCCTTTCGGTGCGTTACCATGCGCCTGTCGGGAGCATCTGCACCCGGTTCGACGAGGATTCCCTTTCTTTAGCGGTGCTCAACCTGCTGTCAAACGCTCTCCTTTACGGGGACGGAAGGGCGGACCTGACGGTATCAGAGTGTGGAAATCGGGTTTTGATCGGGGTAGGCAGCCGCGGATTTCCCCTGAAAGGGGACGCGCTTCTTCGTATGTTCGACCCCTTTTATGCCTATCATCCGGCCGGGCCTTCCCGGGCGGGCTCCGGGATCGGGCTTACGGTGGCGAAACTGGCCGCCGTAGCCCACCAAGGCACCGCCTTCGCCGAGCATAACCAGGGTGTCACCCGGGTCTATCTCAGCCTGCCTCTTCGCCGGGAAACCGGCGTCCCCCATCCTTCCCGAACCGCCGCCGACCATCTGCAAAACCGCTTTTCTTTCGTGCGGGTGATGCTGGCAAACGTACCGGGTAAGGAATAATCCAAAACAAAAGAATGCGAACCACAGAAGTGTGGTTCGCATTCTTTATGGATTTCTCGAGCCTATTCCGTTACGAAAATAAGTCTTTTCTTATCATAACAGCCGCGCAGATGAGACCGGCGCCGCGTACTTACGCAAGCTTAGTGCCGCGCGTCCTTCTCTTTGGCGGAAAGCTTGGCCTGGGCACGCTGCAGAAATTTTTCCCCTGTCACGATAAACCGCTCATGAGTGCCCGCGCCGATGATACCCGCTTCATCCTCAGCGACCACGTCAAACACCAGGCGCTTGCCGTCCACTTCGGTGAGGGTGGCTTTGGCGCATACTTCCATGGAAACCGGCGTGGCGGACATATGCTTGACCGAAATCATCGTCCCCACCGTTTCGCTTCCTTCGTCTAAAAACTGCGCCGCGCAGCTGGTGGCCGCTTCTTCCATCAGGGCAATCATCGCCGGCGTCGCAAACACCGCGAGATTTCCGCTTCCCATTGCTTTGGCCGTGTTGCCGTCGCTTACCATAGCTTTCGCCGTCGCATTCGCGCCGAGCTTAAATTCTTTCATATCAAATACCGCCTTTCCCTATCCCGGATGATTCGGGGCTATTGTAGCATACTTCCCCCGGGAAAGGCAATGGGCTTTGGTAGAAAGAAAGCGGAAGTTATTCCTTCCGCTCTCCTGAAAGAATCTGAATGACCATGTCGCCGACCTTCTGCCGGTCTTCCTGGGCCAAATTGCGATACAGCTGAATAATATTTTCCTCCATATCCGACAACGGCTCCACAGAAGATGAGCGGGTGGTATAGGCCGCCCCTTCGTTGCGCAGTCTCACATTGTTTTCCGCAATATAATCTATAGAAACATGAAAAAGGTTCGCGAGCTTTTTCAGTGTCTCAATATCCGGTCTGGTTTTCCCCGTTTCGTAATATGAATACGTAGACCGATCAATATTCAAAAAATCAGCTACCTTGCGCTGGGTGTAGCCGTTCTTTTCGCGTAGGTAGCGAAGCTTATCCCCTATCATCTTGGCACACCTCCTCTTAGTAAAGATTATAATACTTTTATTATTTTTTTACCTTATATCGTGAAAAACATTCACTGTATATCGACCGGTAATTGTTACCAAACAAAAAATCTTCTATTTTATCCTATATTCTCTAAGAAAGATACAATTTTGGCCTATTTCTGTCATGTCATCTGGTTCCGATTGAAAAGTGCTTGACGAAGCGAAGGCAATCCAGTATAATAAAACACTGTTAGCAGAGATATCCTTAATGGATAAGAGCCGCGGCGGCGTGTGTTCGTCACCGGTCTCTTCCTTTTATGTGCTGGTGTGGCTCAGTCGGTAGAGCAGCTGATTCGTAATCAGCAGGTCAGCGGTTCAAGTCCGCTCACCAGCTCCATGATGGCGTGACAAAAAGATGTCACGCCATTTTTGTTAGGTTCCATGCGGGATTGCGGGCCTTTTGGAGCGAAATCCGAAAAACCGTTTTACCGTGGATGTCCAAACCTAAAAAAGAAAATAAACCCGTATGAGCGGGACTTCCGCCTGATTTTTTAGGTAGGCAACCCCGCTTTTTTCGTTTTGCAACCTTTTCCCCGCTCAAAAATATGTAGAAGTTTCCGCCAGAGAAATGGATAGATTGACGAAACCGAGAATCAGGCCTCTTTTAAGCCTTCAAGATACAAGGAGGCGCCCTTTTTTAGAATCTGCAAATAGAATTTTGAACGCCTTTGTAAGTCACATAGATACGTTACAAGCACCAATGTAATTGGAGAAAAAACGAAATTTAAGGAGATAAAGCGCAGCGAGTATTTTCACCTTTTAAAATATCTTATCCATTATGGACACGTCGGTAAAACCTATGCATATGATATCACCTACTTTTGTGAGCATAGCCCTAGCCGTATTGATAATACATTTTTGCGCAGTGTAACAGATAAAAGCCAAGGAATACACTTATCCATTAAACAATCCACGATTAGTAGTTTCTTACCTTAAATCAGAGGGCTTTGTTCGGAAGAAATTTTTAATTTTGACCTGCTCACATATTTGCTGCATACGCAGTCCCAGATAGAATATCGCAAAGGGTTTATTGACCAGCTTCGAGACTCAAAGAATTTTCAGTTTATGTAGATATTTCAACGGAATGGCGTACTTGTATTTCTAACGAAAATTGTGATATACTGCCTATAAGATATTTGAAAATATTCGCAATGCTCCTAAGCAGTGAATGTAGGCAAAACGTGAGCTGAGTGGGACAGGCGTGCCGTTAAACGGGCGTGGGTGGAAAAGTGCAGGTTGGGCATCGGCTGCATTACGCCGCATTACGTCGGTTTCGGGCATGGTGTTTGGCTCTTGCAGGCAAGACCCATAATATTGGTCACGCAGCTGGTAGAAAACAGAAGGAGGATTTTTCTGTGAATCTATTGATGAGTGATATCCCGCTTCCCTTTCTTCAAATGAAAGGAGAAGACAACCGATATATCGATCTCTCGGCCCTGCGTATTGCCAACTGCGTGGGTTGCTTTGGCTGCTGGGTGAAAACGCCGGGCAGGTGCGTCATCCGAGATGACGCGGTGAAGGTGTACCCACTGATCGCGCGCAGCGAGCGCCTGATCTATGTAACAGCGGTGGAGTTCGGCTCGTACGGCAAGGTGATGAAAACGATGCTGGAGCGCGCCATCCCTATCCAGCAGGCATTCATCCGCTTGTATCACGGCGAAGCGCACCATGTGCAGCGCGCTGTGCGGGAGAAGGATGCCGTCATCCTAGCATATGGAGATATCCCATCCGAAGAGCAGGCGGTGTTTGAACGGCTGGTGGAGCGCAACGCCTACAATATGATGTTTCGCACACACCGTGTGCGTTTTATAGCGCCGCAGCAGCTGGAGGCCGCGGTGAAGCAGGAGGTAACGGCATGGGAAGTCTAATGATCGTGAACGCAAGCCCAAGGGCTCCGCGATCGAACTCGAAACAGTATATACAGATGTTCCGAGAATTTTTCGGCGCAGATGTGTACGAATATGAGGTGACGAAAAAACAGGATGCCCGGGCATGTGCTCAGGCGGCTGGGTGCACTGACGTGTTGCTTGTGTTCCCACTGTATGCCGACGGCTTACCGGTGACGCTGATGTGCTTTCTGAAGCAGCTTGCACAGCAGGAATTTCTAACCCGGCCCATCGTGCATGTGCTGGTGAACTGTGGCTTTCTAGAGCCGCGGCAGAACGACGTGGCCTGTGACATGGTTCGCCTATTTTGTGCGCAGAACGGCTTTTCCTTTGGCAGTGTGCTGCGGGTTGGCAGCGGCGAAGCCATCCTCACCACGCCCTTTGCCGGGCTTGTGAAGAGGAAGGTGAAAAAGTTGGCGCAGGCGGTGGAAAGCGGCAGCCCATACAGCGGCAGCGTTACCATGCCGCTTCCGACCTGGCTGTATGTACGGGCCTCTGCGGGGTATTGGCTGCAATACGGTGCCAAAAATGGCCTGAGCAAAGAGCAAATGGCCACGATGCAGATAGAGGGCAGGTCGGAATAGCGCCTTTATTTGACAAGAGGCCCCTGGGGAGTATCATAAACTAGAAGAAACGCGAGTTTCTCAGTGCCTCTTTGTGCAGGTACGTGGCCATATATTTCCATATAAATTCATAATAAGACATTTTTCTAAAGAGAATATCTTTTTTGTAGCGTAACCCCAACAGGCTGAGCCTGCACGCAAATCGCGCTCCTCACGTTTGTGGGGAGCCGTCTTGTTCTTACCCGCGTTTTCAACGGGTATCTATTTTGTAGCGTAAACCCAAATGCTGCGGGATGCGTATGGCATGCCGCAGCGTTTTCTTTTTTAAGAAAATAGCCGGGAACTGTTTTTTTGCTCCCGGCAATGGAAAAGGCGTTGAAGCAGCGGCTGCTTCAACGCCTTTTTGTTTTCATACATGTTTTCTCTTAACAAATCAAAGCCTGCGGCCAAGGCGAGTCCGCCGCGGGTTTGCCTCAATTGAGGCCCCGTTCCCCTACGTTCTCAAATAGGGCCGTGACCGCTTCTTTCAGCCCCGCATGTTCCGGTGCGGACAGGGCGGGATCCTGCTTTAAAATCGCTCTGGCGGCCTCCTGGGCGCTGCGCAGCACCGCCACATCCTCCGCCATATCCGCGATGTGAAGCTCGGGCAGGCCATGCTGGCGCTGTCCGAAAAAGTCACCGGGGCCGCGCAGCTTTAAATCCTCGTCGGCAATGCGAAAACCGTCACTGGTGCTGCGCATAGCTTTGAGACGCCGTACCGCCGCGTCGTTTCGCGCGTCGGAAATGAGGATGCAGTAGGACTGGGCGGTGCCGCGCCCCACCCGGCCGCGCAATTGGTGCAGCTGGGAAAGGCCGAACCGCTCGGCGTTCTCAATGACCATGACGGCGGCGTTGGGCACGTCCACCCCTACCTCGATCACGGTGGTGGCCACCAGGAGAGACAGTCTTCCCGCCTTAAAATCCGCCATGACCTGGTCCTTTTGCTTAGGTTTGAGCTTACCGTGGAGAAGCCCCACCGAATAAGCCCGGAAGGGGCCTTCCGAAAGGGTTCTCGCATACTTCTGGGCGGAGGTAAGCCCCCCGTCCCCTTCCTCCACCAGAGGGCAGACGATATAGGCCTGCCTGCCCGCGTCCATCTCCTTCTTTAAGAACGCATAGACCTTTTCCCGCTTGCCGGTGCCCATCACCAGAGTCTGTACCTGCTGGCGGCCGGGAGGAAGCTCGTCAAGGATGGAAATATCCAAGTCCCCGTAAATAATCAGGGCCAGGGTGCGGGGAATGGGGGTGGCGGACATGACCAGCATGTGTACCTGCTGGCCCTTGGCGGCCAGCACCGCCCGCTGCTCCACGCCGAACCGGTGCTGTTCATCCGTGACCACTAGGCCCAGCTTGGAAAAGACCACGTTTTCCTGTAAGAGGGAATGGGTCCCTACCAAAAGGCCGATTTCGCCCGCCTCCAGCTGCTGCAATACTTGCCTTTTCTCCGCCGCTTTGGTAGAACCGGTCAAGAGGGCCACCCGCACCCCCGCAGGGGCCAGCAGGGCACAAAGAGACTGATAGTGCTGCACAGCCAGGATTTCGGTAGGCGCCATCATGGCCGCCTGCCACCCGTTTTTTACCGCGCAATAGCAAAGGGCCGCCGCCACCGCGGTTTTTCCTGCGCCCACGTCCCCTTGCAGCAGACGGTTCATGGCACGGCCGCTTTTCATATCCCTGACCGCCTCCTGCACGGCCCGGCGCTGGGCGCCGGTAGGGGCAAAGGGTAGGAGGGAAAAGAAGGCTTCCGACGCGTCCTCCTTCAGGATCAGGTTGGTTTTCACCACCGTGCCCATGCGCAGGCGGAGAAGACCCAGCTGCAATGTGAGCAGCTCCTCGAAAATAAGCCGCTGCCGGGCAATGGCCAGCGCTTCGTAGGATTTGGGGAAGTGAATGTTTTCCAACGCATAGCGCAAATGACACAAGGTGTATTCCTGGCGCAGCTTGTCCGGCAGCGGGTCTCCTAACCCGTCTCCCAGCGCCCGAACCGCCTGTTTCATAGCCGATTCGATCATCTTCGAGGACAGTCCCTGAGTTTGGGGATAGACCGGGTGGATGCCCTGGCCAGTGGATGCTTTGCGAATAGCCGGCGCGCTCATCTCCCGCTTGCGGGGCGTCCCGGCCATTTTACCGTAAAATAGGTACTCCTCCCCTTCCCGCAGAGCGGAGGCGGCAAACCGGTTGTTGAAAAGGGTGATCTGCAAAAGAGATTCCCCATCGGTAGCCTGGGTCTTGTAGAGAACCATTCCAGCCCGGATGCGGTGTTCCTTCACCGGAGCGGCAATGGTCGCCTTGACGCAGCAAACCTCGTTCATGGGCGCGTCCTGGATCAAATAGGGATGGCTCCAGTCCTCATAGCTGCGGGGATATAAGCGCAAAAGGGCGCCGACGGTAGGGGCGCCCAGCTTATAGAAAAGCTGGGCCCGCTTCTCGCCGACACCCTTTACATATCGAATATCGCTTGTACTGGTCAGAGACATGCTATCACTCAACCGACATAATGAAATAATAGATGGGCTGGCCGCCGTGGATGACGGTGACCTCCGCGTCGTCGTTGAGCCTCGCCTGGATGGAGGCCCTGGCTTCCTCCGCCTGCTCCTCGGTGACGCCTTCGCCGTAGATGAGGGTGACGAAGGAAGTATCCTTCTTAATCATAGCCTTGGCCAGATGCACCACCGCCTTGACCGGAGTCTTGTCGGTGTACATCAGCTTGCCGTTCATCAGCGAGATGATCTCGCCTTCATGGATTTTATGCCCGTCGTAATCGGAATCCCGCGCGGCAAAGGTGACCTGCCCGGTACCGACCCGTTCGGCGGCCTTGAGCATATTGGCCTGGTTTTCCTCGTCGGAGTCATCCGGGTCAAATGCCAGAAGCGCCGTCAGGCCCTGAGGAATGGTACGGGTGGGCACCACCACCACCTTGCGGTCGGCAGCCAGCGCCACCGCCTGCTCGGCGGCCATGATGATGTTCTTATTATTGGGGAAAACAAAGACAGTTTTCGCCGGCGTCGCCAGCACCGCTTCCAGAATGTCCTCGGTGGAAGGGTTCATGGTCTGGCCGCCGCTGACGATTTGCTCACAGCCAAGGTCGGTAAAGAGGTTACTGAGCCCGTCGCCTACCGACACCGCCACAAAGCCGTAGTCGTTGACCGGGTCGACCCGTTCGGGGCCCTTCTTTGCCGCGGCCGCCGCCTCCTCAGCCTTGCGCTTTTGCTCGCGCATATTCTCAATTTTCACCGTCAAAAGCTGGCCGAAGGCAAGGCCCCGCTGGAGCGCGTCGCCCGGCTGCTCGGTGTGCACATGCACTTTGATGATCTCGTCGTCGTCCACAACCACCACACAGTCGCCGATAGACTCAAGGAACGCACGCAAGGTCGCGGGGTCCTCTTTGATTTCCGGATCCCGGCCCACGATGAACTCGGTGCAGTAGGTGAAGGTGATTTCCCCTTCCCATTCGGCAACCGCGTTGCCGGGCGTCGCCGTCTCCTGGGTTTCCTGGGCAGAAAGATCGACGGCGGGGATCAGCATACCATCGGCAAACACCGAACGCATCCCTTCAAAAATCAAAGCAAGTCCTTTTCCGCCGGCGTCCACTACGCCCGCTTTCTTCAGAACCGGCAGAAGGTCCGGCGTGGTGGCCAGCGCCTTCTCGGCATTGTCACAAATGGCGTCCCAAACCACCAGGGCGTCCCGGTTGATGGTGGCGGCCGCACGGCCCTTTTCGCCGCTGACCCGGGCCACCGTCAAAATAGTCCCTTCGGTAGGCTTCATGACCGCTTTGTAAGCGGCCTCCACACCCAAAAGCAGGGCGTTTGCCAAATCGAGCCCGTCGGCTGCCTCCTTGTCCTTGAGACCCTTAGCAAAGCCGCGGAACAAAAGAGACAAAATAACGCCGGAATTGCCCCTGGCACCCCGGAGCATGGCGGACGCGGCCTTCTCGGCACATTCTCCGATCGAGTCGGATGCAAAGCCGGAAAGCTCCTTGGCCGCTGCACCGATGGTCATGGACATATTGGTTCCCGTGTCCCCGTCGGGCACGGGGAAGATATTCAGCTCATCCACCTGCTTGCGGTTGTTATGAATATGGTTGGACGCCGAAAGAATGGCATCCTTCAACTGTGTGCCTGTGATCACAAAACGCACTCTCCCCACTCGGTATTTTAGCTAAAAACAAAATCGCGGCGTTACCGGCACACCTTATGTTTTCAGCGAATCGACATAAACGTTGACCTTCTTGACACCAAAGCCGGTGACGTCCTCCACCACATACCGCACCTTATGCACGATGCTCTTGGTGATGGCCGCGATGTTCACCCCGTAGGTGACGACAATGTGCAGGTCAATCACCAGGCCTTCCGGCTCTTCCTTGATGCGCACACCCTTGTCGGGAAACTCCCGCTTTATCATGGCCTTAACGCCTTGCATGGCGCCGATGGTAGACATCTGAGCCACGCCGTAGCAGGAGGAGGCCGCGTCCCCGATCAGCTTGGCAAAGTATTCTTCGGATATTTCCACCGTACCCAGCGGATTCTCTGTCTTAATCAACAAAGAAAACCTCCTTTGCTCACCTGCCCAACCTCCAGCCTATGGTGCATACGATGGGTAGATAAGTTCATTGTATCAAAAAAACAGGAAATTGCAAGGAGTTCTTTGCCAATGCCGGATCTAACGGACCGTTTCATCTGTATGCACGTCCCTGACCCGACTATTCCCCGGAAGCCGCAAGATTCTATCCGCCGAAGGTCCAGTCTTTCGCGCCCCGGTAAGGATCGGAAAAGGCTGGGGCAATGGTTCCCTTCAGGTCCCGGGTAAAAGCCACTGCGCCCTGCCGGTAACACAAGGGGACCATGGGCTGCTCCTGGGAAAAGGCGGTCAAAAAAGCCTGCAGGTCCATCTCGCCTTTCTGGTACTGGCTGTATGCATTGGCGGCTTCCCCCGCGGGCAGCACCTTTTCCAGATTCATGTCGGCGGTCAACCGGATTTCCCCGATATAAAGGTCGTAATTACCCTTTTGAATGGCGGCGCTGTATTCCTCAAAGGGAAGCTCGGTCAGGCTCGCGTCGATCCCTGCTTTCTGAAGCTGGGAAACCAGGTCCTTCCCCAGAGACACCCGTGCTTCGTTGTCGCTGTTGACGAGAACTTTCATCGGCAGGGTGCGCCGGTTTTTGAGCACCAGGCCTTCCGTGGCACCCTGCGCCCGCTGATACCCGGCGGCGCTCAGGTAGGAAAGGGCGCCGGTCAGATCCGCCGACGCGCTGGGCAGAGTCAGCCCGTCCAACGCCTGCCAGGCTGGGTAGAAGGGCGTGACCGCCGGCTCCGCGAAGCCGAGAAACGCTTTTTTGGCAAGCTCCTCCCGGCCTACGGCGGCATTGACTGCTTTGCGGATATTCACATCCCTCATATTGGCGGATTTCAAATTGATCCCGGCGAACACCAGATTGGTGGTCAGGTACTTCTCCGACACCGACGACACCCGCTGCCCTGCCGCCTGGGATGGCTCCATCACCAGCATGCTGACCATCCCCATGTCCAACGCGTGGATCAGCGTGTCGCTGTCTGGGACGTTGGTAAGGTAGATGGGCTCGATGTTCGGGTATTCGTCCCCGGAAAGCTGGGGATTGGCGGTGAGTTGGCTCTGGGCCGCCTGATAGACGTAAAGCCCGCCGCCCACCGGCACGGCGCCTTCCTCGCCAGTGCCGTTTTTGAGAATCGGAAAATCCAAAAGATTGGCGAAATTGCGGTTGGGCGCGGCCAGGGTAAAGACCACGCTGTTCCCGGCGGCCGCCGCCGATTTTACCCCGGCGAACCGAGCCTGGTAAGCGGCCGAGCCTTTTGCTAAATTATAGGAATACACCACGTCCGCCGCGGTCACCGGTGAGCCATCGGAAAACACCTGTCCCTCCTTGAGGGTAACCGTACAGGCAAGGCCGTCCAGGGTAATCTCCTGGGCCAGCTCCTTCTGGGGCTCCAGGGAAGGGCTCAGGCGCACCAGCGACCGGTACAAAAGCCCGGACAGCTCCAGATTCGTGCGGGTGGAGCAGCGGTAGGGGTTGAGAGAATCGCCGGACTCAAGACAGAGGGTAAAATTTCGTTCGATCAGCGTGCCGGAGGGTTCCTGCGAGACATCTTCCTGGGAAGGGGACGCGCTTTCCGGCTGGGCGGAAGAAACCGGGCTTAAATCAATGATGCCGCAGCCGGTCAACAGCAGGCAGGCGGACAAGAGCAGCAAAAGCGTCTTTCTCATGGGTGATTCGGTCCTCCGTTTCATCAGAGAAGGCACGCCGGATTCCGGCACTCCTTCGTTTTGCTTTATTATAGCCGGTTCCTGCCCGCTTTACAATCGTCCCATCTTCAGGAAACCGAAATGCGTTCGATTTTGCGGCATATTCCCGATTTCTCATCGACCTGCATCAACACCCCCTGCATGATGCAGGGACCGTCGGCGTATTCGAAGAAAACCGGCAGCTTATCCTTCATTTTGCGGATGGACAGCTCCGCCTTCACGCCCAGCACCGAGTCACGCGGGCCGGTCATGCCGATATCGGTCAGAAAGCCGGTTCCCTTCGGTAGTATGGTTTCGTCCGCAGTGGGAACGTGGGTATGGGTGCCGTACACGGCGGACACCCGGCCGTCCAAATAATACCCCAGCGCCTTTTTTTCCGCCGTGGCTTCTGCATGAAAATCCACGAGCACGATTTTCGCTCCGTCGGTCCGGGTAAGGAGTTCGTCGGCCGTTTCAAAGGGGCAGCGCAGGCTTTCTAAAAACACCGTGCCGGAGAGGTTTAGCACACAGACCTTTACATATCCCTTGTCCACCACGCAGATTCCTTTCCCCGGCGCGGAGGAGGGATAGTTCGCCGGACGCAGAAGAAACGCGTCCTCCTCGAAACGCTCATAAATATCCCTGCGGCGAAAGGCGTGGTTGCCGGTGGTGATTACGTCCACCCCACTTTGAAAGATATGGTCGGCGGAGGAGGGGGAAATGCCGTTGCGGTCGGCGGAGTTCTCCCCATTGGCAATGACCAGATCCACCTGCCTCTCTTTTTTGAGCCGGGGCAGCACCCGGCGCAGATGCTCGCAGCCTACTGTTCCCACAATATCCCCGATTGCCAGAATGTTCATCTCGCTTCTCCATCCTTCCTTATCGTCGCGTTGTGCCGCTGAAAACTACAAGCCGGTTTTTCCGGCAAGAAGCGGGGGGGGGGGGGGGGGGGGGGGGGGGGGGGGGGGGGGGGGGGGGGGGGGGGG
>NZ_JBBMFD010000026.1:0-32704 GCF_040096205.1 Solibaculum intestinale | reverse complement strand
CAGGCCACGATCCAGGTACTCCACAGGACGGAGTCCATCGTTCGTGTCGGCGGCCGTTGCCGCGCTTGTCGCCATTACTGCCGACGAGGCGATCATTGCGAACGTCAGCACCAATGAGCAAACGCGTTTTGCCATGCGTTTTTTCATTCTTCTTCCTCCTACTAAAATTCTTTGGCTCTTTGATCCTCTCGGTTTGTTTATTGCTCCAAACATGGAGCAATAAACCCTGAATATGGATCAATGAACCGACGAGCCTATTATAATCTTGTTATGCATTTAAGTCAAGGGAAAATATATAATATTTTCGATATTAAACAGCACTTTTTGCACATTATTTTGTTTTCCACTGAAAAGTCAAGGCGAAATCACGGTAGAATGAAGAAAATTTGCTGTAGTTTTGTGTATGGTTTCTATATTTTTCGTAGTTTTATTGTGTAATATCCCGTGTGTATTTTCCTCTTTTTTCAATAATATATTATATTTTTCCAATTGCTCTGAAAATGATTTTTTATCGCACATGCCGTTGTTCCTTTTTGCATGAAAAACAGCGGCGATCCAATGCCCTTCTTCTGTAGGCAGTGATGGTGAATGCCATTTATACATTACAGATAGGCGGCATTTGGTACCGGGAAGAGGGGGAAAGGCTGCGCGGCTGTAAACAGCTAGTTGCATTCGGAAAATAGAATTGCTCCGAATGGAAATGAGCGAACAGCTCCAAGGATTGCCGGCGTCAAAAGCGTCTTTCCAATGCAATGGGGAGGACCAGTTACCATTTGGGCATCTGAAAATTCGCCAATGCCCCATTCAGGAAGCCGTTGAAGGCTTTCATTTTGGCAAAGATACGCACGGCAAAGGCTGCAAAGTCTTCCTGTACAATTTGCCCGTCCGTCACTGGGTATTCCAGATACCAGCTCTTGTTTTTGAGATACTCTGCCTGCGGATGGTTCGGGTTATACCCTTGCGGCACCTTTTTCAGCGCCGTACCGCCCACGGTGAAGCATTCCGCGAAAGCCGGTTCCGTTATAATCCGCTCCCATTTCTCGCCGCGGGCGGCGATCGCGTCCCGAACCATCCCGGTGGCGTCTTTGAACTGGTCCGCAAACAGCCCGCCTCCCAGAAAGGACTGGCCGCCGGGTTTTATCCTAATGTAGTAGCCGACCGGGATGGGCAGCTTGCCTTTTGGCCCGATATGCGCCCGAAAGGCCAGGTGATAGGGCGATTTGTCATGGCTGAACCGGGTATCCCGTACCAGTTTGAAAGTCAGCCTTTTGGGAGCGGCCGGGAGGATGCTTTCATCCATCCGGCACAGTTTCTGCACCAGTTGCGAAACCAACGTTTCGAACTCTTGGCAGGCTTGTGTATAGCGGGCCTTGTTCGCATAGAACCATTCCCGCTCGTTGTGCTCTCTGAGATCCGACAGGTAGGCAAGCATGGCGTCTGTGCTCATTTGGCTTCCTCCTTGCCGGCTAGAGCGGAAAACGCCTCTCCGGCCATCATTTTACGGATCCAGTCGGACATGTGCTTTGGCGTGCGATAAGCTGAGAAACTTAAAAAAATCTGGGAAAGATCGTCCAGCTGCTCCATTGCGTTGGTGCAGGAAATCAGCTCGTCGTAGCGGCACGGCTCCATCTCGGAATAGTCCAGCCTAGCCGGATTGAGCCTATGGGTAGCCACTGCATAGTTTGTCCGCCGTTCGCAGGAGCACATACCCGTACCGCTCAGTCCACAGTATTCGCGCAGGAATGCGCCCATCTTCGCACGGACACGGGACAGCCTCTGCCGATACGCCTCCGGGGTTGTCTCCAGGATTTCAGCTGCAATACGGCTGTCCACACGGAACATGGTACCCAGAATATAAACTGCTCGTTCCTCCGGGGAAAGGCACTGCAGCATAACGTTGGAACACGAAAGCTTCAGCTCCTGCTCCAGCAGAGCTTTGTCCACTCCGCTGCGCAGATCCGCCACGTCGCGTTCCCGGCCGGAGACGATATCCTCTCCGTACATTTCAAAGCTCAGCGACTGCCGGGCGAACATCCCCTTTCGGTAGTGCTTAAGGTGATTGACCGCAATGCGGAACACCCAGGTAGACAGGCTGCTTTCCTGCCGGAAGGAGGACAAGTGGGTCATCACCTGAATCAGGATCTCCTGGGTGGCGTCCTCGGCGTCCAAAACCGTCCCTAACATCCGCAGGGACAGATTAAATACCAAATCCTGTACGCTGCTAAGCAAAGCCTCCAGCGCTTCCTTGTCCCCGCAAACCGCTTTTTCAATCCATTGTCTTTCCATTTCCGCGTTCATATGTAATTTCCTTTCACTGAGGCATCTATTGTCTTTCCGTCCCGCCTCTTTTTAATTAGACGCGATAGTCCCAGGCGTGTGACAGATTTACGCGATATTTATTATTCCTGATATAAATAAAGTACAGGGAATTTTTCCAAATGCAATGTGCGGGCGATTTGGCCTGCCACGCCGCTTTTGTAGAATCAATCTATATCCGTTTTGTCCGCTGTTGCATGAATTTTATGTGAATTTCATTCGTTTCACGAATGACCAAGAAAAAGCAAAAGGCCCGCTTGGACACTGAAGACTCAGTGCTCAAGCGGGCCATTTGCTGGTGCGCCCGGAGGGACTCGAACCCCCGACCTTTTGGTTCGTAGCCAAACACTCTATCCAGCTGAGCTACGAGCGCACATTTACAAAGGCATCGTAAGGATGCTCGACTATAATACCACACCGGATGAGGCTTGTCAAGGATTTTTCGATCCAATCTGCCAAATTTTATGAGTACCGGCTGCCTTGCCGGTGGTGAACCTGCAGGACGATAAGAGAAACTCAGCGGGAAAGCATCCAACCGGCATAGAGACACTGCCTTACAGCAGAAGGAACGGGGAATGAATACTCAAGGCTTTTTTTTGCCTCCTATCAAAGAGAAAAACAGAAAAATCAGGTTGCCCTTCGCCGCCATACGCCTGATACCGAAACAGGGCCGCCGAAAACCCGGCGACCCTGTTCAAAAAACCTTATGCGGAGGGCTTCGCAGCAAACTGGCTGTTGTACAGGTCTGCATAGAACCCGCCCTGTTCCAGCAGCTGTTTGTGATTGCCCGTTTCGATGATCTTGCCGTTGTTCATCACCAGGATGATGTCCGCATCCCGGATGGTGGACAGCCGGTGAGCGATGACAAAGGAGGTTCGTCCCTCCATCAGCGCATTCATAGCCTTTTGAATCTGAATCTCGGTGCGGGTATCCACGTTGGAGGTGGCCTCATCGAGAATCAGAATGGCCGGGTCGGCCAGGATGACCCGGGCGATGGTCAAAAGCTGTTTCTGGCCCTGGGAGATATTGGACGCTTCCTCGTTGAGCACCGTGTCATATCCATCCGGCAGGGTGCGGATGTAGTGGTCCACCCTTGCCGCCTTGGCCGCCGCCATCACCTGTTCCAACGTGGCGTCCGGGCGGGAATAGGCGATGTTCTCCCGGATGGTGCCGTTAAAGAGCCAGGTGTCCTGCAGTACCATGCCGAAGATGGAGCGCAGCCCCTCCCGGGTCATGTCCCGGATATCCACCCCGTCCACCCGGATGGCACCGCCGTCGATTTCGTAAAAGCGCATGAGTAGGTTGACAAGGGTGGTCTTGCCGGCGCCCGTGGGCCCCACAATGGCTACCGTCTGCCCAGGGCTCACCTTTACATTCATATCCTCAATAAGCGGCTCGGCCGGGTTGTAACTAAAGTCCACATGGTCGAACTCCACCGCCCCGCGCAGCGCCTTCGCTTCGATGCGCTTAGGATGTTCGGCTTCGGGAATCTGTTCCTCCTCGTCGAGCACCTCGAATACCCGCTCCGCCGCCGCTACCGTGGACTGGAGAATGTTCGCAATGTTGGCGGTCTGGTTGATGGGCTGGGTAAACTGGTTGGAGTATTGGATGAAGGCCTGTACGTCGCCCACCGTCAATTGGCCGTTTGCCACCCGCAGCCCGCCGATGACGGCCACGAACACATACCCTAAGTTGTTGACAAAGGTCATCAGCGGCATAATAATGCCCGAAATGAACTGGGCCTTGCGGTTATACTCGTAGAGTTCCTCGTTGACGGTGTTGAATTCGTCCACCGCCTTCTGTTCATGGCCGTAGGCCTTGACCTCCTTGTGCCCGGTGTACATTTCCTCCACATGCCCGTTGAGCTCTCCCAGCACCCGCTGCTGGCCGACGAAGTATTTCTGGCTTCTTTTGACCACGAAAATGGTGATCACCAGGCACAGCGGGATGGTGATGAAGGTCACCAGGGTCAGCAGGGGACTGATGGTGAGCATCATGATGAGCACGCCCACAATGGTGACCACCGCCGTAATCAGCTGGGTCAAGGACTGCTGTAGCGTCTGTGCCACCGTGTCCACGTCGTTGGTGATGCGGCTGAGAATTTCACCGTGGGTGCGCCCGTCGAAGTACTTGAGCGGGAGCCTCGACAGCTTGTCATCCACCTGTTTACGCATGTCGTACACCACCTTCTGGGAAACCCCGGCCATGACGAACTGCTGAATCCAGTTGAACACAGAGCTGACAAAGTAAATCCCCACCAGGGTCAGAAGCACCCCGGCAATGCCGTTAAAGTCAATGTTGATGGGCGGGGCAAGCTCCGCCGGCACGCCGTTTAGCACCGCGGCCATGTGGGGCATGACCCCTTCCACCAGAAGATTGGTGGCGTTTTTTAAGATGTTCGGGCCGATGATCATAAAGGCGGTGGAAAGAATCGCCGCGAAGAACACAGTCAGCAATTTGGCCCAGTGAGGCTTTAAGTAGCCCAGCAGCCGCTTGGAGGTACCTTTGAAGTTCTTCGCCTTTTGGGCCACGTGCATGCCGCCGCCCGGCCCGCGTCCGGCTCCAGGTCCATGTTTCATGCCAATTCCTCCTCTGACAGCTGCGACGCGACGATTTCGCGGTAGATGTCGCAGGATTTGAGCAGCTCCCGGTGGGTGCCCATCCCGGCCACCCGGCCCTCGTCGAGCACGATGATCTTATCCGCGTCCATGACGGTGCTCACCCGCTGGGCCACCATGAACACGGTGGCGCCCTTAACCTCGTCCTTCAAGGCTGCGCGCAGCTTTGCGTCGGTCTTAAAGTCCAGCGCGGAGAAGTTGTCGTCGAAAATATAGATTTCCGGGCGGCGCACCAAAGCCCTGGCAATGGTCAGGCGCTGCTTCTGCCCGCCCGACAGGTTGGAACCGCCCTGGGAAATCATGGAGTTGTAGCCGTCGGTCATCTCGTCGATGAAGTCGGAAGCCTGGGCGATGCGCGCCGCGTTCTGGACCTCCTCGTCGGTGGCGTCCTCCTTGCCGTAGCGGATGTTGTCGGCGATGGTGCCGGTGAAGAGCAGAGCCTTCTGCGGGACAAAGGAGATCCGCTTGCGCAGTTCCTCTTTTTTAAACTCCCGCACGTCCACTCCGTCCACCAGAATACGCCCGTCGGTCACGTCGTAAAACCGGGGGATCAGGTTTGCCAGGGTGGACTTGCCCGATCCCGTGGATCCGATGATGGCCACCGTTTCGCCGGGGGCAGCTTCAAAGGAAATATCGGTCAGCGCCAGCTCCTCCGCGTTTGTGTACCCGAAGGACACATGGTCGAACACCACCTTGCCGGTCTTCTCCGGAGCCTTGGGTGCGTCCGGGTCGAGAAGCTCGGTCTCAAGCGCGAACACTTCGTTGATTCGGTCGGCGGAAGCCTGGGCCCTGGGCAGCATGATGAACATCATCGCCACCATCATCACCGAGAACATGATCTGCATGATATACTGCAGGAAGGCCTGAAGCTGCCCCACCTCCATGGCGCCCGCGTCGATGCGCACCGCGCCGAACCACACCACGCCCAGCATGATCAGGTTGAAGATTAGCATGACCAGCGGCATAAAGATGGCAAGGATACGGTTGACCTTGATGGCCGTTTTCGTCAGGTCCGTGTTTGCCGAATCGAACCGCTCCTTTTCCGCGTCGTCCCGGTTAAAGGCCCGGATGACCCGGATTCCCATGAGCTTTTCCCGCAGCACCTGGTTTAGCTTGTCGATTTTCCTCTGCATGGCCTGGAACAGGGGGATGGTGGAGCGTCCCACCAGCCAGATGATCAGCGCCAGCACCGGGATCACCGCCACGATAATCAAAGACAGCACCGCGTCCTTGCTCACCGCCAGCACGATCCCGCCGATGAGCATCATCGGCGCCATCAGCATCATCCGCAGCAGCATGAACCCTAAGTTTTGAATCTGGGTGACGTCGTTGGTGTTTCGGGTAATGAGGGTGGCCGTGCCCAGCTTGTCGAATTCCTTTAAGGAATAGCTGGATGCCTGGGTGAAGATGCCCCGGCGCAGATCCCGGCCGAAGCCCATGGACACCTTCGCCGCTAAGAACGACCCGAGAATCGCGCACACCATTCCACCTAAGGACACCAGCAGCATCAGCCCGCCGGTGCGCAGAATATAGTCGGTATCCCCGGCCATAACGCCCTTGTCGATGATGTCGCCGTTGAGGTTTGGCATGTAAAGCTGGGCCACGCTCTGCCCGAAGGTCAGCAGCAGGATGGCCAGAAGCGACGGAATATACCGTTTGTCGATGCGCTTAAAGAGCTTTATCATCTGCATCATCCTTCCTTTCTTGTGATGGAGCCCCTTGTGGAGCTCTCCCTGCCCGGAACTTGAAGTATTCGTATACTTCCTGTAAAAGTCCGATGAGCTGCTCGCTTTTTTCTTCGCCTAAGTAGGTAATCAGGTTGTCGATCTTCCCCTGGAAGGCCGCCACCGTGTCCCGTACCGCTTGTTCGCCCTTGTCGGTAAGGAGCACGCGCACCGCCCGCCGGTCCCGGGGGTCCATCTCTCTTATCAGGTACCCCCTGGTTTCCAGAGTGTTCACCTGCTGGGTCACCGATGGGGGCGCCACCCGCAGCATCCGGCTGATTTCCTTCACCCGCGCCCCGTGGGCGGAAGGAACGCCGTGGCAGCGGCCCGCCTGCATCCGGTGCAGGTGCATGAGCATGGAGCTCTCGCCCGGCGTCAGGTCCCCGACCCGCGGCGGCGCCCAATGGGTTTTGCTGAAAAGGATAAACAGTTCCATCAGCCTGGCCGCCGTGGTCTCCTGGTCTAGCATGGTATCACCGCTTTCGATAGTTAAGATTCCTAATTATTTGGATGTTAATATATTATGCTTCTTAATTTTTAATGTCAATGAAGAATCTTTGAAAAGAGTATGGACAATTTGTGAACGGACAAACAAAGAGCCGGGCGGAAATTTCCACCCGGCTCTTTGTTAAGGAAGGACCTCCCGGATCTCGGTGCGCCCGAGCAGGTAGTCGATGCTGCATTGGTAGAACTCCGCCAGGCTCACCACACAGGGAATGCGAATCCGGCCGGTTCCTTCCTCATAGCGCCGATAAGTTTTTTCGGTCACTCCTGCCGCCTTTGCCGCTTCCTTTGGCGACAGGCCCCGTTCTTCCCACAGCTCCCGCAATCGGATGTACATGCGGCGCTCACCTCCCGCTGCCATTCTATCAGAAAACCGGGCAGCCGTTTAAGTCAATTTGGCATATAGGTCAAATTGACCTGGCGAAGAGGCCCGCAGGGCTTGGAATCTCGTGCATCCGGGGACATGCGCCTCGGATGCACACCTTTTAGCGCCCCATGGCGTTTCGCCATGGGGTAAGACAGGGGGTGGTACTGGCGGGGGACAGAGGGAGCAAGCCGAATGCATGAGGCGCTGCGATCCGCGTCCCCCGTCCAGAAGGAGCCATGGAAACCATCCAGGCCAACCAAGAATTATTAATGGACCATATCGACGAGGAAAGCGGACGCCTCCTTGTGCAAATGGCTGACGCCTTCTCCGAGGTACTGGCCATCGTCTCCGTGGAGCGGTTCGCCGAAGGGGCCAGAATCGGGGGCAGGCTGATCCAAGCTCTGTTGGAGGAATAAAAAGAAGGCCGGGAGCATCTCGCTCCCGGCCTTTGCCGTGATGAGGGCCCCATTCTCCGGCGCCTTGTCCGCGCTGCGCGAAAGGGACGGGCAGGTTCCATTCAGCCCTGTCCAGAAAGGAAGAAGGGCCGCTTTCACCCCTCGCCCGTGGTATGGCCCCAACCCCCGCCCATCCAAAGAGCGGGCGGGTTTCTCGCGTCCCCCGTCCAGAACCAGAAGAAGGCCGGAAGCATCTCGCTCCCGGCCTTCTTCTATACCGATATATACATTTATAATGTATTCGCCTGGATGACCTCTGCCGCCAGCCGTTCCAGGTCGGCGTATTCGGTCAGCGTCCCCGCCTTCGCCCGGAAGGCCGGGGCCCCGTGCAGCCCCCGCATGTACCAGCCCGCGTGCTTTCGCATTTCCCGCATGGCCACCCGCTCTCCTTTATAAGTGCAGGCAAGCTTTCCCTGTTTTAGCATCACCATCATCCGTTCGGTGACCGACGGGTAGGGAACCACCGTCTCATGCAACAGCCAGGCGTTGATTTCCCGGAACACCCACGGCGCCCCCAGCGCCCCCCGGCCCACCATTACCCCGTCGCACCCGGTTTCCTCCAGCATCCGCGCCGCGTCCGCCGGGGTGTCGATATCCCCGTTGCCGATGACCGGCACCTTCACCGCCGCTTTGACCTGCCGGATGATGTCTAGGTCCGCCGGCGGGGCGTACATCTGCGCCCGGGTCCGGCCGTGGACCGTGATGGCCGCCGCCCCCGCCTGCTCGCAGATTTTGGCCACCTCCACCGCCGTCACCGTTTCCTCGTCCCATCCCTTGCGGATTTTCACCGTCACCGGCACGTTGGACGCTTTCACCACCGCTTCCACGATCCGCCCGCAAAGCTCCGGGTTCTTCATCAGCGCGCTTCCGCAGCCGTTTAGGGCAATCTTGGGGGCCGGGCAGCCCATGTTGATGTCCAGAAGCTCCGGGCGGTGCTCCATCACCATGGCCGCCGCCTCGCCCATGAGCTTCGGGTCGTCGCCGAACAGTTGCAAGGCGATGGGCCGTTCTCCCTCGCCGAAGGCCAAAAGCTCCTTTGACTTGCGGTCGTGGTACAACAATCCCTTGCAGCTGACCATTTCCCCATAGGTCATCGCCGCCCCGTACCCGCGGCACAGCTCGCGGAACGCCCGGTCGGACACGCCCGCCATAGGCGCCGCCACCGCCGGCCCGTCGAGGATGATATTGCCGATTCTCATACCTGGCCTCCCGGTTTCCTTCCAAACCGGCGGGCCGTTTCAAAGCCCGCCGGTGAAATTCATTCATGAAGTACTCATTATAGCATTGTAAAAGGATTCTTGCAAATGCTATAATAGAATCCATTGTAGAAATTAGGCCCCCGCAAAAACCGCGTGAATTCCCAGGAAAATAGGGGTAAAATAGCGGGATATTCCGATGAAATTCGTGTTAGGAGTTGATACCCATGAAGCTGCTGGCCCTCGACGGCAACTCCATTTTAAACCGGTCCTTCTACGGCATCCGGCTGCTCACCACCAAGTCCGGCGAATACACCAACGCCATCTACGGCTTTCTCACCGTTCTTAATAAGCTTAACGAGGACGTGGCCCCCGACGCGGTGGCCATCGCCTTCGACATGCACGCTCCCACCTTCCGGCACAAGGAGTACGACGGCTACAAGGCCGGGCGCAAGGGCATGCCGCCCGAGCTGTTCGCCCAGATGGAGCCGTTAAAGGAGATTCTGCGGGCCATGGGGTATACCCTAGTGGAATGCGAGGGCTTCGAGGCGGACGACATTCTGGGCACCCTTGCCCAGGCCGCCAAGGAGAACGGGGATACCTGCGTCATCGCCACCGGGGACCGGGATGCCTTGCAGCTGGTGGGCGACGGGGTGACGGTGCGCCTTACCGCCACCAAGCAGGGCCGCCCGGAGGTCACCTATTACGACGAAGCGAAGATTCTGGAGGACTATGGGGTTACCCCCAAGCAGCTCATCGAAATCAAGGCCCTGCAGGGGGACACGTCCGACAACATCCCGGGCGTCGCCGGCATCGGGCCGAAAACCGCCGGGGAACTCATTCAGAGGTTCGGCTCGGTGGAGGCCATCTACCGGGACCTGGATACGCTCGACGTAAAGCCTGCCGTGAAAAAGAAGCTGGAAGCAGGCAAAGAGTCGGCCAAGCTAAGCCGGTTCTTGGGCGAGATCAACACCCATGCCCCCATTGAAACCAAGGCTTCCGCCTATGTGGTGGGCCCGGGGGACAAAGGGGCCGCGGCCCGGCTGCTGGCGAAATACGAGCTTTTTTCCCTTATCGAGCGCCTGGGCCTCGCGGGAATGGACGGCTCAGCCCCCAAGGAGGCCGAACAGGCAAAGGAAAAAGCCCTGTGCCTGCAGGAAAAGGACGAAAGCGCCACCCTTGCCGCCTTGCAGGCGGGAAAGGCCGCTTACGCCGCCCCCGTGTTCGACGGGGACGGAAATCTGACCGCCGCCGTCGCGTCCGACGGAGACAATCTGTTCCTGCTCAAAGAGAGCGCCCAAAGCCTGTTTACCGATCCCAATATCCCGGTGGTTTGTCACGACGGCAAGCCCATCTTTAAGGCCTTAAAAAAGAAAGGTGCCACCATGGAAAACGAAAAGATGGACGTGATGCTGGCGGCTTACCTGTTAAACCCCTCCGCGTCCGGGTATGACATGGACCGTCTTGCCCAGGAATACGCTGTGCCGGTTCCCGCTGTGAAGGCCTCCGAGCCTTACGAGGCGGCGGCCAAGGCCGCCGCCCTGCTGCCGGGCCTTTCCGGGGCCCTGGCGGAGCACATCGTGGAAAATAAACAGGAATCCCTCTTGACCGACATTGAGCAGCCTCTTTCCGAAGTGCTGGCGGATATGGAGCTTATCGGCTTCCGGGTGGACGTCACCGGCATCGAGGAATTCGGCGACAAGCTGCAAAAGGAGATCGACACCTTACAGCGAGACATCTATGAGCTGGTGGGGTACGAATTCAACCTCAATTCTCCCAAGCAGCTGGGAGAGGCCCTGTTCATCAAATTGGGCCTGCCCGCGAAAAAGAAAACCAAGAGCGGCTATTCCACCTCCGCTGACGTGCTTGAGGAACTGGCCGAGGAGCACCCGGCGGTGCAAAAGCTCTTAGACTACCGGCATTTGGCCAAGCTCAAGTCCACCTACTGCGACGGGCTTTTGAAGGTGGTGGGAGAGAACGGCCGGGTCAATTCCACCCTCAATCAGACCGAAACCCGCACCGGCCGCATCAGTTCCACCGAACCGAACCTGCAGAACATCCCCATCCGTACCGAGCTTGGGCGGGAAATGCGCCGGTTCTTCCTGGCGAAAGAGGGCTGGGTGCTGGTGGACGCGGACTATTCCCAGATTGAGCTGCGGGTGCTGGCCCACATCGCCCGGGACAAGACCATGATCGAGGCCTTTCGCTCGGGGACGGACATTCACACCGTCACCGCCTCTCAAGTGTTCGGCGTGCCCCAGGAGCTGGTGACCCCCCTTATGCGCAGCCGGGCCAAAGCGGTCAATTTCGGCATCGTCTACGGCATCGGGGCCTTCTCCCTGGCGAAGAACATCCACGTCAGCCGGTACGAGGCCTCCCAGTATATCAAGAATTATCTCAACACCTATTCCGGCGTGCGCGATTATATGGACCGAGTGGTTAAACAGGCGAAAGAGGACGGGTTTGTAGAAACCATCTTCGGGCGCCGCCGGTATCTGCCGGAGCTGACCTCTTCGAACGCCAACCTGCGCGCCTTCGGCGAGCGGGTGGCCCGCAATATGCCCATCCAGGGCGCAGCAGCGGACATCATTAAGATCGCCATGATCCGGGTTAGCCGGCGCTTGAGGGAGGAAGAACTCAAAGCCCGCCTGATTTTGCAGGTGCACGATGAGCTCATCGTAGAAGCGCCCGAGGACGAAGCCCAAAAAGCGGCCCGCATTCTCAAGGAAGAGATGGAGGGGGCCGCCCAAATGGACGTGAAGTTAAGCGTGGACGTAAACACAGGGAAAACCTGGTACGACGCCCATTAAGATAAGGAGCAAAGGCAATGAAGATTTTGTTTGTCTGCACAGGGAACACCTGCCGCAGCCCTATGGCCGAGGCGCTGGCAAGGGACTTTTTGCAAAAGGCCGGTCGGCCGGACGTGGAGGTGGAAAGCGCCGGGCTTGCCGCCTACACCGGGGAGCCGGCGGCTGAGAACGCCGTTCGGGTGATGGAAGAGATCGGGATTGATTTGAGCGGCCACCGGTCCCGTTCGTTAAGCCGGTACGAGCTGACCGAAACCGACCGGTTCGCCGTCATGAGCCTTTCCCACGCCGCCGCGCTTCATGAAGCGGGCGTGCCCATGGAAAAGATCGTGGTGCTCGGAGGCGGCGTGTCCGACCCCTTCGGCGGGGATGAACAGGTTTACCGGGCCTGCCGGGACCAGCTCAAGGAAGCGGTGGCGACGTTCTTGACGGAACTTCTCAAGGAAACCGGGACGGAGGACGCCTCATGAACCCGGATGTTCGGATCGTCCCTATGTCTCCGGCGCATATCCCGGCGCTGGCAAAGCTGGAAAAGTGCTGCTTTTCGGTTCCCTGGAGCGAAGCGGGTCTTTCTGAGGAGCTTTTGAACCCGATAGCGGTCTTTCTGGTTGCCCAGCGGGAGGGAGAGGTCCTCGGGTATGTGGGAATGCACCATCTACTCGACGAAGGGAACATCATCAACGTGGCCGTTTTCCCGGAGCACCGGCGAAAAGGGGTGGCAAGCAGCCTGCTTTTTTCCCTGGTGCGCTATGGGATTGAAAACGGCCTTGCCCGGCTGACCTTAGAGGTGCGCCCGTCCAACACGGGGGCGGTTGCCCTCTACGAAAGCTTCGGCTTTGAGCAGGTGGGGCGGCGGCGGGGCTTTTATTCAAAGCCGCCGGAAGACGGGCTCGTGATGGTCAAAAAGCTGTAACAGAACACGGTTCGGGCCGGATGGGCCCGGCAATTTGGAGGAATACTAGGATTATGCTGGTTTTAGGATTGGAGTCGTCCTGTGACGAGACGGCGGCGGCTGTAGTGGAGGACGGACGGAAGGTCTTGTCCAACGTGGTGGCGTCCCAGGTGGACGAGCACCGGCTCTACGGCGGGGTGGTGCCGGAAATCGCCTCCCGCCGCCATGCGGAAAATGTGGTGGGGGTGGTGCGCGAAGCGCTCGAGCAAGCGGGCACGGCTCTCTCGGACATCGACGCGGTGGCGGTGACTTATGCTCCCGGTCTGATCGGCGCGCTGCTGGTGGGGGTCAACTTTGCCAAGGGCTTGGCCTTTTCGGCAGACAAGCCCCTCGTGCCGGTGCACCATCTGCGCTCCCATATCGCTGCCAACTACCTGGCTCACCCGGAGCTGAAGCCGCCCTTTTTATGCCTGGTGGCGTCGGGCGGGCACAGCCATATCGTGGCGGTGGAGGACTACACGCGCTTTCAGGTCATCGGCCGCACCCGGGACGACGCGGCGGGGGAAGCCTTCGACAAGGCGGCCCGGTCCATGGGCCTGCCCTATCCGGGCGGGGTGTATCTCAATAAGGCGGCCCAGGGGGGAGATCCCCATGCGTTCAAGCTCCCAAACCCCAAGGTGGAGGGTGCGCCTTATGACTTTTCCTTTTCCGGGCTGAAAACCGCGGTCATCAACCTCATCCACAACGCGGGGCAGAAGGGGGAGACCCTGCCGGTCCCCGACCTGGCGGCCTCCTTTCAGGCGGCGGTGGTGCGGGCCTTGTCCGACCGGGTGATGATGGCGGCCGAAGCGTTCGGCTACAAAACGGTAGCGCTGGCCGGCGGCGTATCCGCCAACTCCTGTTTGCGAGAGACCCTCTCACAGCAGTGCGGGGAAAAAGGAATCCGCCTTTTTATGCCGCCCCTGTCCCTGTGCGGAGACAATGGCGCCATGGTAGGCGCGCAGGGGTTTTATGAGTTCCTTGCGGGGAACCGGGCGGATTTCACGTTAAATGCTTATGCATCCCGGCCAATTGACCAATAATTTGTTGGTAAAATACACAAATCATGCAGGCGAAAGGTTGAGAAATTGCAAATAATACGCCAAATCGTCTGCTTGACAACGATTTCACATATTATTCATTGCTAAATTTACGAAAAAATACTATAATAACACCATGCGCAATTAGAAGGAAAAGATTGCAACATTGTGTGACTGAGAGGAGAATGATCATGGCACTGACGAACAACAAGCATGTTCTCGACTGGGTCGACGAAATGATCGCTCTGACGAAGCCGGACCAGGTTGTCTGGATTGACGGTTCCGAGGAGCAGCTTGATGACCTGCGCCGCCAGGCGGAGGAAACCAAGGAAATGATTAAGCTCAACCAGGAGAAGCTTCCGGGCTGCTATCTGCACCGCACTGCGGTCAACGACGTGGCGCGCGTGGAGCACCGCACCTTCATCTGCTCGAGAAAAGAAGAGAACGCGGGCCCCACCAACAACTGGATGGATCCCAAGGAAGCCTATGACAAGCTGGGCAAACTGTTCGACGGCTCCATGAAGGGCCGTACGGCGTATATCATCCCCTATTCCATGGGCCCCATTGGCTCCCCGTTTTCCAAGGCGGGCGTGGAAATCACCGATTCCATCTACGTGGTGCTCAACATGGCCATCATGACCCGCATGGGCAAAGAGGTCTTCACCGCTCTGGGCGACAGCAACGACTTTGTCCGCGGCCTGCATTCCAAGGCCCAGTTGGACGAGGAGAACCGCTATATTTGCCACTTCCCCGAGGACAACACCATCTGGTCCATCAACTCCGGCTACGGCGGAAACGTGCTTTTGGGCAAGAAGTGCTTCGCCCTTCGCATCGCTTCCTACCAGGGCAAGCAGGAAGGCTGGATGGCCGAGCATATGCTCATTCTCGGCTTAGAGAATCCCCAGGGCGAGGTCAAGTACATCGCCGCCGCCTTCCCGTCCGCCTGCGGCAAGACCAATCTTGCCATGCTCATCCCGCCGGAGGTCTATAAGAAGCAGGGCTATAAGGTCTGGTGCGTGGGCGACGACATCGCCTGGCTGCGCATCGGTCCGGACGGCCGCCTGTGGGCCGTCAACCCCGAAAACGGCTTCTTCGGCGTGGCTCCCGGCACCAACGAGAAGAGCAATCCCAACGCACTGGCCTCTACCCGCCAGGGCACCATCTTTACCAACGTGGTCCACAACTTAGACGACAACACCGTCTGGTGGGAGGGCCTTGACAAGAATCCGCCCAAGAACGCGCTCAACTGGAAGGGCGAAAAGTGGGATCCGGCTTCCGGTGAAAAGGGCGCCCATCCCAACAGCCGTTTCACTGCCCCGGCTAAGAACTGCCCGTGCATCAGCCCGAAGTTTGATTCTTCCGAGGGCGTACCGATTTCCGCCATCGTGTTCGGCGGCCGCCGCGCCAAGACCGCTCCGCTGGTGTACCAATCCCGTGACTGGGAGAACGGCGTATTCGTCGGCTCCATCATGGCCTCTGAGACCACTGCCGCCGCCACCGGCGCCGTCGGCGTTGTCCGCCGCGACCCCATGGCCATGTTGCCCTTCTGCGGCTACCACATGGGCGACTACTGGGCGCACTGGATCGAGATGGGCAAGAAGCTGGGCGACAAGGCTCCCAAAATTTTCAACGTCAACTGGTTCCGCACCGACGACGAAGGCCACTTCATCTGGCCGGGCTTCGGTGACAATATGCGTGTCCTCGACTGGATCATCAAGCGCTGCGAGGGCAAGGCGGACGCCGACGAGACGCCCATCGGCTTTGTGCCTAAGGCCGAAGACATCAACCTGGAGGGCCTGGACTTCTCGGTGGAGCAGCTCAAAGATATCCTGAGCGTGGATAAGGAGCTGTGGAAGGCAGAGACCCAGGGCATCGAAGAGTTCTACGGCAAGTTTGGCGACAGACTGCCTCAGGAGCTGCGCAACCAGCTCAACACCCTCAAGGCGAAGCTCAACTAATCCTTTTTGCAACGCATTGTGCCCGCTGTGTCCAACGACACGGCGGGCATTTTCTTTTTGCCAAGGGTTCTCGTATAGAATTGGGTTTTCCCACAGCAAGAAATGAAAATATACCGCCACAATCGGAAAACAGACCGCTCTTTTCCAAGGCTCTTTGAGACGGTACAATAGAAGCAGACAGCAAACAAAAAACAAAACTGGGGGAACCTGTGATGAATGGTACCATGACAACCTGGCTTACGCAAATGAAGACGGCAGCGGTGAAAAAACCAATGCCGGTCCTCTCCTTTCCCTGTGTGCAGCTGCTTGGCTGCAGCGTAAAGGACCTAATTTCCGATCCGGACCGCCAGGCAGCGGGAATGAAACGGATTGCCGACCGGTGCGATACGGCTGCGGCGGTGAGCATGATGGACCTATCGGTGGAAGCGGAGGCCTTCGGCTCTCAAATCCGCGTCAGCGACGATGAGGTGCCCACGGTGGTGGGACGGATTTTGGAGGACGAGGCGGACGCGGACGCATTGGCGGTTCCCCAAGTAGGCGCGGGGCGCACTGGGCTTTACATCGAGGCCATCGGCCAGGCGGTGAAACAAATTACCGACCGCCCGGTTTTTGCCGGGGTAATCGGCCCCTTCTCGCTGGCCGGCCGGCTGATGGACATGAGCGAAATCATGGTCAACTGCTATATGGAGCCGGATATGGTGACAAAGACACTGGAGAAGACCACCCGGTTCCTCATTGATTATATCCGCGGCTACAAGGCGGCGGGCGCCCACGGCGTAGTGATGGCGGAGCCGGCGGCCGGGCTTCTGTCTCCAGAACTAAACGATGCCTTTTCGGTGCCCTTTGTCAAGCGGATTGTGGACGCGGTGCAGGACGAACGCTTTCTGGTCATCTATCACAACTGCGGCAACACCATGCCTCTGGTAGACGGGATTGTGTCCATCGGCGCCGCCGCCTACCATTTTGGCAACGCTGTGGACATGGCCGCCATACTCACCCTCATGCCTACCGATACGCTGGTGATGGGAAATATCGACCCTGCTGGTCAATTCCGAAATGGCACTCCTCAGTCGGTGCGGGAAAGCACGCTCGCGCTGCTTCATACCTGCGCGAAGTATAAAAACTTCGTCATCTCCTCCGGGTGCGACATTCCGCCCCTGTCAAGCTGGGAGAACATTGACGCCTTCTTTGACGCGGCCCGGGAATTTTACGGGCAATAAAGGGGCAGGCATATCCGCCTATGGCACGGCATATCAATGAGTGACTAGGACTACTGTGCTGGAGGCGGGAGATATGTTTGTCTATTCATTCAAGGCATCCAAAAAGAAGATGCGTTTGGGAATTCTGGTTTTGATCGGGCTCATTGCGGCGATTCTCATCGTGGTGCTCACCGGGATAGGAGGAGGCGACACGGCGGCGCAGGGCCAGGCCCAGGAAACCGCGGCCCCGACCAAAATATCCACCAATGAGGAACGGGTCAATTACCTCAAAAGCTTCGGCTGGGAAGTCAATCCCATGCCGGTGTCCAGCGCGGACGTGACCATTCCCAAGACCTTTGACGCGGTGTATGAAGAGTACAACGTGGTGCAAAAAAAGCAAGGGATGGATCTGGAAGCCTATAAAGGGAAAATTGCCAAGAAATACAGCTACACGGTTTTGAATTACCCCGCCTACGATGGGGCGGTGCAGGCGAACCTGCTTATTTACGACAACCAGGTGATCGGGGCCGACATCAGTGCCCTGGCGCTGGACGGCTTTATGCATGGCCTGACCCATGAATCGTAACCATGGCGGTGCGTTTCAAGGAATACTCCGCGACAAAGAGAGAACCCCGGGCGAAAACCCAGGGCTCTCTCTTTTGATTTCCCAACAGGACCATGCGCACGCTTTCTGAAAATGCAGCGGCGGAAGGCGATGCCTACTTGGAACCGTCTCGCCGTTGGGGCTCCATGTATTCCTTTGCCCCACAGTTGGGACAGGTGAGAATTTTTCCTCCTGCCGCGTTTTGGGAAAACAGGTATTTTCGCAGCCGGGGCTGGAAGGGATAGGAACACTTTGGACAAACAAACTGCTCATGGCGGTAGAAACGCGCCGTGCTCAGCGCCCCAAGAAGGAGTACGAGCAGCACGACGCCCCCGCCAAACCACAAAAGAATCTCGTACGCTTGCATCTTCATCCGCCTTTTGAAAGAAGATTATGCCATATGTTCGGCCATTTCCCTGGTGATTTCATGGAGAAGGGGTTCGCCGCTTTGATACCGGCGGCATTCCTCGAGCATGTACCGGGCGTGGCGGCGCACCTCGTGGCCGAAGGACCCGGCGATGTGAGGGGTGAGCACCACGTTTGGCAAAGAAAAAAGAGGAGAGTCGGACGCAGGTGGCTCGGGATGGGTCACGTCCAGCATAGCCTGCAAATCCGGGCGGCGCGTGAGCACGTCGATCATCTCCGGCTCGTTGATGACCGCTCCACGGGAGGTATTTATAAGGGATGCATAGGGCTTCATGGAGACAATCAGCTCGCCGGTAATCATCCCTTCCGTCTCCGGCAGCCAGGGCGCGTGGAGGGACACCACATCCGACCGGGCAAAAAGCTCCTCTAACGAGCAGAGGGTAACCCCTAACGCGTTCGCCCGTTCTTTGGACACATACGGGTCGTAAGCGAGAACCTGTACGTCGAAGGCTTTGAGAAGTTCGGCTACCCGCCCGCCGATGGCGCCCAGGGAAACCAGCCCCACCGTGCTCTCGTAAACCCCAGGGATGGTCTGGGTCATCAGTTCGAAGGAAGGATCAATTTCCCGGTCCTGCAAATACCGGCGGATGCCGTAGTAGCCCCGCTTGAGGGTGAACAGAATTTGCGACAGAGCGAATTCCGATACCGGGACAGCGTTGGCCCGCCAGGCGCTGCAAATGCGGATGCCCCGCTCCCAGAACGCGTCGGACACCAGCCGGTGGATGGTGCCGCCGGCGTAAAAGACAATCTTCAGATTCGGGCACAGGTCCAGAAAGGAAGCGTCCATCTGACGGTACTTCCAGCCGCTGAAGATGGCCTCCACCTGGGCGAGGGCGTCCGGATGGGTTCTCGCTTCGTCAAAGGACATGGGCTTTGCGATCAGGTCGCACAGCGTCCCGATTTCCTTGAGGCCTTCCTGCCCGTAGGTGTATTCGACCATTTCGTGAATGACCATGGCTTTCATCGACTACACTTCTTTCTGAAAAAAGTCAAGCCCGGCGCAAACCGCGCGGACGATTACTTTCATCATACAAAAGGACGCAGTAAAATGCAAGAGGGGAAACCGGGATGTTTTCCAAAAAATTCGCAATTTTTGACCAAAAAAAGCGAAAAAACACCTATTTTTTAGTTGCAAATAGAAAAACTTCGCGGTACTATATTCTAACTGAGAACAGGGAGGGATTGCCGTGAAAAACCAAAATGCCGCACGAAAAAAGAGGCCGCCGGATCCTGTGAAAGATACGGGCAACTGGGTCTGTTAGCGCCTCTTTGTGAAAAAGAGGCGCTTATTTTTTGAAAAGAAGGAGATGCCATGTTCCAGCTCAAATGGATTTGGAAGAACTTAGGGAAGCGCAAGGGGCTGTGGGTGCTCGGCCTTTTCCTGTCGGCCGTCACCTCCATGATGATGATGATCAACCCCAAGCTTTCTCAGATGATGATCGACGAGGTCATCACCCCGCAAAAGCCGGATTTGCTGCCCTGGTTTTTGGGCGCCATGCTGCTTACCCAGCTGGTGCGCCTGCTTTTGCGCTATGGTATGAACATGTCGCTGGAGTGTTCCTCCCAGCACCTGATTAAGAATGTGCGCCGGAGGCTCTACCATGTGATCGAGAACGAGGACACCCGCTTTTTCGGCAGCTACACCACCGGTGACCTGATGACCCGCATGACCGGCGACCTGGAGCTCATCCGCCACACCACCGCCTGGATCAGCTTCGTGGTGGTGGACACGGTGGTGCTGCTGACCGCTACCCTGCTATACTTTTTTACGGTAGACGCCCTCTTTACCCTGGTGATGCTGGTTGTGGCCCCTTGCATCGCGGTGGTGAGCCTGTTGTTCTCAAAGAAGATTCAGCCCATTTTCGTGGAGGTGCGCGAGCGGCTCTCCAAGCTCAACACCAACGCCCAGGAGAACATCGCAGGGAATCGGGTGGTGCGGGCCTTTGCCCGGGAGGAATTTGAAAAGGAGCGGTTTGAGGAGAAAAACGCGGCCTTCCGGGACATCAATCTGAAAGCGTCGCTGACGTGGCTGAAGTTTCAGCCCTTTATCGACTTTCTCTCCCAGTCGCTTACCATCATCGTGGTGGTGGTCGGAGGCCTATTCCTGATTGGGGGACGGCTGACCGCCGGGGATCTTTTGGCTTTTTCCACCCTGGTTTGGGCTCTGGCAAACCCTCTCAAAAACCTAGGGATGCTCTTAAACGACATCCAGCGGTTTTTCGTTTCCTGCAGCAAGATTATTGAAATCTACTATGCAAAGCCCTCCATTGCGGACCAAAAGCGGGCGGTGAAGCGGGAGGGCCGGATGCAGGGAGCGGTGGAATTTTCCCATGTCTCCTTGCATCTAGACCAGAAGGAAGTGCTCCAAGACGTAAGCTTCCGGGCGTCCCCCGGAAGCACCATCGGCATCATGGGCCCCACCGGGTCAGGGAAAACCTCCATCGCCAACCTGATTACCCGGCTTTACGATCCGTCCTCGGGCCAGGTGCTGGTGGATGGGCGGGACACGAGGGAATGGACCCTTGCCTCCCTGCGTACTTCCATCGGTATGGCTACCCAGGAGGTGTTCCTTTTTTCCGATACCATTGCCGGGAACATCCGCCACGGCGCGCCGGAGCTTTCCGATAGGGAAGTGCGCCAGTTTGCCGCCCTTGCCCAGGCGGACGGATTTATCAAAGCCATGCCCGAAGGGTACGAGACCCTGGTGGGAGAACGGGGTGTGGGCCTTTCCGGCGGCCAGAAGCAGCGCATTGCCCTGGCCCGAGCCCTGGCGGTAAAGCCCCCCATTCTCATTCTCGACGATACTACCTCCGCGGTGGACATGGAGACGGAAAAGGCTATCCAGGCCAATTTAAAGGATCTGCCCTTCCCCTGCACCAAGATCATCATTGCCCAGCGTGTGTCCTCGGTGCGAAACGCCCAGCGCATCTATGTGCTCCAGGAGGGGTGCATCACCGAGCAGGGCACCCATGAAGAGCTGATGCAAATGCGGGGGTATTACTACAGCATCTGGGCGCTGCAAAACAACATTGAGACCGAAAAGGAGGCGAGTGCATATGGCGCGCAACCGGTATGATGTGGACGAAGAGCTGGAATCCCCCTTTCGATGGGAGCATTTCAAGCGCAGCTTTGTCTACGTGTCCCGCTACAAAAAGAGGATGATCACCGCGCTGCTCGTCTCCTTTGTGGGAGCGGTGGTGGCGCTGACCGGGCCTCTTTTCATGCAGCAGGCGCTGGACGTGGCGGTGCCAAACAAGGACGTGGGGCAGCTTTTGTTTTTAGGCGGGCTTTTGCTGTTGACCGTCCTTGTAAGCGTGGCGGCCAACTATATCCGCGGCGTGCTCATGGCCCGGGTGGGCCACGGCATCGTTCACGATATCCGCAAGGACCTGTTTGACCATCTGCAGACCCTGCCCTTTTCCTATTTTGACAACCGCCCCCACGGCAAGATTCTCGTGCGGGTGGTCCACTACATCAACTCCATCTCCGAAATGTTTTCCAACGGCATCATCAACTTCATCGTGGAAATCATCAACATCGTGTTCATCTGCATCTTCATGCTGCAGGTATCGGTGCCGCTGGCCCTGATTACCATGGCGGGCCTTCCGGTGCTGGGCGTCTTTATCTTCCTGATTAAGCACAAGCAGCACAGGGCCTGGCAGAACGTCTCCAACAAAACCTCCAACTTAAACGCCTACGTGCAGGAATCCATCGACGGAGCCAGCGTGACCCAGATGTTCAACCGCCAGGAGACAAACGAGGGCATCTTTGAGAAGCTGTCGGAAGGGTACCGCAAAGCGTGGCTGAAAATGGAGGTCCTCTTTAACGCGGTGCCGCCCACGGTGGAAATCGTCTCCCAGGTGGTGCTGACTTTGGTGTACATCGCGGGGGTTTACTGGTTTGACCCGATGGTTTCCTTCGGCGTGCTGCTGGCCATGGGCACCTACGCCTCCCGGTTTTGGCAGCCCATCACCAACCTGGCCCAGATCTACAACCAGTTTATCAACTGCGTGGCGTACCTGGAACGCATTTTCGAGCTCATCGACGAGCCCAGCGTCATTGAAGACAAGGAAGGGGCCTATGAGCTGCCTCCCATCACGGGAAAAGTGGAGTTCGACCACGTGTCCTTTGAGTACGAGCCGGGGGTGCGGATATTAAACGACGTGAGCTTCACCGCCCGTCCCGGAGAAAGCATTGCCCTTGTGGGCCCCACCGGCGCGGGCAAAACCACCATCGTCAACTTAATCAGCCGGTTTTATAACATAGAACTCGGTCAAGTGCGCATTGACCAAAACAGCGTCATGGACGTGACCCTCCATTCCCTGCGCAGCCAGATGGGCATCATGCTCCAGGACAGCTTTATCTTCTCCGGAACCTTGATGGACAACATTCGCTACGGCCGGTTGGACGCTACCGATGAGGAAGTGATCGCCGCAGCCAAGGCGGTTCATGCCCATGCGTTTATTATCCAAATGGAACGCGGGTACGACACAGTGGTCAAGGAGCGGGGAGGAGGCCTGTCCCAAGGGCAAAAGCAGCTCATCGCCTTTGCAAGGACCCTGCTTAATGACCCGAAAATCCTGGTGCTTGACGAGGCCACCTCCTCCATCGACACCGCCACCGAACGGCTGGTGCAGGAAGGAATCGCCCTGCTGCTTAAGGGCCGCACTTCCTTCATCATCGCCCACCGGCTTTCCACCATCGAACGCTGCGACCGGATTTTGTACATCGACCAAGGCCGTATTGCCGAGGCCGGTACCCATGAGGAGCTCATGGCAAAGGGCGGGCTTTACCATCAGCTGTATTCCTCCCAGATGCACCTGGCTGGATAACGCGGGGTTTTTGGTAGAAAAGAAGGGAAATCTGTGATAGAATAAAAGAAAAGCAGATCTCTCCCCTTGTTTGGCGGCGGGATCGGGTGTTCTTCGGCGCGGTTCATTGGTTTCGGCGGCGAGCGTGCCGGCTGCGGATGCTTGAAACGGGCGGGGAACTGCCTATGTCGAACAAAGGCAACCGCTGAAAACGGAAAAATCGAAGGAAAGAGGCGGTACTTCTATGAAAACGAACATATTGGGACGCACAGGGCTCGAAGTGACCGAGCTATGCTTCGGCGCGCTACCCATGGGCCCCGCACAGAAGGACATGCCGGTGGAAGAGTCGGCTAAGCTGGTGGAGGCGGCGATTTTGGGCGGAATTAACTTTATCGACACTGCCCAGATGTACCAGACCTACGCCCCCATCCGCTTAGGAATCAAGCGGGCCGGGATCCGCCCGGTGATCGCCACCAAGTCGGCCGCCGCCGATTATGAGGGGATGCAGGCGGCCATCGAGGAAGCGCGCCGGGAGCTGGATATCAACGTGATCGACATTATGCTGCTTCACGCCGCCCGGGCAGGAACCTCTGTGTTCGAGGACCGGGCAGGCACTCTGCAATGCATGCTCGACTATAAGGCGAAAGGCATCCTGCGCGCCGTCGGCATTTCCACCCACAATGTTAAGGTGGTGGAGCGGGCGGCCGGGATGGAGGAGCTGGATGTGGTGTTCCCTATCCTCAACCTCCACGGCACCGGTATCCTGGAAGGAACCCGGGCGGACATGGAGAAGGCCGTGCAAATGGCGGTGGATGCCGGCAAGGGCGTCTATTTGATGAAAGCGTTGTCCGGCGGGCTGCACATCAACGAGTTTGACGACTGCATGCGCTACGCAAGAAACATCCCCGGAATTGCGGCGGTGGCGCTGGGTATGGTGTCCTTGCGGGAGGTGGAGTATAACCTCAAGTACTTTAGCGGCATCCCGGCCGACGAGCTGCCCGACGTGCAAGGCTGGAGCAAGCGGTATACGGTGGTCCAATCCCTTTGCATCGGCTGCGGACGCTGCGTGAAGGGCTGTCCCAACTTGGCGATGGAAATGGGTAAGGAAACCCATAAAGCCCATATCCTTCAGGACCGCTGCCTGACCTGTGGGTACTGCACCACCTACTGTCCGCAGTTTGCGATTCGTATTATTTAAAGAGAATAATCCATTTTGGATAAGTGCGTGCTGTATTTTATCAGAAAGGGCCTGGGACAAGTTTCGTCCCAGGCCCTGTTTTCTTGCAAAAACAGAACAATGACGGTTTAGAAAACACCCATATGGATTATATATAAAGGTTGATACAAATTATTTTAGTGTGTTGGCCGTGAAGAACGGATCACTCTTCTTCCTGTGTTCTTCTTTGTGGGACGGCGGTCCTCCTCGGGATACAGGTGACGGTGCCAAAAGTGCAGACAAAAAGCCCTCTTGCGGCAAACGCCGCAAGAGGGCTTTTCAAACGAAGAAGGGAAGTTAGGACTTCTGTACCAGATGGATAGCGAAGCCGCCGAGCTGCTCCTTGAAGTAGATGGCGACCAGCTTGCCGTCCTTTTTCTTGGCGGAAGCTTCGTCAAAGGCAATGCCCATGTAGCTGAAGTAGTTGACCGCGCGGTCAATGTCGTTGACCGCGAGGGCGATGTGGCCGTTGGCACCCGCGCCTGCGCCCTTCATGACCTCGAAGATCTTGCCCACGAAGATGGAGGAATTGCCCACCTTCTCGTCGATGGGAAGGGTGGAAGCGATCTTGCTGGCAACCGCGCTGGCGTCCGCTTCGTCGGCGGTGTTGATGCCGATGTGGGCGAGCTCGATGCCCAGCATCTTGTTGACAGCGCTGCGGCACAGAGCGGTGATCTGATCGAAATCGCCGTTCTCAATCAGGTCGGCCTTGACCATCCAGCTGCCGCCGCAGGCGATGATCTTCTTGAAGCTCAGGTAATCGTTGAGATTGCTCTCGTTGACGCCGCCGGTGGGCATGAACTTCAGGTTGCCGTAGGGAGCGGACATGGCCTTGATCATCTTCACGCCGCCGGCTTGCTCTGCCGGGAAGAACTTTACCACATCCAGACCCAGAGACATAGCCAACTCCACGTCGCTGGGGTTGGCGCAGCCGGGCATCATCGGAACACCCTTGGCGATGCAGTGCTTGACCACATCCGGGTTGAGGCCGGGGCTGACGATAAAGGAAGCGCCCGCCTCAATGGCCGCGTCCGCCTGGGCGGGGGTCAGCACAGTGCCGGCGCCCAGCAGCATGTCCGGAACCTCTTTCTTAATCAGACGAATGGCCTCTGCCGCCTGCTCGGTACGGAAGGTAACCTCCGCAGCCGGAATGCCGCCCTTGCACAGCGCCTTGGCCAGCGGTACCGCCTTGCTCACGTCGCTGATTTTGATGACGGGAATCAGACCGATTGCTTGGATTTTTTCAACTACACTGCTCATAATTTTTCCTCCTGCATGCGGCATATTGCCGGTTCGATTTGGTTTTCTTTATTTTAACACACCCCATGGCCGAAATCAATCACCTGTCTTTGTAAAACAAAAGTCCCGGATCAGGTTCTTATTTGGGAAATAGGAAGAAATTCATCCACTGGCTATGGTGGTCCCGCTTTTGCACATACGGTTGTGCCCATAAGAGAGTTACGTACCGTCCGAAAAAAGATCCCGCCCGTATCCAGGCTGGACACGAGCGGGAAAAGAAAAGGATGGATGAGATCGTTTTAAGAACGGGCGATGCGCGTGGAGAGCGTTTCGGTTCCATCCGCCCAGACCATGTCGGCGCCGGCTGCCTTTACGACAAAGCTGCGGGTGCCGGGGGTGCCCACGCTCAGGGTATAGGTCCAGGTACGCACGCCGTCTTCATCCACATAGGTGCAGGAAGAGGGAGCTAGACCCATGCCGCTTTCGTTGAAGAGACGGACCTTGGTGACGCTGGTGGAAGTTTTGATGGTGGCGGTAATGGGCTCGTTGACCTTGCCGGTGGCGTCCATACTGGCGCTGATGATCTTCACTTCGCCCTGCTCTACCGGAGCACCCGTATCCACGACGAAGGAAACCGTTTTATCGGTGGCAACTCCGTCGGTATAAACGGTCAGGACACGGTTGCCCTTGGAGCCAAGGGAGAAGGTCAGAACCCAAGTGGTGGTGCCGTTGTCGTTGACGGTCACGTTCCGGGCAGTGGCCAGGCCGTTGCCGTTTTCGGCGGCCAGATAAGCTTTCTTGACGGTGTCAGGCGTCGTGATGGTGACCACAATGGTCTCGTTGGGCGCGTAGGCCTTTTTGTCGGAGACAACGGTGATCTCGCCTGCCGGCGGGGTGGGGATGTCCTCAAAGTTTGCAGTGAGGGAAACCGCCTCAGCGGGCATGTTGAAGGTCAAAGTCTCGGTGGTCAGGGAAGTGCTGCCGGTGGGGGTAACGGTACCGGCGTTGACGGTCCAGGAGACAAATCGCTTGCCCTGGGGCACGTTTGCGGTAACGGTGATGGGAGTACCGGCTTCGGCCTTAGCCGGGCTGGCGGTGCCGCCGACGACGGTGACGTCATAAGTAGGAGCGGGCGGGATGTCCTCAAAGTTTGCGGTGAGGGAAACCGCCTCGGCGGGCATGTTGAAGGTCAGGGTTTCGGTGGTCAGGGAAGTGCTGCCGGTGGGGGTAACGGTGCCGGCGTTGACGGTCCAAGACACGAACTGCTTGCCCTGGGGCACGTTTGCGGTAACGGTGATGGGAGTACCGGCTTCGGCCTTAGCCGGGCTGGCGGTGCCGCCGACGACGGTGACGTCATAAGTAGGAGCGGGCGGGATGTCCTCAAAGTTTGCGGTGAGGGAAACCGCCTCGGCGGGCATGTTGAAGGTCAGGGTTTCGGTGGTCAGGGAAGTGCTGCCGGTGGGGGTAACGGTACCGGCGTTGACGGTCCAAGACACGAACTGCTTGCCCTGGGGTACGTTGGCGGTAACGGTGATGGGAGTACCAGCTTCGGCTTTGGCCGGGTTAGCGGTGCCACCAGTCACAGTGACGTCATAAGTTTCCACCGGAGGAGTAACCGTACCGGTGCCGGAAGCAGAAAGCAGGTCTGCCAAAGCGGTGGGGGCCTTGCCCGCATTATAGATGGAGATGCCGTTTACATAGCCCTGCACGGCGTTGCCCCAGTTATAGGTTACGTCGAATTCCGGGTCGTAGATGTTGATCTGAGCCAGAGCTGCATTCTTTTCTTCCTGGGTAAGGCCGCCGACCTGAATGTTCAGCTGCCCATCGGTGACCGTGACAGGATAGGTGATAAAATAGGGCTGCGTAAGGCCGTCCACCTTAGGCAGCTTGGCGGTCTGGATGTGCAGGTACTCATGCTGTACGCCCTCGATGGTGAAACGAGTGCCGTTCTTGGTGGCTTTCGCCATATTGCTGGCATTGTCTCCGTTCATGTCGGCACAGAAGATGACCACATCATAGCTGCCGTTGGGAAGGTCCACAGAAAAGTTCCAATTGTCGCTTCCCAGCCAAGAAGAGGTCATGGGGTCGTAATAGAGTCCGCTGCTGGTGAGATCGCCCCGGTTGCGGCCGCTGCTGGAATCGAATGGTTTGCCCAGGCCGTAGCCCAGTTCAGCGGAGTAAACGGTGGTCTCGTCCACCGGGATCCAATTTTCTTTTTCAGGAACGGTACTTACACCGAAGTTATACCGCGCGATGGGTGCGTCGGCGTCCGCTGCGGCAAAAGCAGCCAGCGGGAAGGCGGCTAGAACCATCAGCATAGACAGGAGCAACGCGAGAATCTTCTTGGATTTCATACAGTTTACAACTCCCTTTTCTTATTTTTATATCCAAAATCACGGATACAGGTATATTATACTTTTGCTTTATGAGATTTTCAATATAAATTTAGTTGAAAGATGAAAAAATCCATATAAATTCACCGACTTGTACGGCCGCTTTTCTTCTCAGTCCATAGCCGTTTCAACAAAATGTAAAATTTGAAAGAAATATTCCAGAAAATGTTTGCAAGAAGGCCCTTGACAAGAATATAAAAGAGGAATATTGTATATACACGGTATATACAATATATGCAGAAAGGATCATTCCATGGATATCCTCATCAGCAATGCGGACGCGCGGCCTATTTACGAGCAGATCGCGTCCCAGATCAAGTCGCTTATTATGACCGGCGCGCTGCAGGCGGGGGACGCTCTGCCTTCCATGCGCCTGCTGGCCAAGGAACTACGCATCAGCGTCATCACCACCAAGCGGGCTTACGAAGAGCTTGAACAGGAGGGGTTCCTTGAAACGGTAACCGGTAAGGGCAGCTTTGTGGCGGCCCGCAACACCGCCCTCATCCGGGAAAGCCAGCTGCATTTGGCCCAGGAGCACCTGGAAAAGGCGGTGTCGGTGGCGAAAAGCGGCGGCATTTCCCTGCCGGAGCTCACGGAAATGCTCAAGCTCCTTTATGAAGGCGAGTAAACAAGAGACGTCGCCGTCTAGGTTTGTTTACGCGGGTGAAACCCTTTGGCAAACCGTGACGGGACAGAGAGGTATGTATATGGAATCAATTTTGGAAGTCAAGGACCTGGTCAAGCGTTACCGGGACTTTACCCTGGACCATGTGAGCTTTTCCCTGCCCAGAGGCTGTATCTTGGGCTTCATCGGGGAAAACGGCGCGGGCAAGACCACGACCCTCAAGCTGATTTTGAACCTGATCCAAAAGGAAAGCGGTAGGGTGACCCTGTTTGGAATGGACCACATCAAGGAGGAGCGGCGGATCAAGGAGCAGATCGGCGTCGTGTTCGACGAGAGCTATTTTCACGACACCCTATCTCCCAAAGACATTGCCAGCGTGCTTCGCCGTGTCTATCCCACCTGGGACGACAGGCTCTTCGACCGGTATCTGGGGCGCTTTTCCCTTCCCAAAGAGAAGGTGCTCAAGGAGTTTTCCCGCGGGATGAAGATGAAGCTCTCCATTGCGTCCGCCCTGGCTCACAAGCCGAGGCTGCTCATTCTCGACGAAGCCACCAGCGGTCTGGACCCGGTGGTGCGCAACGAGATCCTGGACGTATTTTTGGAATTCATCCAGGATGAGGACCACTCGGTTCTGCTCTCCTCCCACATCACCAGCGACCTGGAAAAAATCGCCGACTATATCGTGTTTCTCCATAAGGGAAAAGTGGTGTTCGAGGAGCCGAAAGACGACCTGTTGGCCCGGTATGGGATTTTGCGGTGCGGCGCGGAGGTGTTCGGCCGTCTGGACCGGTCGGAACAGATCGGCTACCGCCAAAGCCAGTTCGGCTACGAGGTGCTGGTAAAGGACCGGGCGGCGGTGCGCCGGCGGTATCCCGCCGCCGTGGTGGACGCCGCCACCATTGAGGACATTATGCTTTTCTACGTCAGGGGGGAACAGCAATGAAGGGCTTGTTCATGAAAGATTTGCTGGTACTGCGCAAATACGCGCGCACCATGGCGGTATTCATTTTGGTTTATATCGTGGTCTTCTCCATGCTCGACTCGGTGGACGTCATCTCCGGCATGGTGACGCTGGTGCTGGCCATGATGTCGGTGGCTACCTTTTCCTACGACGAGCTGGCCAAATGGGACCGCTTCGGGCTTACCATGCCGGTCAGCCGCAAACAGGCGGTGGCGAGCCGGTACCTGGTCTGCCTGCTGTTCACCGTTTTCGGCGGCGTCATTACCCTGGCCTTCAGTCTGGTATTCGGCTATATCCGTAAGACGGGCGATCCCGCGCAAAGCCTGCTTTCCGCCTACACCATTCTGTCGGTGGCAGTGCTGTTTTTGAGCCTGATCCTGCCCTTCCTCTATAAATTCGGGCCGGAACGGGGCAGGCTGTTCATGATCCTGGTGTTTCTTCTCCCCTCCATGCTGCTGCTCTTTTTCAAGGATTCGGTTTCCGGCTTTTTTCCTTCGGAGGCCACGCTGGAGCAGGCGTTTCTGTTTTCCCTCCCCGTCGCCTTGGCGGTGCTGCTGCTTTCCTTTTGGATCTCTTGCCGGATTTACGGAAAAAAAGAATTCTGAATGCGCGTTAGAAAGGCCAGACGGATACCGCCCGGCCTTTCTTTTTTTCGTATTTGTGCTACAATAATACAACATGCACGCTTTCCTCGGGGGAACCGATCCATAGCCGCCGGGAGAAAGCAAAGTCCATCGACCGGAGGAACCGCCATGCCTTACCTGACCGCCTTTGTCCCTGAATCGGCCCAGCCCGCCGCCGAAGCCGCGACTCCCGCCGCTTGTTATGCCCGCTGCACCGCGGCCGGATGCCTGATGCAGGAGCTGGCTGCGCTTCTTTATAAAGAGGGAAACGTTCCCTTTGACCAGATTCTTTTTCCCTATGCGGACGCGCTGCTTTTGTCCCAGCATAAGCCCGCCTACTGGGGAGACTGCCTGTGCGCCCGGATTCCGCAGCCGCTGGCAGACCGTCTGCCGGCGCTCCTGGAGGAGCGCTTTCGCCCCATCCTGCCCATCCGCTGGGAGATCGCGCCGTCCAGGGAGGAAAGACCGGTTCGGACCGGCCTGCTGGAAGGGGAGGCGCATGGGTATAGCTTATATATTAAGGAATGGGCCGATCCCCTCTTTGCGCCGGACGGAAGCTTGGCGTCAGCGCCGGGCGGTACTCTTTTGCTGGAATTTTCCTGTTCCGGCTGGGAGGGGCAGCGTTTTGGTCCTGACTGGCAGGTCCGCCGCAGCACTCGGCAGTTCTTTTCCTTCTGCGAGGTGGCGGCGAGGCTCGCGCAAAAGGAAGGCGCGGTTTTGACGTATGCCGCCAACGGAAGGCTCTGTTTGCTGGCCCCGGAGGAAAATCAATGTAAAATTCAAACAAGCATTCTGAATCTTACCGCAGCAATTCCGATTACCGGCATATTTTCAGTTGTAATTCGGCAGAGATTCATGATATAATATTCGAACAAATATATTACAGGCGGCGTTTGGTTGCCTGTTTCGAGGTGATTGGACTTGCCGCAACTTGATCCCAGCGTACCTAAGCACAAAGCGTTAAGCGAATACATCCGCCAGCAGATCGCCGACGGCGTTTTCCGCCGGGGCGATAAACTCACGTCGGAGAATACCCTGGCGGAAGAATTCAACATCAGCCGCCAGACGGTGCGCCAGGCCATCGGCACCCTGGAGACGGAGGGGATTCTGGTCCGCCGGCGGGGAAGCGGCACCTATATTAACGCCTCTCCCGTCAAGAGCCACCGCACCATGACCATCGGCGTTATCATTACTTATGTGGACAGCTATATTTTTCCCGATATCATCAAAGGAATCGAGCAGGTGCTCACCAGCAAGGGATACACCATGTCCCTGGGCGTGACCCACAACCGGGTGGAGAACGAAACCCGCCTGCTGACTTCCCTTCTGGAAAAGGGCGTGGACGGGATTATCGCGGAAGGGACCAAGACCGCCTTGCCCAATCCCAACCTGCATCTGTATGAGCAGCTCAACCGCTGCCGGATTCCCTATGTGTTTATGAACGGGTATTACCGGGCGCTTCCCTGCTGCTATGTGGTGACCGACGACCGGGGCACCGGGTACAAGGCTACTGAGCTCCTGCGCAAGGCGGGGCACAGCCACATCGGCGGCATCTTCAAGGCGGACGATATGCAGGGCCACGAACGGTACGCGGGTTTTATCCAGCAGCTGCATGAGTCGGGCGCGGAGCTCGACGAGGACGCGGTGCTGTGGTACTCCACCGGGGATTTGATCAGCCTGCTCAGCGGGGATTACGACAAGCAGGTGATCAAACGGCTGGAACGGTGCACCGGTGTGGTGTGCTACAACGACGATGTGGCCATGCGGCTTATGGAGCTCTTAAAACGCTGCGGGCGCCGGGTGCCGGAGGATCTCTCCCTTGTCTCCATCGACAACGCCCGCATGTCCAAATTGGCCGATCCCCCTCTGACCACCTTTGGGCATCCCAGTGAAGCGGTAGGTCGGGAGGCGGCCCTTCGCCTTTGCAATATGATCGACACCGGCATGCGCGACGCGCCAGTGGTGATGGACATGCCCCTGGTGGAGCGCCAGTCCATCGCGGTGTATTCTCCGCGTAACGGGGCAAGCCGATGAAGCGCAGCCGGCATTTTTTCGCCATGCTCTCCAGGATGAAGTACATCAGCCGATGGGGCCTGATGCGAAACACCCGCAGCGAAAACCTAAGCGAGCACAGCTTGGAAACGGCGGTACTGGCCCATGGGCTGGCTGTGATCCGAAACCGCCGGTTCGGCGGGGAGGTGGACCCCCAGCGGGCGGCAACTCTGGCGCTCTTTCACGATGTGCCGGAAATCCTCACCGGGGATCTGCCCACCCCGGTCAAATATTTTAACCCGAAAATCCGGGAAGCCTACCACACGGTGGAGGAGGAAGCGAGCCGTCGGCTTCTTTCCTGCCTGCCGGCAGACTTGGCGCCGGATTATGAGGATCTGTTCTTTCACCGCCCGCAAGAGGAAGAGCTGTGGCGTATCGTCAAGGCGGCGGACAAGCTTTCCGCCCTCATCAAGTGCGTCGAAGAGGAAAAGACAGGCAACCGGGAGTTTATGGAAGCGTCCCGTTCCCTGCGCCGGTCTCTTGAGGAGATGGACCTGCCGGAGGTACGCTGCTTCCTAAAGGAGTTCCTGCCCTCCTATTCCCTTTCTTTGGACGAGCAGGATGAATGAGAATGGATGCTGCGCGGGCCGCGTTTCGGCCCGCGCGGGTTTTTGCGGGAGGCCGGTATTTACTAAGGAG
>NZ_JBBMFD010000025.1:0-33325 GCF_040096205.1 Solibaculum intestinale | reverse complement strand
CGGGCAAACCTGACGAAGTGGCAGGACGATTTTCACGCCTATATGGTGGAGAAATATCCTGACTTGGAGCGTGGGGAGAGTGCCAGCAAGACAGGCCGGAAGCATATCCCCACCCGGCTTTTCAAACAGGCTGTTTCCCTCTCCAAACAGGCCAGAGCCATTGAAGTCGCCCTTGACGGCATTAACCCGCTGAACGCCGGAAAGAAAAAAGAGGAAGCCCTCTCCATGCTGAAAAGGTGGTTCCCGCAGATGGAGAACTTCTCCGGGCAGTTGAAAAAGTACAAGGTCACGATCAATGACCTGTTGGCGGAGAATGAGAAGTTGGAAGCAAGGGCAAAGGCCAGCGAAAAAGGAAAGATGAAAGATACGATGGAACGGGCAAAGCTGAAAAGCGAACTGGACAATTTACAGCGGCTGGTTAACCGTATCCCGCCGGATATACTGGCGGAACTGAAACGGCAGCAGCGGCACACGGTAAAGGAAAGGTGATAGATATAAGCAGAAATTTTCGCCGCCCCTGTGCGGCATTGTACCTTGAAAACTGAATATGGAGGACACTGGATGGCAAAAAGCGAAAGCGATATTTTTACGCCCCGGACAGGGCAGGTCATACAAGCAGAGAACGGCACGCAGTATTTTGTATGTGGGAACAACCGTATAAAAATCTCCGAACACTTCGCCGCAGGCGGGAAGCCCCTCGGTGATCTGATTGTAGATGTGGTGCGGCACACCGCAGAAAAAGCCGCTTCAACCTGATAGCCCATCATTGATAGCACGCCCACGCTTATGATATAATTGCCATAGAGCAAAAGTATTGTAAGCGTGGGTTGTTTCTTTAGAAGGAGGATTTTTAACGGTGAAACAACCTTACAATACTACGATTTACAACACAGCGCTTTATATGAGATTGAGCCGGGACGATGAAAACTATGGTGACAGTGTAAGCATTGAAACACAGCGGACAATCCTGCAACAGTACGCAAAGGAACAGGGGCTTCATGTAGTCGGTGAGTATGTGGACGATGGCTGGTCGGGGACGAACTTTGAACGGCCGGATTTTCAGCGCATGATGGACGATGTGGAAGCCGGAAAAGTAAACTGCATTGTCACGAAAGACCTGTCTCGTTTTGGGCGGGAACATGTGATGATGGACTACTATCTGGAATTTCTGTTCCCGGAAAAACGAGTGCGCTATATCGCCGTTGCGGAGAATGAGGACACAGAAAAAGGGCTTTCCGATTTTGTCCCATTCAAAAACCTGTTCAATGAATGGTTTGCGAAAGATACGAGCCGCAAGGTAAAGGCCGCTTTCAAAGCGAAGTTTGCCACAGGACAGCGTATCGGCGCCTATGCTCCCATCGGGTACAGGAAACACCCGGAAATCAAAAACAAGCTGATAATCGACGAGGAAACCCGCTGGATCGTGGAGAAGATTTTTGACCTTGCTATTCACGGCAAAGGGGCGGCCAGCATTACAAGGATATTGATTGCGGAAAAAGTACCGACGCCGGGATTTATCAACTTCCAGCGTGACGGGACTTTCGCCAATATCTATGCTGGCGCACCAGAGGAAAAAGGCTACGCATGGACGATAGCGCAGGTCAAAAGCATTATGAAAGATGAAACCTACATCGGCCATACCATCCACTACCGGGAGACCAATATTTCCTTTAAGAACAAGCGGAGGATACGCAAGCCCCAAAGCGAATGGGTGCGGGTGGAGAACACGCAGGAGCCGATTATCAGCGAACAGGTTTTCCGGCAGGTACAGGAGCAGATCGCAAGCCGCCGGAGGGAGCGCAAGAATGGCACGACACAGATTTTTGCGGGGCTGATAAAGTGTGCGGACTGCGGCTGGTCGCTGGCCTACGGGGAGAACAGACAGAACAGCAAGCCCTATGGCTACTACCATTGTAGCAAGAACGGGCAAGGCACACGCCAATGCTCCATGCACTACATCCGCTATGATGTGCTTTACGCCTATGTCCTCTCCCGTCTGCAATACTGGTCGGCGCTGGTACAGCACGATGAAGAACAGCTTTTGAAACGGCTGCTGAACGCCAATGACAAAGGACAGGCCGCCGCAAGAAAAAAACAGGCTGCTGAACTGAAAAAAGCGGAGAAGCGGAAAGCCGAGGTCGATACCCTGTTTGCCCGGATGTATGAGGACTGGGCGGCGGGGCGTATCACAGAATACAACTTCAATATGCTGTCCGGGAAGTACCAAAGCGAACAGGCGGAACTGGAAGAAAAGATTGAACAGCTTCAATCTGCTATTGCCGCTGAAAGCCAGAGTGCCGCAGACGCAGAAAAATGGATTGCCTTGATGAAAGAGTGCGTCAATCCAACAGAACTGACCGCCGAACTTTTGAATACGCTGATTGAAAAAATCGTTGTCCATGAAGCGGTCAAAGGTGAGGACGGAAGCCGGGAACAGGAGGTAGAAATCTTCTACCGCTTTATCGGCAAAATTGATTAAATGACACCAATATTTTTAACTATGTGATACCGGGTTTTCACACTCTTGAATCACATAGATATCTGCATCCAAATCGCTAATGACCTTGCATTTCTCCCGAAACTTACCATTACAATTCCAACTAACTAATCTCATCTATGCGTTTTCCAGCTTCCTATTAATTCTTGTCAGCCGCGCCACTGTTTCCACATGGGCGGTGCGGGGGAACATGTCCACCGGCTGCACAGCATTCGTATGGTAGCCGAGCGCTCCGAAGACTTTTAAATCTCTCGCAAGCGTCTCCGGGTCGCAGGACACGTACACAATCCGCCCAGGCCCCATCTGGGAAACGGTCGCGGCCAATTCTTCTGTGCAGCCCTTGCGAGGCGGGTCGAGAAGCACCACGTCCGGCCGGATACCATCCTTTGCGAGCCGGGCGGCGGCAGTGGCCGCGTCTGCGCACAGAAAGGCTGCATTATCTATGCCGTTTCGCCTGGCGTTTTTCCTGGCGTCCTCCACCGCTTGGGGAACCACCTCCACCCCAATGATGCGTCCGGCCTTTTTCTCCATGGTTAAACCAATGGTCCCGGTCCCGCAGTACAAATCGAGCACGGTTTCGCTCCCAGTGAGCCCCGCGTATTCGGCGGCTTTGCGGTAGAGCACCTGGCACTGGCGGCGGTTAACCTGGTAAAAGCTCAGCGGGGAGATGGATACCCGAATCCCGCACAGCACGTCTTCAATCGCCGGTATCCCCCACAACGTGCAGCAGGTTTCCCCCACAATCACATTGGTGCGCGCTTCATTGACATTGAGTACCACGCTGGCAAGACCCAAAACCTGCTCGCGCAATGCTTCCAGCAGCTTATCCGAATGGGGCAGTCTTTTGCCGTTTGCCACCAGGCAGACCATCACCTGTCCGGTTTTCTCACCCTTGCGCAGATAAATGTGGCGCACAAGGCCCCTGTGGTTCTTCTCCTCGTAGGCGGAAACCTGGTACCGCTCCATCCAACCAGCCACGGCTTTTACCGCGGCGGTAAACTCGGGCGGCTGCAAGCGGCAGTCCCGGCAGTCGACAATCCGGTGGCTGCGGGGGGCGAAAAAGCCGATCTGTAGCTGCCCATTTACCCGCGCTACCGGGTACTGGGCCTTATTTCGATAAGCGTCCACCGCTTCACTGCCGAGAACCGGCGGCACTTCGATTGGCATCCCTCCAATGCGGGTCAGCGCGTCCTGCACTCGCTGGCGCTTTGCCTTAAGCTCCGCCTCGTAGGTCAAATGCCGGTAGACACAGCCGCCGCACCGGCCGAATACCGGACAATCCGGCTCCACCCGGTCGGCGGAGGGCTCCAATATCTCTTCGATTTTCGCGAAGGCGTAGGTTTTATGCACCTTAACCACATGGGCACGCAAAAGGTCTCCCGGAGCGGCATAGGGAACGAACACCGCCATTCCTTCCGCTCGACCCACACCAGCGCCTTCCGCCGTCATACCGGTGATGCGAAGGGTAATTTCGTCATTTTTTTGCATGAGGTTCCTCCCCTTTCCCGTTTAAATCCTCAAATTCCACGATGCGGGTGCAGACCTGTTCGGCCAGCGTCCGGTTGTGGGTAATCACCAAGAGCCCCATTCCCCGTTTTTCACTGAAGTGGAGCAATAGCTCCCACAGCTGAGCCTGGGTAATGGGGTCGAGCATGGTGCTGATTTCGTCGCAGAGCAAAAACCTTGTCTTGGGTCCTAAGGCACGGGCAATGCAAAACCGCTGCAGTTCCCCGCCCGACAGTTCTCTTGGATACCGGGTGAACCATTCCTTTTCGATGCCAAGCGCGTTTTGCACGTCCTGGTCGGGAAAATACCCTTCGTTGAGAGTCTGTTCCATCCGCCACTTGGGGTCCACCGCCTGCTCCGGATGCTGGAAGATGAGCTGTACCGGCCGGTACCCCTTTTTGGGCAGCGGCTTTTCGTCCAGCCGTACTTCTCCCGCCTGAGGGCAAAGCATTCCGGAAAGCACCTTTGCCAAAGTGGATTTGCCGCAGCCGCTGGGACCGACCAGTCCCACCCGCTCCCCTTCCTCCATGAAAAAGCAAAGCCCTTGGAGCACCGGACGCTTTGAATAGCTTACCACCAAGTCGATTCCTTCAAGTCGCATGTATACACCTCACGGTCCCACCCCGAAGAGGGCGCAGCGGTACCGGTTTTTCCCAGCATAGAGCCGTTTTCTTCAGGCAGCGGGGAGCAAAGGGGCAACCCTTCACCCGTTCGCCGGGCGAAGGCATATTTCCCGCAATCGGGTGAAACCCGTTTTGAGGCAGCGCATTCCACAAGCTTTGGCTGTAAGGATGGCGCAGGGCTGCTCCGTCTTCGGTAAAGTCGGTGGCTGGGGCGATTTCCAGCAGGGTTCCCGCGTAAAGCACCGCCACCCGGTCGGCGCATTCCACCGCCAAGTCCAAATCGTGGGTGATGAGCAGCACCGTTCGCCCCTCCTTGGCAAAAGCGCGCAGATGACGCAGCACATGCCGAGCGGTCTCCCTGGAAAGGCCGGGGGTGGGCTCGTCGGCCAGCAGAAGCTTCGCCCCGCTGAGCACCGCCGCGGAAAAGAGCACTCTGCGGGTCATCCCGCCGGAGAGCTCAAAAGGGTACTTTTTCATTACCTCCGGCGATAGGCCGTATTCTTCAAAGAGGGCGGCCGTCTTCGCCCGTCCCTCCTGTTTGTTCATAGGATAATAGACCTGACGCCCCACCGGCATCAACGGGTCAAGGTAGGTGACTGCCTGGGGAATCAACGTGATTTCCGTTCCCCGCAGGCGAGGGAGGGTTTTCTCGTTGAGCGCCTGCTCTTTATAGGTCATCCGCCCGGTTACCTCCGCGTTTTTCGGCAATAGCCCCAAAACCGCGTGGGCAAGCAGGCTTTTTCCGGCGCCGGAGGCACCCACCACCGCCAGAATTTCCCCTTTTTTTGCCGTCAGGCTCAGGCCGGACAGGGCAGTGGTTTGAACCCCTGCAGAAACAAACTGCACCGACAGGTCCTCAATGGTCAGAAGCGTCTGGTTTTCCATGCCCTTTTCGTCCTTTCCTTCGTCAGATGGAGGCTTCTTTGGTAAACCTCTTTTGCAGCCAGCCTCCCAGGTACTGAAATAAAAGCACGCCCGCCAGCAGGCTAAGCCCCGGGAACACCGCCAGCCACCACATGCCGGAGGTCAGATAGTCCATCGACTCGGCGAGCAGGATTCCCATGGCGGGCTCGTGGGGGGATAGGCCGAAGCCCAGAAAGGTGATGGCGGACTCGTGCAAAATAGCGTGGGGAAAAAGCAGCACCGTTCCCACTACCAGTTGGGGAAGCAGGTGGGGCAGCATATGCCTTGCCGCCAGGAACAACGGTCCCTTTCCCATCTGCCTGGATACGAGCAGGTATGGCGCGCTTCGCAGGCTTAGAAGCTCTGCGCGCACCACTCTGGCAAGGCTGGGCCAATGGGTGACCGCCACGCCCACCACCACTCCCTTCATCCCGCCGCCCAGCGCGAAGGAAATCAGGAGAACCAGCAAAATATGGGGAATGCCCAAAAACAGGTCGATGACCCAGGATACCGCCCGGTCCGCCTGTTTTCCGCCCACCGCTGCGACCGTCCCCAATGCTAGGGCCACCGCCGCGCTAATAAGCGCGGCCAGAAGCCCGACCCCAAGGCTTCGGGACATGCCGAACAAGGTCCTTGTAAGCATGTCCCGGCCCATCCAGTCTGTCCCGAAGGGGTGGTCGAAGGAAGGGGCAAGGCCGCTTTGAGAAAAGTCGGTGGTCAGTTGACCCTGGTCGCCGAACACCCCATAGAAAAGCAAAAACAGCAGGCATATAGAGGCGGCTGCCGGCCCAGCCAAGGTCTTGACCGAAGAAACCCGTTTCATACTCCACCTCGTTTCTGACGGCGGATACGCGGGTCAATCAAAAAAGTGAGCAGGTCGGCAATTGAGTTGCCTATAAACACGAACAAGGTGGAAAAAAGCACAATGCCCAAAAGCAGAGGCAGGTCCCCGTTTAAGCCCGCTTCGGTGGCCGCCCGGCCTAACCCTGGGTAGGAAAAGACCTGCTCGGCCAGCACCGACCCGCCGAACAGCTCCGCAAAGGAAGCGAACTGTAAGGTAACCGCCGGCAGGGCCAGATTTCGAAGGCCGTGCCGGCGCAGGGCGGTCCACTCCCCTTCTCCCCGCGCCCGGGCATAGAGCATGTAATCGGAACGGTTGATGTCCATAAGCTTTTCCCTGGTATGCAGCGCAACGGGCGCCATGCCGGCTAAGGACAGGGTGAGGGCGGGCAGGATTACATGGGAAAGCCGGTCGAAAAGGGTCACATCCTGCTCCAATACCCCGATGGGCACGCTCAGCCCCACCGGGAACCAGCCAAGCCACACCGCGAAAATAAGAAGCAGCACCATTCCCACCCAGAAGGTGGGGGTGGAGGACAACAGCAGGCAGAAGCCGCGAATCCCTTTGTCCCACAGGCTTCCCTCTCTGCGTCCCGCCAGGATGCCTAACCCCAGACCGATAAGCCCGGAAAAAATCCAGGCGATCCCCATGAGCCAAAGGGAAGCGAGAAACCGCTCCCCGATCACATCGAGCACCGGGCGGCGGTAGAGAAGCGAAGTGCCAAAGTCCCCCTGGGCGATGGAGGAAAGCCATAAGCCGAACCGCTCGACCGGAGGCTGATCAAGGCCCCAATGGGCGGCGATTTCTTCCCGCTGCTGCTCGCTCACCGTCACCGACGCGCCCACATAGGCCTCCACCGGGTCGATGGGCGACAGGCTCAGAAGAAAGAAGGAAAGCAGGCAGGACGCCAGCAGCAAAGAAAGCATCCGAAGAAGCTTTCCTAGTAAAAACCGCGCTGTTTTTCCCGCCATGCCTCTTCCTCCTTCCTGCTGTTTGGATTCCTGCGTGTTTATTTTGCCTTCCAGTCAGCCACGTTCCAAAGAAGCGGCCAGTCATGCCCGTGGGGATGAAGGCGCTGGGTGCCGATATCCACCCCGTCGCGCACGTAATAAACATGGTCGGCGTTTACAAGCCACATCCAGGCCGCATCGCCCTGGTAGGCAAAGCCGGTGGTCCCGTCAAACTGGGCCTTCTTCCAATATTCGTACGCTTCTTCCTGGCTGGTGGCCTCCATAGCCTGCTTGAGATAACCGTCCACGGTGGGATTCTGATAGTAGTTGGGGTTATTATAGGAATCGCCAGACATGGCGCTGTCATAGATGTTGTAAACTTCCAAAGGCGTATAGTTGCCGAAGCCGAACATGACCGCTTCCGCGTGCATCACCCGCTCAATTTCATTCCAGCTGGCCCCGTGCAGCTCAATGACGATGCCGATGGTCTTGGCAAAGTCCGCCACCGCCACCGCCAGGGACTGACGCACGCTGTCATCTGCCGGGTAATAAAGCTTAAAAGTAGCGCTGACGCCGTTTTTCTCCCGCACGCCGTCGCCGTTTGCATCCACCCAGCCAGCTTCCTCCAGAATCTGTTTGGCGAGGCCGGGATCGTTGTCGGCAAACACCGTTTCCTCGTTAAACCAAGGCAGAGAATCGCACAGCGAATAGGCCGGGGACCCATTTCCCGCCAGGATGCCCTTGACCAGCTCTTCCCTGGAAATGCCCACGTTGAGGGCCTTGCGGATGGCCGGGTCGCAGGTCACGTCGTTGCCCACGGGGTTGCCGTCCTTGTCCGGCGCGCTCACCTTCTGCATGGGGAAGGAAATGCCCCGGTTGTCGCAGCTTTTGATGTTGATGAGCTGCATGCCGTCGATTTTCTGGTTGCGCGCCACAGCGGTGGCGGCGATGGCCACGTCCACCGTGCCCGCCTTGGCCGCGGCGAAGGCCGCGCTTTCGCTCAGGAACAGGACGGTGAGCCTCGTGTAATAGGGCTTGTCCCCGTAGTAATACTCGTTTGGAACCAGAACAATCTGCTGACCCTTATCCCACTGGATGAGCTTATAGGGGCCGGAACCGACGGGATGCTGGCCGTAGGTTTCATCGTACCCGTTCATGGGTACGATGCCGATGGTGGTCAGCACGCTGGCAAAGACCGACGAGGGCGTATTTAAGTGAAAATCCACCGAGTAGGCGGAAGTGACCTCCACCGAGTCGAGCATGGTCAAATCCACGCTGGAGCTGCTTTTCTTCGCCGTTTCATAGGTGAACTTCACGTCGTGAGCGGTCATCCCCTTGCCGTCGGAGAACTTCACGTCCCGGCGCAGCTGCACCGAATAGGTTCTCCCGTCCCCGCTTACCTGCCAGCCTTCCGCAGCATCATTGACCAGCGTAAGCGTCTCGTCATACCGCAGCAGAGTGCTGTGAAGAAAGGACGTACCGTAAGCGCCCCAGCCGGTGGTGGGGTCGAACCCGGCCTCCGGCTCGTCTCCCACTCCCGCCAGCACAAGCTCGGTAGGGCTGCGCTGGTACTTGGACGAATCGGTACAGCCGGAAAAGAGCCCGGTCAGCATACAAAGGAGCAGCGCCCAGGCGATTTTTTTGGCAATGGTTCGTTTCATGAATTCCTGCCTCCAACTTGCGTGATTTTGCTTGAATTCTTTTATTGTAGTCGAATTGAGGGGAGATTTCAACTAGATTGCGCTTCCGGCGCATTTCGCCCGCCTGGACAAAAGCCGCTTATATGACATAGCCAAGCCCCGGCCCCTCCTTTCGGCCGGATACGGCTCGTGTACACAAATAAGGTGCCGGGACAGCGAAGCCGTCCCGGCACAGGTGTGGATTACAAACCGGTTTCTTTTATTCTTTTGTCAGCGCCGCCCGCAGCGTTTCGTTGATGACCTTGGGATCCGCCTTGCCCTTGAGCGCCTTCATGCACTGGCCCACGAGGAAACCGAAGGCCTTCTCCTTGCCGCCCTGAAAGTCGGCTACCGACTGGGGATTGTCTTTGAGCACCTGCGCAATCACCGCGGCCACCGCCCCTTGGTCGGACACCATTTCCAGACCCTGCTCTTTGACGTATACTTCCGGGTCCACCCCGGTTTTAAACATCGCCTCGAACACAGTTTTCGCCGTGTTGCGGTTGATGACTCCTTTGTCGATCAGACCGATGAGCTTGGCAAGATTTTGAGGGGCCAGGGTCAGCTCGGAGGCTTCCTTTCCTTCCTCCTTGAGCAAGCGGAACAGATCCCCCATCATCCAGTTGGATACTTCCTTGGGCTTCTGACACAGCTCCGCCGCCGCTTCGAAAAAGTCCGCCATGGCCTTATAGGCGGTAATCATGCGGCTGTCGTATTCCGGAAGGCCCAGCTCTTTCACGTAGCGTTTCTGCTTTTTATCCGGAAGCTCGGGCAGCTCTTTGGCCACCCGGCCGATCCAATCGTCCCCGATTTCCACTGGCGGCAGGTCCGGCTCGGGGAAATACCGGTAATCCTGGGCGTTTTCCTTCGAGCGCATGGCGAAGGACTCGCCCTTCTCGTCGTCCCACCGCCTGGTCTGCTGGATGACGCGGCCTCCCGCTTCCAAAACGGAAATCTGCCGCTTGGACTCATAGTCAATGGCACGGGCCACCGCTTTGAAGGAGTTCATGTTCTTCATCTCGGTGCGCACGCCGAACTCCTCCTGTCCCACCGGACGCACCGAAACGTTCACATCCGCCCGCAGAGACCCCTCCTGCATCTTACAGTCGGACACGCCGATGTATTGCAGCGTGGCTTTGAGCTTTTCGAGATACGCGGTCACTTCCTCGGCCGAGCGGAAGTCCGGCTCGGACACGATTTCCAGAAGGGGCACGCCGCAGCGGTTGTAATCGGCCAAGGTCGCATCCTCATAAGGCTCGTGCACCAGCTTGCCCGCATCCTCCTCCATGTGGATTTCCTTGATGCGGATGGATTTTACCCCCGCCCCTGTCTCGATTTCCACCGCGCCGTTTTGGCAGATGGGCAGGTAAAGCTGGGAAATCTGATAGGCTTTGGGAAGGTCAGGATAGAAGTAGTTCTTCCGGTCGAACTTATTAAGCCGGGTGATGGTGCAATTGGTCGCGAGCCCCGCCCGGATGGCGTACTCCACCACGCTTTTGTTGAGTACCGGCAGGGTGCCCGGCATCCCGGTGCAGACCGGGCAGCAGTGGGTGTTGGGATCGCCGCCGAACTGGGTGGTGCAGGAACAGAAAATCTTCGTTTTGGTGGAAAGCTCGGTGTGAACCTCCAGCCCAATGACCATCTCGTATTTCATCGGTCCTCTCTCCCTTCCTGCGGCCGCTTGGTATGAAAATCAGTGGCCTGCTGATAGGCGTAAGCCGTATTTAAGAGCGTCTTTTCTCCAAAAGGTCTGCCGATGAGCTGCACACCCACCGGGAGGCCCTGCCCGTCAAATCCGCAGGGGGCCACCAGGCCCGGCAGTCCCGCCAGGTTTACCGACACGGTATAGATGTCGCCCAGGTACATTTTCAGCGGGTCTTGGAGGCTTTCGCCCAGCTTGAGCGCCGTGGTGGGCGCCGCCGGGCCCAAAAGCAGGTCGAAGCGTTCGAACGCCTTGTCAAACTCGCCCTTAATCAGCGCCTTTACCTGCAGCGCTTTCTTATAATAAGCGTCGTAATAGCCGGAAGACAGCACGAAGTTTCCCAGCATGATCCGCCTTTTTACCTCCATACCGAAGCCTTGGCTGCGGGACTGGACATATAAATCAATCAAATCGTCGAACTTCTCAGCCCGGAAGCCGTATTTGATTCCGTCGTACCGGGACAGGTTGGAGGTTGCCTCCGCCGAAGCAATGATATAGTAAGCTGGAATGGCGTACTCCACCATAGGCATGGGGAATTCCTCTACCACCGCGCCCATCTCTTCCAGCTTCTTCGCCGCCGCGAGTACCTTTTCTTTGACCTCTTCGTCCAGGCCCTCTCCGAAATAGTCCGATGGGATGCCCACCTTCAGCCCCCTTACGTCCCCGGTCAGGGAAACGAGATAACCGCCTTCCCCTGCGTCCACAGAAGTGGCATCCTTTTCATCCTTGCCCACGATCACGTCGAGCACCGCCGCCAGGTCTTTCGCGTCCCGAGCGATAGGGCCGATCTGGTCCAGGGAAGAAGCGTAGGCCACCAGGCCGTACCGGGACACCGCCCCATACGTGGGCTTTAACCCGGTCACGCCGCAGAAGGAACAAGGCTGGCGGATGGAGCCGCCGGTATCCGACCCCAGGGTATAATAGGCTTCCGCGGCTGCCACCGCAGCCGCCGCGCCGCCAGAGGACCCCCCCGGCACCCGTGTCACATCCCAGGGGTTTTTGCAGGCGCCGAAATAAGAGGTCTCGGTGGTGGAGCCCATGGCGAACTCATCCATATTGAGCTTCCCAAGCAGCACCGCGCCCGCATCGTGCAGCCGGGTGGTCACCGTGGCGTCATACGGCGGACGGAAATGTTCCAGCATCCGCGAACCGCAGGTGGTGGGAAGGCCCTTGACACAGATGTTGTCCTTTATGGCCATGGGTACACCGGCTAACGGAGACGCGGCTTCCCCCGCGTCGATCTGCTTTTGAATTTCGTCGGCGCGTTTGAACGCCTCCTCTTTGAATACCGACAGGTACGCCCGGCATTCCCCGTCCTTTTTCTCAATGCGCTCGAGCACGGCACCGGCGGCTTCCCGCACGCCGACCTCCCGCTTTTTGAGCCGTTCGCCCAGCGAAAGGGCGCTTTCATCCAGTTTGATCATGGGGCCTCCTCCTATTCTACCGTTTTGGGGACCTTAAAGCAGCCGTCCTGCTTGACCGGCGCGTTTTGCAGCAAGGCCTCCCGGTCCTCGGAAGGCTTCACCTCGTCTTCGCGAAACACGTTCTTGACCGGGAATGCGTGGCTCATAGGCTCTACGCCGGCGGTGTCCAGTTCGTTAAGCTTATCCATATAGGTCAGAATGCTTCCCAGGTCTTTTTCTGCTCTGTCCTTTTCTTCCTCGGTCAGCCGCAGACGGGACAAATCCGCAACATAATCGATCAATTCTCTGGTAATCTGCATACCTTCGTCCTCCTTTGCCCGAATGCCGGCGCACGTCTCGCCCTCCTTAGCCAGACGCACGCCGGGTTTCCTTTTTTGACAACAAAAAATCCCGGATCGCCAAACGATCCGGGACGGAATTACCCGCGGTGCCACCCAAAGCTTGCCGCTTCTTTCCAAAAAGCGGCCACTCTCTCGCGCGGTAACGGGCGCACCCGTGCGGTCCTACTGCTGTGTTCAGATCGCCGGCTCGGCAGTGTTCCTTCCCATGCGGGGTTTCAAACCGGCGCTCTCAGTCACGGCGCCGCCTCCCTGTTGAAAACGCATGGTACTGCTCTGCGTCATCGCCTTGTTCCGATTTGGGTCTGATTATAGTACAGTATTCCCGTTTTGTCAATATTTACGCGGCAAAAGGAAACGTTACAAACTGCTGGTTTCCACCAAGATCATTTCCTTGCTTTTGGCCAGGTATTCGATTTCCTCCAAAAGGGACAGGATCGTTTTTGTCGCTCCGGCCGTGTCCGTTGTCTGAGACAGGCGGCGCACCGCTGCCCGCGTGACCGTCAGCTTTGTATAAATCTGCTCTTCCACCTGGCCGATGGCGTCGCTTTCCACCCGGTCCATGGACGTGGCCCTGGAAAGGCGATGCTCCACCGCGCCAAACTGCCTGGAAAGCCGGTAATAAAGCGCCGGTTCCAGCCATTTGCGGCAATCTCGGATTTCGTCGGCAATGGGAAGCAGAAGCAGGCGCACCTTCGCCGCCTCTTCGTCCTGCTGGGCGCGGGTTTCCTGATTGCGGCTTCGAAAATACAGCATAATTCCGCCGCAGGCACACAGATACAAAACAATCATCAGCAACACAGCCGTTACATACCACTGCACGCTGATCCACAAAAAGGTCGCCAAAGTAAACCCCAGCGTAGCCAGATAATAAACCGCCGTCGCCGCCGCCTTGGCGTGGGCCGTCTTCCTCCCAAACCGTTTTGTTATCCGCGAAAAGCACAATACCGCCACATTCAGAGACGCCAAAGAAAGCGCAAGAGTCACAAAGATCACCGGCTGCAAAAAACCGCCGACCATCGAGCAAATGGCATACAACAAGACGATCGTCACAATGTTGGCAATGGACAGAAAAAGCCCGGGAAGGATGGAAGAAATCACTATTTTTTTCAAATCCGCCTCTCCTCCCTTTCCTGCTCTTTTCCCGCCGGATGCTATCATAACAAATTTTTTCTGTATTTGAAAGAAATTTTGTGCGTCCTACCCTACATTATAGGCAACAGATTGAAAAATGTCAAATAATTTGAGAAATTCAAGCGGATTTATCACATTTTCCAGAAAAGCAGTGTTGTTTTTTCACGAAATCCTCAATCGAAAGTCAATATTTCATATTAACAGGATACTATTTCGAATATTTCCTTGTATTTTCTTAAAACACACAGTACTGCTCCATGTAAGAATCCATCAGACGCAGCACATCTTCGTATCCTCCCGCCTGCTCCAGGTATTCCCGGATATCCGTCACATCCACGATGGCGTGCACGTCAATGCCGAACTGCTCCTTGACCTCCATAACCGCCGTTTTTCCCGGGTTCTGCCCTACCTCGCAGCGGTTGACGGAAATGAACATATCCCGCACCTGCACGTCGGCCGCCGCTTTGAGCACCGGAATGGTCTCCCGCACGGCGGTGCCGGCGGTGATGACGTCCTCAATGATGATGATCCGGTCCCCGTCCTTGGGCTGGTAGCCCACGAGAGAACCGCCTTCTCCGTGGTCTTTGGCTTCCTTGCGGTTAAAGAAAAAGGGCTTGTCGATGCCGTATTCCCTGGCAAGTGCCCCGGCGGCGGAGGTGGCAAGGGGAATGCCTTTATAGGCGGGGCCGAACATGGCGTCGAACCCATCGCCGCAGGTTTCCTTTATAAGCTTCGCGTAAAAGCTGCCCAGGGCGGAACTCTGGGCGCCGGTCTTGTAATTGCCGGTATTGACAAAGTAAGGGGACAGGCGGCCGCTCTTGGTTTTAAATTGACCGAAGCGCAGCACGTCGGCGCCCACCATAAATTCGATGAATTCCTTTTTGGTCTGGGTCAGCATATTTTTCCTCTCCCTTTTGCGTGTTTTTCCCATGGGTTGCCCATACTACCACTGTGCACCCAACCGAAACTATGCTATACTATTCGGGAACATCTGGCAGGACGCAAGGAAATATCCTCCGTCTTCCCGATTGGTAGTATCATACAATATTCCGGCGAAGATTGCAACAAAGGATCTGATTTCATCCATGTTCAAACTGGCGCGCTACTTAAAGCACTTTAAAAAGGAAGTCATTTTAGGGCCTCTCTTTAAGCTGATGGAGGCCATTTTCGAGTTAATCGTCCCTTTGGTCATGGCCCGTATCATCGACGTGGGCATTGCCACCGGTGACACGGGGTATATTCTGCGCATGGGCGGGCTGATGGTGCTCTTAGGGGTGGCGGGGCTCGGCTTTGCGCTCACCTGCCAGTATTTCGCAGCCCGGGCCTCTCAAGGCTTCGGCACCATCCTGCGAAACGACCTCTTTCGCCGTATCAATTCCTTCTCCCACCGGGAGATTGACCGGTTCGGCACTCCGTCCTTAATCACCCGCATCACCAACGATGTAAACCAGCTCCAAGTGGCGGTGGCTATGCTCATCCGCCTGGTGATCCGTGCACCCTTTCTCATCGTCGGCTCGGCAGTGATGGCCATGCTGCTGGACTGGCAGCTTTCTCTCATCTTCCTGGTAGCGGCTCCCTTGGTGGCACTGGTTTTATACCTGGTGATGAGCCGCTCGGTCCCCTTTTACCGCACCATTCAGAAAAAGCTCGACCGGATCTCCTTGATTACCCGGGAAAACCTGGAGGGAGTGCGGGTCATCCGGGCCTTCTCCAAGCAAAAGGACGAGGAGGAACGGTTTGACGAGGCAAGCGACGACCTGGCCGCCACCTCGGTGCGGGTGGGAAAAATCTCCGCGCTCCTCAATCCTCTGACTTATGTGATCATGAACCTGGCGATTGTGGCCATCCTCTGGTTTGGAGGCATGCGGGTGGACGCAGGGGCCCTGTCCCAGGGGCAGATTATCGCCTTTGTCAACTACATGACCCAGATTCTGCTGGCTCTGGTGGTAGTGGCGAACTTGGTCATTCTCTTTACCAAGGCCTCCGCCTGCGCGGCCCGGGTCAACGAGGTGCTGGACACCCAGCCTTCGGTGACTGAGGACGCGGCCGGGCCGATTTCCCCTTCCAAGGACCAATCCACGCCCCGCATCGAATTTCGTGACGTTTCCTTCTCCTACGGGGAAGGGGACTATGCGTTGCAAAACATCTCCTTTTCCATTTCCCCGGGCGAAACGGTGGGCATCATCGGGGGCACCGGGTCGGGCAAATCCACGCTCATTAACCTGATCCCCCGGTTTTACGACGCCACCGAGGGCCAGGTGCTGGTGGACGGGGTCAATGTTAAGGACTATCCCTTCGGCCGGCTGCGCCGCCAGATCGGCATGGTCCCTCAGCGGGCGGTGCTTTTTGCCGGAACCCTCAGGGAAAACATGCGCTGGGGAAAGCCGGACGCCACCGACGAAGAAATCGCCAAAGCCCTTTTTATCGCCCAGGCAACGGACTTTGTGGAGAAGCTTCCGAAAAAATACGACACACCCATTTTACAAGGGGGCAAAAACCTTTCCGGCGGGCAAAAGCAGCGCCTGACCATTGCCCGGGCCCTGGTGGGGACCCCGCCCATTCTCATTCTCGACGACAGCGCCAGCGCCCTCGACTACGCCACCGACGCGGCTTTGCGCAAAGCGCTGCGCCGGGAAACCAAGGGCATGACGGTGCTGATGATTTCCCAGCGGGCCAACACCGTCAAGGGCGCGGACAAAATCGTGGTGCTGGACGACGGGGAAATCGCCGGGATCGGCACGCACGAGGAATTGTTCGATTCCTGTCAGGTCTATCGGGAGATTTGCCTGTCCCAGCAAAGCGGCGAGGAGGGAAAACGGTAAGATGAAGGTTACGGTGGTTCTCAAACGAATTCTTTCCTACACGCGGCCCTATCTTTGGTTCCTGATCGGCGCGCTCCTTTGCGCGCTTTTAAACGTGGCCCTTACCCTGCTGGCTCCGGTTCTCGTGGGGGACAGCATCGACTATATCGTTGCTAAGGGCCAGGTGGATTTTCCAAGCATCGCCCGCATTCTTTTTGTGCTGGCCGGAGCTATTCTGCTGGGCGCCTTCTTTCAGTGGCTGATGACGCTGTGCACCAACCAGCTGACCTACAAAACGGTGCGGGACCTGCGGGTGCAGACCTTTCACAAGCTCAGCGCCGTGCCGCTTCGGTACATCGACGGCCACTCCCACGGTGACATCATCAGCCGGGTGGTCACCGACATCGACCTGATTTCCGACGGGCTTTTGCAGGGCTTCACCCAGTTATTTACCGGGGTAGTCACCATTCTGGGCACCCTGCTTTTCATGTTGACCATCAACGTCAAAATCGCGCTGGTGGTGGTGCTTATCACGCCGCTGTCCCTGTTCGTCGCTTCCTTCATCGCCCGGCGCAGCCATAAGATGTTCCGGGAGCAGTCGGCGGTGCGGGGAGAGATGACCGGGTACGTGGAGGAGCTCATCGGCAACCAGAAGGTGGTCAAGGCCTTCTCTTACGAGGATCGGGCGCAGGCTTCCTTCGAGGAGATCAACCGCCGGCTTTACGACTGCGGTGTGAAGGCCCAGTTCTATTCCTCCATGACCAATCCCTCCACCCGGTTTGTAAACGGGGTGGTGTACGCGGCGGTGGGGATTGCCGGTGCTTTGACCGCCATCCAAGGTCTCCTTTCGGTGGGGCAGCTCTCCTGCTTTCTGACCTATGCAAACCAGTATACCAAGCCGTTTAACGAGATCACCGGCGTCATCACCGAGCTGCAGACCGCGTTTGCCAGTGCGAGACGGGTGTTCGCCGTGCTCGACGAGCCGGTGGAGAGCCCGGACGCGGGGCTGCCTAAACTTACAGACTGCGACGGCCGGGTAACAGCAGAACATGTGGACTTTTCCTATCGCCCGGATACCCGGCTGATTGAGGACTTAAACCTGTCCGTCTCCCCCGGCCAGCGCATCGCCATCGTGGGGCCCACCGGCTGCGGGAAAACCACCATCATCAACCTGCTCATGCGGTTTTACGACGTGGATGCCGGGCAGATTTCAGTCAGCGGTCATCCCATTGACTCGGTCACCCGTCAAAGCCTGCGCAGCTGCTACGGCATGGTGCTGCAGGAAACCTGGCTTTTCTCCGGCACCATCCGAGAAAACATCGCCTATGGAAAACCGGACGCCACCGAACCGGAAATCGTGGCCGCGGCAAAGGCCGCTCACGCTCACAGCTTTATCCGCCGCCTTCCCCAGGGGTATGATACGGTGATTTCCGAGGACGGGGGCAATCTGTCCCAGGGGCAAAAGCAGCTTTTGTGCATCGCCCGGATTATGCTGTTAAGCCCGCCTATGCTCATTCTCGACGAAGCCACCAGCTCCATCGACACCCGCACCGAAATCCAGATTCAGAAGGCTTTCGACAAGATGATGGAAGGGCGCACCAGCTTTGTGGTGGCCCACCGGCTCTCCACCATCCAGGAAGCCGACCGGATTCTGGTGATGGATGCGGGCCGCATCATCGAGCAGGGTACCCACGAGGAACTCTTGGAAAAGGGCGGGTTTTACGCAAAGCTGTATAACAGCCAGTTCGCCCCGGCCCAATGAGCCTTTTCCGGCGTCCCAACGGCCTTGCGTATGGGAACGGGCATGGTTTTGTGCATTTTTTCCTGCAATTCCTGAAAAGCCGGCAAAGCTAAATTTTCCTTGTCCTTTCAGACGTACTTTAGGCAGCGTCCGGAAGCCGTCCCGCCTTTAACACCCAAAGCAGCCACATCGCATAAAGGTTGACGCCCTTTCCGCGAGGAGAAACCTCCTTGCGGAAAGGGCGCTTTTTACACTTCAGCTCATTCCGGCGGACCTTCGCCCGAAAGGCCTGGAGCGCGCGGTACCATAGCGTCCGGATTTCTTTGGGCGGGAAAGCCTCCGGAGCCGGAGGAAAAACGGCGCTGCTTTAAATCGTAATATACTGGTCGCTGGCGTAGCCGACAATGCCGTTATAATTGACCACGTACCAGCCGTTCCAGGAGCCGAGCACCTGAAGCTTAGCGCCTTTGGGCGCCTGGCCGATGATGGCTGAGGCGGTGGTTGGCCGGTTGCGAATGTTGAGATTGCCCCAGCTTACCGTAACCGTACCGGTGCGTTCCGGCTGCGCATTGATGAAGGGAATGCCGAAATACTCGGTGAGGGAAAGCACCAGGTTGCGGGCAATGGTGGTAATGTTGTTTTTGATCCAGTTGGCGTCTTCCACGTTGTCGTGGTAGGCGATTTCCACCAACACCGCAGGGGCCTTGGGCAGACGCACCTCACCCAGGGTGGTGGTGGGCACCGCGCGCACCAGCTGAGGATCCGGATAAATGGTTTTCAGGTTGCGCACGATGATGTCCGCCATCCGCTTGCCGTTGGTGCTGGTAGGGAAATAAAAGGCGAGGGACCCGCGGACTTGTCCGCTGCTTCCTTCAGGCGCGGCGTTGGAATGCAAGGCCAGATAAAAATCATAGTTGCCCTGGTTCGCCTGCCGAATGGAGGAAGCGGCCGTCATATCAGGCGTATTGCGGGTATATTGAATGCCGTTGGAACGCAGATAAGGCACCATCGCGTCCGCAATTAAATTCATATATTGCTCTTCGCTTCCGCCGTTGACAAAGAGGTTATACTCCTGCGTGGACGGGCTGAGATAAATACGGGGCATGCTACGTTACCTCCTTTGGTAAAACTATGGAAGAGCGGTACGAAAAGAGAGTGAATACGCTGTCTCCACCCTCTCCATTACAGCCGCCCAGTCCAGTGTATGCCCGTACCAAGGGACTGGTCCCGATTTTTATCCGCGCCGCCTTGAAAGGCTTTTCTCCAAAAGGATCATATCCTGGCAAATCCGGCCGTTTTCATAGACCGGAGGATCGTAGTTTGTAAAGAAGCCGGCGCGCATCCCGCTTTCTGCAAAGCCAAGCCGCCGGTAAAAGGCCACACCGCCTTCGCTGGTCCCCACCGTCATCGCGGTAAACTGCTCCTGGTACCGGCTGAACAAAAAGCGTACCAGCCTGCTTGCATAGCCTTTTCCCTGTTCTCCCTGCAACGTAGCCAAATTTTTAAGCTCGCATTCGGTCTCGCCGGTTTTCATTACGACCGCTTCGCACACCACCCGTCCGCCTACAATACCCACATACATGTCGGACCGTTCCAAATACCGGTCGATCATGTCCTCACTGGGGTCGGCAAGCAAAAGCAAGTCCAAATAGGCCTTTTTTCTTCCTTCGACTTTTTGTATCTGCATTTCTCGTCCTTTCTTTTTCGCGGCACACTTTTCTCTAATATCCTTCGTCATCACCGCGGTCATTTTATTTTCCTGTATTTTTTCGTTGTTTTTCGATATAATGATGTTATCGTCATTGGAGGAAGGGGATTCGTATGAAAAAATGGGACAAACAGAAACGAAACATCGTCGTCACGGCCCTGGTCACCATCTGTGTCTGCTTTCTGACGTTTTACAGCGTCTTTGCATCCGGACAGTCAAAGCCGACGGTTACCGTCACCGGTGTACCCGCTTCCAGCGGTTACGGATTGGACGACCGCCGGGAAAGCACCGGGACCTCCGTCGTCTCGTCGGCTATGGATACCGCCTCTTCCCTGCAATCGGAAGAACCGGACGCCGCGTCTCAAAACCACGCGGCGTCCCGTCCGAAAGCAAGCACAAGGCCGCCCGCAAGTTCTTCCCTGCAAAAACCGGCAGAGAATTCGTCCTCAGCCGCGGATTCCTCTTCCCCGCCGGTCTCTTCTGTCCAGCCGGCAGAGTCTTCCGCCTCCGAGCCGGCTAAAATCAACATCAATACCGCCACGGAGAAAGAACTCCTGCAAATTCCCGGCATTCTAAAAATGAAGGCGCGCCTGATCCTTCTTTATCGGGAGGAACACGGTCCGTTTCAAACCGTGGAGGACCTGATGCGTGTTGACGGCATCGGCCCGGAATTGTTTGAGACCATTCTTCCCTACATTTGCGTATAAAAAAATAGAATTGAATTTTTCGCCGAACTTCCTATCGTCACACAAACGATAATACACTGACACCTTTTTTCATCGTCAATCAGGGACAGGCAAAAGAGGGACCGCACGTGTGGTCTCTCTCTTTATAAAAATCAGGTCAATATGGTAGACTCTCCCATCTCATAAAGAAGGTCGTCCAACTCGTGGACGGCAATCCGGTTCATGAGCCCGAACACGAGAATGCTGTCGCGCCGGTCCCGGACGTAAAAGTCCCGTACCTTGGCGATTTTCAGGACCCTGTTCGCGTCCTCCAGGGTGAGAGGAAATCCAAAAATCAAAGCAATCAGCTTATCGCGGGAAGGGCGTTTTTGTATCCGCGAAAATCTGATACCGGTAAATCTGGTTCAAACCGGAGCGGCGGATCACGTCCGCCTTTTTCACATGATATTGCTCCAAAAACCGGCACAGACATTCTCCTACCGTCATGTCCAGCAGCTCGGCTTTGCAAACGGTCAGATAGGTTTGGATGTTGTTTTCCGTACGCAGCAGCTTCATCAGCTCTTCGGTTCTTTTTCTCACCAAAATTCCCCCTTCTTGCGATAAGCATTCTAGCATGTTAAAATTTACAAGACAAGGGGTGGAAAAAAATAGATTTATCACAGCGGCACGCGATCATCGAAACCGTCAGTGAAAGCAAAAAGGGTGTGGTATTCAAAGCGCAGGACCGGAAAAACGATTCTTTCGTCATTATCCGCGTTGTTTACCGTACAAACCCGGCTTCGTTTTCGTTTCTCAGGGTCATCCAAAGCCCGCATTTGGCAAGGGTCATCGACCTGTTTGCCTCGGGAAACGATACGGTGAACGTATTTGAATACGCGGCAGTGAAGCCTGGAGAAACGACTGTCTGTGCCCAGACCAAGGACGGCTCCGTAAAATTGGAGGAAGTCAAAGTCACCGTCAAGAAACTGGGGGATTCCAGCGCGGGTGTTTCCAGCCAAGCCCCTTCCCAGCCGAAGGAACCGGAGCTTGCGGTCTCTGCCACCGATTTGCTGACGGCGTATAACGAAAACGGCGTCAACGCGGACAACCAGTACAAGGGCAAATATCTGAAAGTCACCGGGACCGTGGGCAGCGTCGGGACCGACATTCTGGGCGACGCCTATATCACTCTTAAAAATGAAAACAACAAATATGCCATTATCCGCGTGCAGTGCTATTTTGACGACAACAATACCGATGCCATCGCCAGCCTAAAGGAAGGCGATTCCGTTTCCATCACAGGAACCTGCAGCGGCAGCACCGGAAACGTCATCCTCAAAGACTGCGACGTGGTTTCCTAATAAAGCCTACCAGCAAAGCCTCCTTATTTCCATAAAGCAGCCGGTCCATCTTAAGAAGATGGACCGGCTGCTTTTCATGTGAGGACCTGCAGGCAGTGCAAACGATTCTCTGTATCAAAAGCCCCGCATACAAAGCGTATGGGGGGTTCGGACGAATTGCGTGAAAGAACCATATTGAAATTGCAAGCCCTTTGGCTTCAATAACGACATTTCCTTTTGGTACATATTTTCAGGCAGTTTTGGTAGTTTTGTTCCGCTTTCTCCCAGTTGATAATATTGGTCCAATCGTCCACATACCCGGCGCGGACGTTATAATGCTTGAGATAATATGCATGCTCCCACACATCAATGGTGAGAATCGGGCATGCCGCGTCTTCCATCGGGTTATTCTGATTTGGAGTGGTTACAATTTTCAGTGTTCCGCGATGATTTACCAGCCATGCATACCCCGATCCAAATACGTCCAGCGCCTTTTCTTTGAATGCAGACTCAAATTGCTCCAAGCCGCCAAACTGCTGGTTTATGGCTTCGGCAAGCTTTCCAACGGGCCTTCTTCTGGACGGATTGGTTAACCCGTTAAAATAGAAACGGTGGTTATATACGCCTCCGGCATTGTTGCGTATTGGTGCCTGCAGGTGTTTGGGCAGTTGGCAGGACCTTTTGATCAACTGTTCCAGCGACAGTTTTTGCAGCTTCGGCTGGTCTTTTAAAGTCTTGTTTAGGTTGTCGATATAGGTCTGTAAATGCTTATCGTGATGCAGATGCATGGTCTTTTCGTCAATAAAGGGTTCCAGCGCGTCGTAATCATACGGCAAAGGCAGATTCACGAATGGATAGAAATTGTTGTCCATAAACAGCCCTCTCAATTCATTATGCTACCATTATAATATGTATGTCCCTCTTTTTATGTGAGAGCAGTTGCTCTCGCGGCAAGCCAGCCCTTGGGACGGGAAAAGCATAGGAAAATGCCTTCCAGCCAAGTTGGCCAGAAGGCATTTGTGCTATCTCTGTTTTGCAAGAACCTCTATTGTTCGCTTATTTGCATTGTCTCATTTTCGAGGTCCAAATTTCGACCTCTATACACCCCTATGAAAAAATAGAAAATGAGCATTGCTCGTGCAGCTTCTTTTTTCTTTCCTTATGCGTTACTGTGCACACAAACATTCCTATCTGCGGTGTGTCATATACTGTGTATATGGCAGTTTTGTGCGCACGTAACTACGGTTATATTTTAATTTTGATAAAACGGAATGCCTCTGTCCTTTATGCCGCCTTTCAAGGGATGTTTGGGGAGATATGAGACTGCCTGCCGTATACACCAAACGCAATAATTTTTCAGGGAGCTGTGAATGACGCGCCCGTATAGAACCACTCCACGCAGATTGAAGTTCTTTCCCCACCCTGAGAAGCAAAAGTGCGTATCTCACACATAGACCACAGTTTGCTTGTTGGATTCTGCAGCCGGATCCGCGTCCAGTGCATTTCCTGTGATTGGGTGAATACAGTATCATCCAATACTAGATTTGTAGAAATAGTCACATTGTTATTGGTCTGGTAGTCTATCGAGCCATCGTAAATGCTGACGCGCCGTATATCTGCCAAAACGGAGGTTCCAGTGGTGGCCGGCTGAATGGAAAGCCTGAGGCTTGAGCTGGATATGGACTGTACAAGCAGGGTCAGGCTTTCCAGAGGGACACGCAGAGTGCTCCCCACCTTGGAGAGATTTGCATTATATGTCTCCGTGTTGGATTTTAGATTTGGGCTGACGATGCTTTGAGCTGCTGTAGTAAAACTAAGAACATATCTGGTTTTGGTATTCTCTACTTCGGCTATCTTCGGGGTCTCTCCCGTAGCTCCCTGGGGACCGGCGCTTCCGGTCTCTCCCTTAGCACCGGTGGGGCCGGCAACGCCCTGTTCTCCCTGCGGACCGGCGGGGCCGATGGGTACAACGAAATCTAAGAGAACTCCTGTCTCTGAAGGTTTTGCTGTCACTGCCGCTGTACTGCCGGAAGAAACCGCTCCTACCTCCACTGTAGGAGTAGCCCCGGTAGGACCCTGGGGACCGGTGCTTCCGGTCTCTCCCTTAGCACCGGTGGGGCCGGCAACGCCCTGTTCTCCCTGCGGACCGGCGGGGCCGATGGGTACAACAAAATCTAAGAGAACTCCTGTCTCTGAAGGTTTTGCTGTCACTGCCGCTGTACTGCCGGAAGAAACCGCTCCTACCTCCACTGTAGGAGTAGCCCCGGTAGGACCCTGGGGACCGGTATCTCCTTTTACGCCTGCAGGCCCCATAGGACCTTGCTCACCCTGCGGGCCCTGGCAGCCAGAGTCTCCTTGCAGGCCCTGAGGGCCTGTTACGCCTTGTGGGCCCTGTTCTCCCTGAGGGCCCTGTTCTCCTTGTGGGCCTCTATCTCCCTTTTCCCCCTTATCTCCTTTCGGACCGGACGGGCCTGCAGGACCCGTATCGCCCTTCGGGCCTACTGGGCCGGGATCGCCCTTTAGGCCCATAGGTCCAGGGTTTCCTTGGATTCCCTGAGGACCCATAAAACCCTGGTCGCCCTTGGGCCCCATATCTCCCCGAACTCCCTGAGGGCCTTGGGGCCCTTGGATTCCAGCCATTCCGCGGGGACCAGCCGGGCCTGGGCATCCTTGTTCCCCCTTGGGTCCTTGGGGCCCTTGCAGTCCTCTTTCTCCTCTGGGCCCTTGGGGCCCTTGCGGGCCAGGTATCCCTTGAGGGCCCTGAGGACCAGTGGCACCCTGAACGAATACATAATTCTCTCCTGATGAGGAACAGCGGCAGTATCTGTTCGTATCGGAGGGATACTTGCTATAGTATTCCATAATAGAAGACAAACTCCTTTCCCAAGATTTGCCGCAAATCAGGTTCACAGCGGCTTATTTTTTGTTCTTGCAGGCTGGGGCTTTCGCTTGTTTTTTCATTCAAACGCTGGCTTTACAGCCTGAAATAAAAGTTGGTTACAACAGAAATCATGATAATCGCTATCATGCTATTAATACAAAAAGGTTGCTCAACCTTTTAGCCATACTAAATACATATACTCTCTTCGGCTGTTGTCTACTTTACCAAAATATGCAAGCAGATTATGTGCTGTTACAGGACTCTACCTGCGGGAGATACACCGCTCAAGGCCGAGCGGACACAAGGACTTTTTTCTTATGGGTTTGCACTACAAAAAAGATACCCTGCCATAAACGCGAGTGGACAGGTAAAATAAAAACCGAGCACGGAACGCGATGTGCGTCCAGGCTCAGCCTGGTGGGTTTATGCTACAAAAAAGATACCTTGCCATAAACGCGAGTGAACAGGCAAAATAAAAAACCGAGCCCGGAACGCGATGCGCGTCCAGGCTCAGCCTGGTGGGTTTATGCTACAAAAAAGATACCTTGCCATAAACGTGAGTGAACAGGCAAAATAAAAAACCGAGCCCGGAACGCGATGCGCGTCCAGGCTCAGCCTGGTGGGTTTATGCTACAAAAAAGATACCTTGCCATTAACGCGAGTGAACAGGCAAAATAAAAAACCGAGCCCGGAACGCGATGCGCGTCCAGGCTCAGCCTGGTGGTGCCGCTGATCCGGCATATGTTATATGTGCATTTCATTACTGCCCACGTATAAGGTGATCGGTATAAGACAAGCCCTCCCGTTTTTGGGAGGGCTCTTTCATACCGCCGTTTTCTCGAGCATTGGATGATCGCCGGTTAAGATATTGAGCACCTTGTCCTTGTCTCTCACCCAGGCGTCCAGCTGGTCCGGCAGGAGCACCACTGGCATCCGGTCGTGGATATCTGATACCGACGTATTGGCCGCCGTGGTCAGGATCACATAGCGCCGCTCCCCCGCGAACTCCTTCCAAAGCCCGGCCATATATAGGATTTTGCTCCCCGGCAGGTTAAATTCTGATTTAACTATCTAATCCTCAAAAACCATTGATTTTTCAAGGCTTCACGCCTGTTTTTCATTCAAACCTTATCTGTTTGCCCTTGTTTTTGCCCTTACGAGCCGAAACAAGGGCAACTTTTTATTCCCCGCCGACCACCTTATCCAGCAGCCTTGCGGAAGTGCGCTTCGCTTCCCTTGTAGAGTGAGCGTAGATGTTCATTGTGGTACTGACATCGGAGTGTCCGAGAAGTTCCTGCACATCTTTCGGCTTTGCGCCGCCGGAAAGCAGATTGCTTGTGTAGGTGTGACGGAGCGTGTGGAAATGGAAATCTTCAAGCCCTTTCACTTTCTTCTTTGCCGCCCTGCACATAATCCCTACCGTACTCGGCGCTTCATACGCCCCGTCTGCTCTCAGGCAGACAAAGGAGATTTCCTTGTAATCCTCCGGGACTTCCTCTGTCCTTTGCAGGCTGTAAACCTCATAATAGGTGCGCCCTTTTTCCTTTACTTCTTTGTAGTAGTTCAGGTGATAAAACTCCCCGTAGCGGAAACGGTTTTTGCGCTGTTCTGTTCTCGCCGCCCGCAGGATTGCCGCCAGCGTGTCGCAGAAATCAACGGTGCGGACTTTGCTCCGTTTTGTCGTTCCCACTTCGGTTGTGTGCCTTGTTCCGTTATAGCGCATGCTTCGGCGTACCGTGAGATATTGTTCCTCAAGGTTAATATCCTGCCAAGTCAAGCCGCATACTTCCCCGATACGAAGCCCCGTGTAGTACGCTATCTGCACAGGCAGCAAGGCGGGATTATCTTTTGCCTTGAGAAATTCCTCCAGCTTTTGGAACTGTTCATGGGTGATAGTAGGAATACTGGAAGTATCTTCCTCACTGTCCGAGAAAATATCCGTTTCCTGCTTCCTGCCCCTCAGCTTCACATACTGCATAGGGTTAAAGGTAATCAGTTTTTTCGGGAAAACCGCAAAGCGGAAGGAATTTTGCAACACCGCCGAGAACAGGAGCATATATCCTTTGCTCATGGGCTTTGAAGTTGTCCCGTCCGGGTTTGTCCCACCATAGCTCAGGAAATCAATGAACGCCTGCAAATGGTCGGCGGTCACGGTTTTCAGCTTGCGTTTGCCAATGGGATATTGCTTGATACGGTTTACCGTTCCCTGATAGGACATGACCGTCCCGTTGCTTAAGTTGCCGGGTTTCAGTTCTTCCTCTACCCACATATCCAGCATATCGCCTACCGTGATGTTTTCCGCTTTCCCGACAAACTGCTTTTCCTCGTAGTCCGCTATCGCTTTGCGGAGCATGGCTTCTGTCTCCGCCTTGCTATCTGTGCCTGCAAACTCTTTCTGCACTTTTCTGCCGCTTTCATCTTCAATATAAAAGCGTCCGTACCACTTTTTGCCTTTCTTTCTTACAGAACCTTTTGCCATAGATAAAAAACTCCTTTCTATCCGTGGCAATCGGGACTGTGACATATGGTGTGCGTAAAGTAATTGTGTCACTTCCGCCAGTGAAAGTCAACTGGCGTCTTTACTTGTCAAGGTGCCACGGAATTTTCTTTTTCGGAAAGCCTTTCTTCGGCTTCCTCCACTATCCCGAAAAGTGCGCCCATCGACATTCTTGTGCGCCCCTCATCGTGGATATGTAAAATCCCGTCTAAAAACCGTTTCATATCCTCAATCGGTACTTCCATCTTCTTGCGGTATACCTGTTCCATGATTGCCCCGGACTCTATGGCGTACCGTCCAAGAGACTCTTTCAGCCCCTTGTCCTCCGCCACACGGTCAACTTCCTCCATAGCGTCAGCAAAGTAGTAGGTCATAACCGTATACAGGTCAACCATCTTGCCGAGAAATGTCGTGAGAAGCTGCTGATGCGGCTCGCCCTTTACTGTATGGGAAAGTGTGTCCAGATACTTCTTGATGTGTTCCTCAATATCCCGCTGGCATAGAGTGTAGGTGTCATATTCCTTATCATCGGAAAGACCTGTCAGCCATTCGGGAGTAGTGAGCAACGCTTCCGCAAGACCGTTGATAACCATTGTGCGCTTCGGATCAACCCCGTCCGCTTCGTACCGCTGAATGGTGGATTTGTTCACGCCTACACGCCTGCCGAGTTCCGGCATGGTAATGTTTAACTCTGTGCGGCGTTCCTTAATCCGCCCACCGACCTGTTTTGCGGTGAATGTGGTTTCTTTTTTCAAGGTGTTCACCTCCTGACTGGTATCAGTATAACACGCCGATACTTATTTTGCAACCTTTATCTCAATAAAAGTTGTAAATAAACTATGAATGGTTGCAAAATAGGTTGACAAGAGATAGCAGAATAAGTATAATGATAAAACAGTAGTTGCAAAATGAGTGTTTAAAAAGGAGGTTGATAGAATGAGCGCAGTCAAAATGGGACTTACCATAGAGGAAGCCGCAGAATGTACGGGTATCGGCAGGAACACCATGCGGAAGCTGGTGGAATGGGGAAAGCTGCCCGTCCTCAAAGTGGGGCGCAAGACCATTATCCGCAGGGACACGCTGGAACGGTTTCTGACGGTCAATCAGGGAAGAAATCTTCTGAAGCCCGATGATGTCCGCAGAGTGGAATGACCATCCACTCTCTTTTCGGAAAGTAACCCTAAGCCCTCGGCGTTTGAGAGCGAAATACACCCCTCGCACAAACCTGCGGTTTGTACTCCGGGTATTTCGCCCTTGCAGGGGGCTTCCGTATCAACCGCCTGCGGCGTATGATACGGGACTGTCACCGCTGCCGCAGCGACAGCCGCAACCGTAAACGGTTGCAAAAAAGGACGCACCTTGACAACAGAAAACGGAGATGATGTATGCCGAGACACAGTTTTATCCAGATGTCAAAGCTGCCCAATGTCAAAGGGCGAATATCGTATATTACAAGCCATGCAAGGCAGGAAAATCTCTATGCCACCTACCGCACCGCCGACAGCACCTTTTGGAGCAACCTTGCAAGGGAAAGCCAGCAGGAGTTTCAGCGCAGCGGTACAGAGGGTAAATGTATCGAAGCAAGGGAACTGATTATCGCCTTGCCCGAAATCTATACGCAATATGAGCCGCAGCAGGTACTTACGGACTTTACAGAGGAGTTCCGCAGGCGGTATGGTGTGGAGTGCGTGTCCGCCCTCCACCACAACAAGCGCAAGACGAATTATCATATCCATCTGATTTTCAGCGAGAGGAGGCTGCTCCCCGAACCTGATATGAAGATTGCTTCCCGCAGCGTGTTCTTTGACGAGAATGGAAAGCGTGTCCGCACCAAAAAGGAAATCACGGGGGAGGACGGGCAGATACGAAAAGGCTGTACCGTCATCAAAAAAGGCGAGGTATACGAAAGCCATCTGTTTACTACCAAAGATACACGCTTTAAGGGAGAGCCTTTTCTACGGGAAATAAAGGAAGTGTATACGGAACTTATCAACCGCCATATCTCTGATCCTGAGCAGCACTTAAAGGTATTTGATAAAAACAGCGTCTATCTGCCGACCAAGAAAATCGGCAAGAACAATCCCAAAGCGGACGAAATCAAAGCCGACAATGCCGCAAGACAGGAATGGAACAGGACAGCGGATATGGCGTTATTATCGGGTATCTCCGAAGCGAAGATTTTAGAGGTCAAGCGGACAGAGATACACGAAAAGGCGAGCCAGTCTATCAAAAGCAAGGGCTGGCTTCCGGGTCTGTTCCGCAGTATCGTAAACAAGGCAAAAGACTTCCTGCAAAACTTAATCCGTGAACACGCTATGCCGCCGAAGCCTGTCCTTGAAATAGATATGGCAGAGTTCCGTACCATGCAAAAGCTGATGATAAAGGCGCAGGATAAGGCGAAAGAAATCCGGCATTTGCAGGATACGGTACTTCCGAAACTGAAACAGCAACTTGCCGATACAAAAGGGATTTTCAAGGGTAAGGAGCGCAAGGCGCTCACAGAGCAGATACAGCGGACAGAAAAGAAAATCGCTGAAAAGCTGGATAAACTGCCCGATGTTCTGAAAGAGGACGGTTATCCCGATGTGCAGGCGTTCATGGCAACCTACCGCAAGGCGGAGGCTGTCGTGGAGCAGTACAATCGTGACCTTGCCGCATGGGAGCGGCAGGTCAGGGAAAAACAGAAACCCGCCCAAAAAGAGCAGGCAAAGCCGCCTGAACGGGAGAGCCTATTGAAACGCCTGCGCCAGCTTCAGGCGGAGGGCAAGCAGAGAAACCAGCCGAGACAGAGAAAGAAATCCTTTGACAGAGACAGCCGATAGGCACAAAAAACCGCCGCTATGGTATTACCCATGCGGCGGCATACATAAAAATCTTATTTGTGTTCTGCAAGTGTGACTTTCATATCCTGAGCATTGATGATTGTTTCCTTTTTGCACTTCGGACAGTAGAGGGGGAAGTTTCTTAATTCTGTATCTTCCCGTATCATTGTACGAGTTTTATTGCCGCAGATAGGGCATAATATCCATTCTGTAGCTTTCATGTTACTTTTCTAATTTCAAGTCTTTTATTTTTTGAGATATTCTCTCAATGACCTGTATAAAACATTCATCACTTTTGCCCGTCGGATCGGGAAGTCCCCAATTATCATCAAACGCTCTACCGATATAGGGACAACCGACATCACACCCCATTGAAATCGCAATATCGGGCGTAGGGATTTTATCAATCGTCTTGCTATACTGGCTTTGCTCCATATCTATCCCATAAAGCTGTTTCATAAGCCGCACAGCGTCCTGATTGATTTGTGATTTTGTTTCTGTTCCGGCAGAATAGAAATCAAACTTATCTCCCGCCAAATGTTTTCCAAGTGCTTCTGCAATCTGACTGCGGCAGGAGTTATGCACACAAATAAAGGCTACCTTTTTCTTATCCATCGTTAAAACCCCAGCTTGTGCAGCAGAGCAACCACATCAGCAGCTTTCAAAACCTTACCCATAGCAACAACCTTTTCGTTGACAACAAGGGCAGGCATACTCATAACACCGTATTCCATTACTTTCTGCATATCGGTAATGTATTCGACCTCTACGGAAAGTCCCATATCCTTTACTGCCTGCTTTGTGTATTCAAATTGTTCGTGACAGGATTTACAACCTGCCCCTAACACTTTGATACAGCAGATTTCTCCCTCTTTCAAATCAGGACAGCAATCGTTTGTAATGCTTTCTGCTTCGCTGGCAGCACAACCGCAGCTACAAGCGCAAGCAGGTGTTTTCTTTTCTTCTTCCTTTTTCTTTCCAAAGTTAAATAATGCCATAATAATAACCTCCTAAAATTAAACAATTAAATATTGTATTGCGTTGAAAAGATAGCCTACAATAATAATACCAGCAGCACATATTCCAATGAAAATACCAAGCAGTTTCGGTTTGACCGCCTTGCGAAGCATAATCATTGAAGGGAGCGAAAGCGTAGTAACGCCCATCATAAAGGAAAGGACAACGCCGAGCAAAGCACCTTTTGCAAGCAGGGCTTCTGCAATCGGAATTGTACCGAAAATATCCGCATACATCGGAATACCGACTATCGTAGCAAGAATTACGCCAAACGGATTATTTTCGCCAAGTGCTTTGACAATAAATTCTTCAGGAATCCAGTTGTGAATGAAAGCACCAATGCCCACGCCGATCAGAACATAAGGAGCAACCTTTTTAGCGGTTTCAACAACCTGTTCCCACGCAAATTTCATACGGTCTTTGAAATGCAGTTCCTCCTGCGGAACATCAATCGAGTGACCGTTTCGGATATATTCTTCCACTTGATTATCGAGGTGCAACTTTTCAATTAGCGTTCCGCCAGCCACAGCGATTACCAAACCGAATATTACATATAAAACAGCAACTTTCCAGCCGAAAATACTCATCAGTAAGACAAGGCTTCCGAGGTCAACCATCGGCGAAGAAATCAAAAAGGAGAATGTAACGCCAAGCGGCAAACCTGCGCTTGTAAACCCGATAAACAACGGAATGGAAGAACACGAGCAAAACGGTGTTACCGTACCGAGCAGAGCGGCGATGATATTCGCCCATATTCCGTGAAATCTGCCGAGTATCTTTTTAGCTCTTTCGGGCGGGAAATAACTTTGAATATACGAGATAATCAAAATCAAAACGCCGAGCAGTACCATAATTTTTACAGTATCATAGATGAAAAACTGAACACTTCCTCCTATTTTGCCCGTGGTATCTAAACCGCAAGCGTTCAAAAATGTTTCAATGAGGCGATTCAGCCAGTTCATACCAAGGACTTCATTTTGAAAAAAGTCCCAAATTGTTTTTAGTGTCTCCATAAAAAGCCCCTTTCATATAGTTATATTGAAATATGTCGATTTATCGTCCCGAATATAAGCCGTGCGGAAAAGCAATCAATAAACTTCCTCACTTTTCACAGCACGACTTGTTTTCGCTTTCAACATCAAGTGTTGTCAACTGCCGCAAACATTCTTTTGCCTGCTCCACACCTTTTTCTGAAATAGAATAGTGTGTCCATTTTCCCTCTTTGCGCCCGACAACTATTTCAGCGTCACAAAGAATTTTCATATGGTGGGAAAGCGTAGGCTGCGTGACATTGATTTCTTCTAGCAACTTGCAAGCACATTTTTCACCTGAACGCAGCAGTTTTATAATCCTAATGCGGTTTTCATCACAAAACGCTTTGAAAATTGCCGCAATTCTTTTTTCATCCATCTCTCTCAATCACCTCCTATAGATAAATGTCTATGTGTTATTATATGCAACACATAGAAAAATGTCAATATATTTTTTTGATTTAAGTGAAACAGCGGTAGGAAAACTAAATCCTACCGCTGTCTTCTTATGCAAAGATGATTTCTTTTTCCACAATCTCCTTTGCACACGCCCGTATGTTATTCATTCTCTGTGTCCATTCCAAAGCGTTTTCCGCCTTTAACTGCTCCGTAATACCCTGCACCCGTTTCATCTGCTCTGTGAGCCTTTCCATGCGTTCCTGCGCCTGCCTGTCGATGTCAGCAAGGTAATTGTTCAGTCTGCCGCTTGTGAACAAGGTTATGTAGGTGGCTCGGCGGTATTCTTTCAGATACCGCAAGTGCCGCTGTCCCCACAAACCAATAGGCTGTTCTTTTTCGGCTGGTAAGATAAGACATGGGATATAATAATCTCCTTGCAGTTCATACCACAGACCATTTTTATCATCGTAAATGTACTTGTCCATTGAAAAATCCTCCGTTATAATATATTCGCACATACATCACAGTTCTCCGATTGCCACACTTTGTTATATCTTGTTATGAGATTTTCTTGCCCTTGTATTTGCCCTTATGAGCAATGAGGGAAAGAGTAAACTTGTGTGTAACCGTATAAAGAGATAAGGCAGACACATTGCGATAAATCCTTTATTTTCAAGGCTTTTGGAGGATTTTATTAAAACACTGTAACCTCTGTTGAGAGGTCATAATTTACTGATATTCAAATTTGAATTTGTAGTCGTCGGCCGCTTTGCGGATGCCTTCAATGTCCATGCCCTTGAATTCATCAATCTGTTTGTTCGCCGAT
>NZ_JBBMFD010000024.1:0-37220 GCF_040096205.1 Solibaculum intestinale | reverse complement strand
GATCGGCGCAGCTGCGCCGATCCCCTCTTTAACGTCCGAGACAGTCGTTGGTTTGGATGGGTTTGGGCAACCCTTGATGGTTTAAGCAGCCGGAGCATTAACCCTTTTGATTCACTAAAAGAGCCGGGAAAATTCAGCTACCAAAAGAATAGGATAGGCAAAAAAGGGAACCCCCGGTACAAACCGAGAGTTCCCTTTTTACGGAGACGAAGGATACCATGGCCCTTTGGCCGCCTGAAAACAATCGGGAAAACGCCGTTTTGGATGGGGAGAGCAATCTGCGGAACATGCCGTTATGCCTGTCCTGGCGTACAACAGCCTCAGCGGTTGAGCTCGCCGGTATCGTGATCGCAATTATGAAGGTCGATCACCCGCTTGATTTCCCCGAACTCGCTGGCCGGCATGTCGCCTAAAATGGTGTTCTTGACGGCCGAGGAAGCGTTTCCGAATTCGATGGCTTTTACCACCGAGTTATACTTAACCAGGCCGAACAGCACGCCCGCCACATAGGCGTCGCCGCTGCCGATGCGGTCGATCACGTCGATGTCCTCATAAGTTTTGCCGGTGTAGCATTTGTCCTCCTCGGCCACATAAATGGTGGAATTGAAGGAATGACATTTGGGGCTCTTGACCACCCGGTGGGTGGACGCTACGATCTTCGTGCCGAATTCCGTGCAGTAGCTCTTCATCATTTCCTGAAGAGTGCCGGTTTTCTGCATCATGCGCCGGGAGGTTTCCTCGGAAACAAACAGAATGTCCACATAGGGCAGGATGGAGAGGATGGTTTCCCGCGCTTCCTTCTCATCCCAAAGGTTGGCCCGGTAATTGACGTCAAAGGAGATGAGGGCGCCCTGCTCTTTAAAGGCGCGGATCATCTTGACGGCGGTTTCCCGGGTATTCTGCCCGAGAGCCAGGGTAATGCCGCTGGTGTGGAAGATACGGGTGCTGGAGAAAATCCGCGGGTCGATTTCGTCAAAGGAAATGTGGTTGATGGAAGAATGGCGCCGGTCGTAAAGTACCGACGGCTTTCTCGGATAAGCGCCGCTTTCGTAATAATAGATGCCCACTCGGGTGTCCGGAGTGGTGTCATAAATCAGATAGTCGTCGCTGATGCCGTAAAACCGGATCTTATTTTTGATGAACCGTCCCATATCGTTGTCCGGCACCTTGGTGACGATGGCGGTGCGCAGCCCCAACAGAGAGATGCCGGAGACCACATTCAGCTCCGACCCGCCCGGCCGCTTTTCCAGCACCTCGCACTGGGCCAGCCGCTCCTGCCCCATGGGGGACAGGCGAAGCATAATTTCACCCATACTGATGACGTCGAATTCCTTATCGTGGTTGAAAAAGTCCATAACCATTGCGCTCCTTTTGCAGCAGGATTGGCGGCAGGGCCGCCTGGTTGAAACCAAAGGGAAGCCCCACAGGGCGTAATTTTTCTCATTATACCATATCTTTTACTCATAAAAAAGAGCGTAGGACCAAGAGCCGCGAAAAAGGTGGAAATCCCGCAAAGTCCCTCTTGATTCTATACAAATTTGGTGGTAAAATAAATGAAAAGCCTGACATCAAAGGAATTTGCCTGCGAGGAAGGTCGAAACGAAAAGAGAGCCCGCCATAAGTGGGCGTTTTCTGTCTTGTTTCCTCCCTTTGCGCGTGCAGGCGTAAAGGGAGGATTTTTTGTTTTGATTCGGCCGGAGGCTCCCGGCTTCCTTAAGAAAGAGGGGACAACGAATATGGAAACCAGAATCGCCGTTATGGGCATCATCGTGGAGGATACCCAGGTGACCGAGAAACTCAATGGAATTTTGCACGAGTACGGTACGTACATCGTCGGGCGTATGGGGGTGCCCTACCGGGACCGGGGCATCTGCATCATCAGCGTGATTGTGGACGCGCCCGGGGACGTAATCAGTTCCCTGGCGGGAAAAATCGGTATGCTCGACGGGGTCAGCATCAAAACGGTGTATCAAAAGGCGGGGAATTCCCATGCCGATTAGCGTCCATCCAAGCGTAGAGGAGCTGGCGGCCCTGTTGCGCCTGCCGGACTTTTCTGAGGTATACGCCCAGGCCGACCGGGTGAGGGCACGGCACAAGGGCGACGTGGTCCAAATTCGGGCCATCCTGGAGTTTTCCAACGTCTGCCGCCGGGCCTGCCGGTACTGCGGGCTTAACTGCCGCAATGAAAAGATTGCCCGCTATCGGATGGAGCCCGACGAGATGATTGAGGTGGCCTATGCCGCCAATCAGGCCGGATACCGCACCATTGTCCTCCAGTCGGGAGAAGATCCACATTACACTCCGGAAATTTTAGGAGAAATTATACGGAAAATCAAGGAAACCGGCATGGCGGTCACCGTCAGCTGCGGGGAAATGCCCAGGGAGGACTACGCGTATCTGCGCCGGTGCGGCGCAGACCGGTACCTGCTCAAGCATGAAACGGCGGACGAGCAGAGTTACCGCGCCCTTCATCCGGACGGCACGCTCAAAGAGCGGGTGGAATGCCTCCGCCATCTCAAGGCCCTGGGCTTTGAGACGGGAAGCGGGTTTATGATCGGCCTGCCCGGGCAGACGATGGAGACCATCGCCAAAGACCTGTTGCTTCTTAAGGAAATCGGGTGCAATATGGCGGGCATCGGCCCGTTTATCCCCCACCCGGATACGCCACTGCGGGATCATCCCTCCGGCAGCACCGAGCTGACCAAACGGGCGGTGGCCCTTGCCCGCATCCTCCTTCCCAAAGCAAACCTCCCCGCTACCACCTCCTTGGGGGTGCTCAACAACGGGGAAAAAAACGACGTGTTTTCCTGCGGGGCCAACGTGGTCATGCGCAAGGTCACGCCGGACCGGTATAAGCAGCTTTACGAAATCTATCCGGCAAAGCTTAGTCCCACTCATGTGAAAGAGGACCGGCTGGAGCTGGAAGAACAAATTCGCGCTTTAGGGCGGATTCCGCTTTAAGGCCTGGCAGAAAAAAGAAAGGGGACCCATCGTGTACAATCCCAAATCCAAAGTCGCAACCGAATTCATTGACGACGCTGAAATCCTGGAGACTCTTGACTATGCTCAAAAGAATAAGGCAAACCGCGCGCTCATTGAGCAGATTTTAGAAAAGGCCAAGGAATGTAAAGGCTTATCCCACAAGGAGGCGGCGGTGCTGCTGGAATGTGAGATTCCCGATTTGATGGAAAAGATCTTCACCTTGGCAAAGGAGATCAAGCAGCGCTTTTACGGGAACCGCATCGTCATGTTTGCGCCGCTCTACCTGTCCAACTACTGCGTCAACGAATGCCGGTACTGTCCCTACCACCATTCCAACTGCCACATTGCCCGCAAGCAGCTGACCCAGGAGGAGATCGTCCGGGAGGTCACGGCGCTGCAGGACATGGGCCACAAGCGCCTGGCGCTGGAGACCGGCGAGGACCCGGTCAACTGTCCCATCGACTATGTGCTCGAAAGCATCAAGACCATCTACAGCATCAAGCACAAAAATGGGGCCATCCGCCGGGTCAACGTAAACATTGCGGCCACTACGGTGGAAAATTACCGCAAGCTCAAGGAAGCGGGCATCGGTACCTATATTCTTTTCCAGGAAACCTACAACAAGGAAAGCTATGAATACCTTCATCCCAAGGGACCCAAGAGCAACTACGCCTACCATACCGAGGCCATGGACCGGGCCATGGAAGGCGGCATTGACGATGTGGGCATCGGCGTGCTGTTCGGGCTGAACATGTATAAGTATGACTTTGTGGGCCTTCTGATGCACGCCGAGCATCTGGAGGCGGCCCAGGGGGTAGGCCCCCATACAATCAGCGTGCCCCGTATCCGCCCGGCGGACGACGTGGATCTGGATGAGTATTCCAACGCCATCCCCGACGAGATTTTCAAGAAAATCGTGGCAATCCTGCGGGTTGCCGTGCCCTATACCGGCATTATCATTTCCACCAGAGAGTCGGAAGAAACCCGGGCGAAGGTGCTGGAGTTGGGCGTATCCCAGATTTCCGGAGCTTCCTCCACCAGTGTGGGCGGCTATGCCGAGCGGGAAGAGGAAAACTCCGCCCAGTTCGAGGTGAGCGACACCCGCACCCTTGACCAGGTGGTGGGCTGGCTGCTGGACTTGGGGCACATCCCCAGCTTCTGCACCGCCTGTTACCGGGAGGGGCGCACCGGCGACCGGTTTATGCAGCTGGTCAAATCCGGCCAGATCGCCAACGTCTGCCTGCCAAATGCTCTGATGACCCTCAAGGAATACCTGGAGGACTACGCTTCTCCCGAGACGAGGGCCAAGGGCGAGGCCATGATCCAAAGGCAGATTCCTACCATTCCCAACGAGAAGGTCAAGGCTCTGGTCATGGCGCACCTGAGCGACCTGCACGAGGGCAAGCGGGACTTCCGATTCTAACCGACAAAGGGGGAACCTACCATGGAGTTAGCCAACACACCCGCCGCCAACCGGCTGCATATCGGCATTTACGGCCGGCGAAACAGCGGCAAGTCCTCCTTAATTAACGCCATTACCGGGCATGACATCGCTCTGGTATCCGACGTGGCGGGCACCACCACCGACCCGGTATATAAGGCCATGGAAATCCATCCCATCGGCCCATGTATGCTCATTGACACCGCTGGCTTCGACGACGAAGGGCGCTTAGGTGAGATGCGGGTGGAGAAAACCCGCAAGGCCATGGACAAAACCGACGTGGCTCTGCTTCTCTTTTCCGACGGGGATTTTGAAAAGGAAGAGGAGTGGCTTCGGGAACTGAAAAAGCGCAAGGTGCCGGTGATCCCGGTAATCAGCAAGGCGGACGTGAGGGCGGACCTAGAGGGGCTGGCCGCACGGGTGAAGGAAACGACAGGGCTTCCTCCCGTCCTGGTCAGCGCCAAGGAGAAAACCGGGGTCAAGGAGCTCCTTTCCGCCTTGGTGCGGGTGATTCCCGAGGACTTTGAGGCCGAAAGCATCACCGGGCGGCTGGTAAACGAAGACGATGTGGTGGTGCTGGTGATGCCCCAGGACATTCAGGCGCCCAAAGGCAGGCTGATTCTGCCCCAGGTGCAGACCATCCGGGACCTTTTGGACCATAAGTGCATCGTTATGAGCGTCACCACCGATAAGCTGACGGGAGCACTTGGGGCCCTTGCAAAGCCTCCCAAGCTCATTATTACCGATTCTCAGGCCTTTTCCGCCGTGTATCCCCTCAAGCCGGAGGGGACCCTGCTCACCTCCTTTTCCGTCCTGTTCGCCCAGTATAAGGGGGACATCGGGGCCTTCACAGAAGGAGCGGCCGCCATCGACCGGCTGACCGAGCAATCCAAGGTGCTCATTGCGGAAGCCTGCACTCACGCGCCCTTATCCGAGGACATCGGCCGGGAAAAAATCCCTCGGATGCTTAAAAAGAAGGTGGGGCTGGGGCTGACGGTGGATATGGTCAGCGGCACGGATTTTCCCGATGATTTGAGTCCCTATTCTTTGGTGATTCACTGCGGAGCCTGCATGTTTAACCGTAAATACGTTCTTTCCCGCATCCAGAAGGCCCGGGAACATGGAGTCCCCATCACCAACTACGGAGTGGCGCTCGCAAAGCTCACCGGTGTTTTGGATAAAATTTCCTTTTAATCGTTGAGAAAAAGGCTTCGGATGTCCGGCATGTTGCGCCGGACATCCGAAGCCCTTGCTGCATGTGGGCGGAGATTTTTCGGTCCAAAACAGAAAAGTCCCGTTTTTATGGATAAAAAGGGGGCTTAACAGGATGGAAAAGCCCAGCGATATGCCATAATTATAAAACCTTTGTGGATTTTTGCTGCAAACGTATCGGTTTGTGGTAAAATAAACAAATACACCTTGATTCATCGTTGGCGGCCCATTGGCCGCCGGTCAAACAGAAAGCAGGTACTATGCAATCCACTTTATTTCAAACCTTACCCTTGTCCGAAGCGGTCCTTCGCGCCGTGGCGGATATGCAGTACGCCCAGACCACGGAAATTCAGGCCAGGACCATTCCGCTCCTTTTGGAGGGCAAGGACGTCATCGGCCGTTCCAGCACCGGCACGGGCAAAACCGCCGCCTTCGGTATTCCGGCGGTGGAGCGCATCCGCGGCGATGCGGACGTGACGCCAAAGGTGCTCGTCTTAAGTCCTACCCGGGAGCTTGCCATGCAGATCAGCGACGAAATGCGCAAGTACGCCCGGTATAAGCCGGGGGTGCGCATCGCCACCGTGTATGGTGGCCAGCCCATGCCCATCCAGTTTCGTCAGCTTAAAACCGCCAACCTGGTCATCGGCACGCCGGGCCGGGTGATGGACCACATGCGCAGAGGAACCCTGCAGCTGGGGGATTTGAGCATGGTGGTGCTCGACGAGGCGGATGAGATGCTCAACATGGGCTTTTACGAGGACATTCAGACCATTCTAAGCGAAGCGCCGGAAGAACGGCAGACGGTGCTTTTTTCCGCCACCATGCCGCCGGCGATTTTAAAGCTTACCAAGGAGTTTCAGAAGGACCCGGTCCTCGTTGCCGTGGACAAGGGCCAGCGCACGCTGGATACCATCGAGCAGTCCTTCTATTTGGTACCTCTGTCCCAGAAGATGGACGCGCTCAATCTTTTGCTGCAGCACAAGGCCCCCAACCGGTCGGTGGTGTTTTGCAACACCAAGAAGATGGTGGACGAGCTGGTGGAGTATCTCGACCGGCACGGGTTTGCCGCTCTGGGCCTGCATGGGGACATGAAGCAAGCGGTGCGCAGCAAGGTCATGCACGACTTCAAGACCGGCCGGGTACGCATCCTGGTGGCCACCGATGTGGCGGCCAGGGGCATCGACGTGGAGGATGTGGACGCGGTCTTTAATTTTGATATTCCCCAGGAGTTTGAATATTACATCCATCGCATCGGCCGTACCGGCCGGGCGGGCAAGACCGGCGCTTCCTATACGCTCGCCTGCAACCGGGCCCAGGTGCGCCGGGTCAAGGAAATTGAGCAGTTCGTCAAGGCTCCGATCACCGAGCAGCCTCTTCCCTCCCGGGAGGACATTGTGAACAAGCGCGGGGAAGCCTTCTTTGCAAAGATCGGCCGGGTGCTCGACGAAGGGGAAGAGGGCGCCTTTGAGGAGGCGCTCGAAACGCTCAACGCCCGGGGTTATTCCGACCGGCAGGTGGCGCTTGCCTTGCTGGCCATGACGGCGGGAAAGGACCGCAGGTCCATTCCCGTGGTGGACGCACCCAAGCCCCAGCCACGGCTGGACGACAGCTTCGGCAGCGGACGGACCTATCTGCGGGTGAACGTGGGGCGCAACCAGAAGATTGCCCCCAACTTCATTGTGGGCGCCATTGTGGACGCCACCGGGATTCCTGCCAAGTCCATCGGTAAGATTGATATTTTTGGCGACCATACCCAGGTGGAACTGAACCGGGACGACGCCCAGCGGGTGATGGACACCATGCAGGACAGCAAAATCCGCAGCTATAAGGTGACCTTCACTCCCATGAGCGGGGGAAAACCCCGTCCTTCCCGTTCCCGCCAGGAGGGGCGGCCTTATCCGGGGAAAAAGGCCCGGGACGGCCGGCGCAGACCCGCCGAGTACAAAAAAGGACAGGGCCGTTCCAATTAGGACGTTACGCCGGCGGGGATGCTTCCCCGCCGGCGTTTGGATGAAAGGAGAAACCGATTATGTTTGAAGCAATTTTGGAAAACGTCCGCAGGAAAACGCCGTTGGTGCATGCCATCACCAACTATGTCACCGTCAACGACTGCGCGAACATAGCGCTGGCCTGCGGCGGTTCGCCCATCATGGCGGACGAAGCAGGAGAGGTGGAGGACATTACCTCCATCTGCAACGCGCTGGTTCTCAACATCGGTACCTTAAACGAGAGGACTGTCCAGTCCATGATCCTGGCAGGCAAAAAGGCCAACGCGCTGTGCCGCCCGGTGATTCTCGATCCGGTGGGAGCGGGTGCTTCCGCGCTGCGCACCAAGACCGTGCAAAGGCTGCTGGAAGAGATAAAGGTTTCCGTCATCCGGGGCAACATGTCCGAAATAAAGGCGGTGGCCGGTGCCGCGGCGGACACCAAAGGGGTGGACGCCGGCTTAAACGACGCGGTGACCGATGAGAACGTCCATGAGGCCATCCGCTTTGCAAAAGATTTAAGCGCGAAAACCGGAGCGGTGATCGCCATCACCGGCGCCATCGACCTGGTAGCCGACCAAAGCAAGGTGTATTTGGTGCGAAACGGGCACCCGCTTATGGCGAAAATCACCGGCACCGGCTGTATGCTCAGCGAGGTGACGGGCTGCTACTGCGCAGCAAACCCAGAGAAACTGTTGGAAGCAACAGCGGCGGCCGTGTGCGCCATGGGCCTGTGCGGAGAGCTGGCGTTTCGCAAGATGCAAAAGACCGAAGGGGGAACGGGCACCCTGCGCACCTATCTGATCGACTATATGAGCAACATGAGCCCGTCCCTGCTCAATGGAGGCATGCGCGTTGAAACTCGATAAGAAAGCCATGCAGCTGTATGTGGTCACCGACCGGTCCTGGCTCGACGGCCGGTCGCTGGAGGACCAGGTGGAAGAAATCGCCGCCGCAGGCGCTACCTTTTTGCAGCTGCGGGAGAAACATCTCGATGAGGAAACCTTCCTGAAGGAAGCCTTGAAGATCAAGGAAATCGCCGTGCGTCACCGCGTTCCTTTTGTGATTAACGACAACATTGAGGTGGCCCTGCGAGCGGATGCCGACGGGGTGCATGTGGGCCAGTCGGACATGCAGGCGAAGGACGTGCGCCGGCTGATCGGGGACGGGAAGATATTGGGAGTGTCGGCGAACACGGTGGAGCAGGCGGTAAAGGCCCAGGAAAGCGGCGCGGATTACTTGGGCGTAGGAGCGGTGTTCTCCACCTCCACAAAGCTTGATGCCAACGACGTTTCCTTCGAAACCCTGCGCCGGATCTGCGAGGCGGTGACCATCCCGGTGGTGGCCATCGGCGGAATCGGCGAGGCAAACGTCTTAAAGCTTAGAGGCAGCGGCGTAGATGGGATCGCGGTGATCTCCGCCATCTTCGCAAGCCCCGATGTGGCGGCGGCCACCCGGCGGCTGCGTGCCCTGTCGGAGGAAATGACCGCATGAACCGCGCGCTGAAAGGCGCGATCTTCGACATGGACGGCACCCTTCTCGATTCCATGACCGCCTGGGACGGGGTGGGGGAGGCCTTTTTGCAAAGCCAGGGGGTTGCCGTGTCCGACGGGCTTATGGGGATTCTCGCCCCTTTGAGCTTTTCCCAGACCGCCCGGTATTTTCAGAGCCTGGGGGTTTCCTTGGACGAGAAAACCATTCTGGCCCGGTTAAACGGCTGTGTGGAGCGAAAGTACCGAGAGAGCCTGCCGCTCAAGCCGGGGGCAAAGGCACTGGTGGAGTGGCTTTCCGGCAAAGGCGTGCGCCTTTGCGTGGCTACCGCCACCCACCCTTCGCTTGCTAAGGCAGCGCTGGCCCGCACCGGGCTTCTGCCTTTTCTTTCCTTTGTGCTTTCCTGCCAGGAAGCAGGCTGCCCCAAGGACCAGCCCGTTTTTTACGAGCGGGCGGCGGCAATGCTTGGGACAAAAAAGGAAGAAACGGTGGTTTTTGAAGATGCGCTTTATTGCGTAAAATCCGCCAAAGCGGCGGGATTTCGAGTGGTCGGCGTGTTCGACCCGTCGGAGCCGCAGGCGGACGAGGTGAAAAACCAAGCGGACGGATATCTTTCCTCGCTCGAGCAGGCGCCGCAGGCAATGAAAGCATGGTGGGAGGAATGGACATGACCGAAGTAAAAAAGGTATTGACCATCGCCGGGTCGGACTCCAGCGGCGGCGCCGGCATTCAGGCGGATATCAAGACCATCACAGTGCATGGCATGTACGCCATGAGCGTGATTACGTCGCTAACCGCCCAGAACACAAACGGGGTTTTTGGTGTGCTGGATACGCCGCCGGAGTTTGTAAAAAAGCAGCTTGACTGCGTGCTGTCCGACATCCGGCCGGATGCGGTGAAGATCGGGATGGTGTCCTCTGCGGCCATCGTCCGGGCCATTGCCGGAAAGCTCAGGGAGTATTGCGTGAAAAGGATCGTGCTCGACCCGGTGATGGTATCCACCAGCGGCAGCCGGCTGCTGGCGGCGGACGCGGTGGAGGCGCTCAGAACCGAGCTTTTTCCCCTGGCGGACCTGCTTACGCCCAACTTACCGGAGGCTCAGTGCCTGTGCGGCCGGGAAATTAAAACGGCGGGGGAGATGGAAGCGGCGGCAAAGGAAATTGCCGGGGCTCTGCGGGGCGGCGTACTCATCAAGGGCGGCCATCTCACGGATACGGCGGACGACCTTCTCTATCACAATGGCGAGTATACCTGGTTTCACAGTGAGCGGGTTCAAAACCCCAACACCCACGGCACCGGCTGCACCCTTTCCTCCGCCATTGCCTGCAACCTGGCGGAGGGGTATTCCCTGAAGGAAAGTGTGCAAAGGGCCAAGGACTACTTGACCGGCGCGCTCAAAGCCGGGCTTGACCTGGGCGCGGGAAGCGGACCTCTCTATCATGCCTATGGGATCGGGTGAAAATCAGCTGGGCTTCTATGAACGGTACTGCAAAACGTGAACAAGCGAAACGTCTCATTTGCGTTACAAGTTTCTTTGTATGAATGAAAATCCCCTTTGGTCCGGCAGATTTTTTGCTGGGCCAAAGGGGATTTCTGCACGCGGGGCGTAATAAAAGTGTAAAGCAGGGAAAACAAGCGCAGCGAGCCCCTGCTCTTACTTGACGGGTTGGGAAACTGCATAAGAATGCACAAGGCGTACCCGGATGCGCTGCGGCGTTTTCCATTGGCGGCGCCGGATGTATGAGCATTTGAGAGTATTGCTCATCCGAATGATCGGTGCAAAAAGGCAGGGCTCGGAAGTTCCGCGCCCTGCCTTTTTCCTGTCATGAAGGCCACCGGCTGCGCCGGAGGTACCATTACAGCATATCTTTTTTGTACAGCACAAAGCCGGTAATCAGCGTGGCGGCCAGTGCAAGACCAGTCGGGAACCAGATGGACATATCAAAGGGCAAACCCTGCACGTTCATGCCGTAGAAGCTGAAGATGATGGTCGGGATGGCCATCAGGATGGTGATGGAGGTCAGCACCTTCATCACAATGTTCAGATTGTTGGAAATGACCGACGCGAAAGCGTCCATAGTGCCGGAAAGAATGTTCAGATAAATGCTGGACATTTCGATGGCCTGCTTGATTTCGATCAGACAGTCCTCCAGCAGGTCCTGGTCCTCTTCATAGAGCTTCAGGTACCGCCCGCGCATGAGTTTTTCCATGGTGATCTCGTCCGCCTTCAGGGAGGTGGAAAAATACACTAGGGACTTTTCCAGATCCAAAAGCTGGATAAGCTCTTTGTTGCGCATGGATTTGCGCAGGTTGGTTTCCACCGACGAGCTGAGCTTGTCAATCTGCTTGAGGTACTGCAAATACCGCAACGCCATGCGCAGCATAATGTGCAGTACAAACTGGGTCTTCAAAGCCGTGTGGGTGTTTTTAACCACCCCGTTGGCAAGCTCGCTTAAAATAGGATTTTCGTTAAGTGAAACGGTAATGACGTGCCTGGGCGTGATGACGATGCCGATTGGCACGGTGGTATACACCACCGCATCGTCCTGCTTTTCGACAATCGGTACGTCGAGAATGATGAGCGTCACGCCGTCCTCAGTCTCAATACGGGAGGATTCCTCCTCGTCCAAGGCGGCGCGGATGAATTCCGGCTCCACCTCATACTCGCCCACCAGCAGGTTTACTTCGTCCTCCGTCGGGTTGACGACGTTGATCCAGCAGCCCTCTTCGCTTTCGTTGACCGCGTGGATGCGGCCGTTGGTGCTCTTGAGATAGCTTATCATAGCGCAGTTCCCCCTTTAAGGGCGCGCCAAAACAGACGGGATGCGGCGTGCCCCGGTTATAAAATTGTTTGTATCACATCGGTGACTACCAGGGTCGGGACTCACCACACCCACCTCCTTTTAAAATCCGATTGCATCCGGGATTTGCGCCGGATGAACACGCAGACAATCGGCCGCGCGCGTCTGTTGTTAGGCAAAAACATAGAAAAAACCTTCCGCCTCCATGAAACGGCAGGCGCTTCTCGGCTCCAAACGCACACAACCTTTATCATTATAACACAATAAGTGCCGATTGCAAGCGAAAACAAAACAAAAAGCGCAAAATTAGAACGCAGCGTAGGACAATCGCCTAAAACGGGTGTAAATCGCCTGGAAAGTGCCGCAATCGGCTTTTTTGGAGCCGGATGACCAGAAGAAAAGGTGTGATTTGCCTTTAGCGTTCCCCTCAAAACAGAAAATACGCCTGCCGGCTCTCAGCCGACAGGCGTATCCTATATCAATGGAAAAATTACGCGTCCTTACCGCAGCACTTTTTGTACTTCTTCCCGCTGCCACATGGGCACGGGTCGTTGCGGCCGGGCTTTTTCTTAACGGTGCGGGAGGTGGAATCGGTTTTATCCGACGCGGGCTCGATGGGCTTTGCCACCTGCTCGCGCTTGGGCTCCTCCTCCTTGCGGATCTGAATGGTCAGACACAGCCGGACCGTATCCTCCTGAATGGAAGCGATCATCTCGTCGAACATGTCGAAGCCCTCAATGCGGTATTCCACCACCGGATCCTTCTGCGCATAGGCGCGCAGGGAAATGCCCTTCTTGAGCTCCTCCATGGCGTCGATGTGATCCATCCACTTGGTGTCTACCATCCGCAGAAGCATGACTCGTTCGATTTCCCGCATCAGGTTGCTGCCGAACTCCTCTTCCCGCTTCTGGTAGAGCTCCTTGGCCCGTTCGGTGAGCATCTTGATGATGTAATCGACCTCGGTGTTCTCCAGCTCCACCCGGTCGAACCGGAAATCATCCGGCGTGGTCAGCCAGCCCATGTAGTGGTCGCGAAGGCCCTCAAAGTTCCAGGAATCCTTGTCTTCTCCGGTGATGTAGGACTTGACGTTCGCCTCGATGGTCTCTTCGAGCATCTTCTGGATGTAATCCTTCATGTCCTCGCCGTTTAACACCTTGTCGCGCTGGCTGTAGATGATCTCGCGCTGGCGGTTCATCACGTCGTCGTACTGCAGCACGTTTTTACGGATGGCGAAGTTGCGGCTTTCCAGCTTCTTCTGGGCGTTTTCGATGGTGTTGGTGAGCATGCTGTGCTCAATGGGCGTATTTTCGTCGATTCCAAGGCTGTCCATGATGTTATAGATCCGGTCGCCGGCAAACAGGCGCATCAGGTCGTCTTCCATAGAGAGGTAGAACCGGGTTTCACCGGGGTCTCCCTGACGGCCGGAACGGCCGCGCAGCTGGTTGTCGATTCGGCGGGACTCGTGCCGTTCGGTGCCGATGATAAAGAGGCCTCCCGCCTCGCGGACTTCCTCCGCCTCGGGCCTAATTTCCGCCTTGAACTTCTTTTCCAGCTCCTGATAGGTTTTGCGGGCGTTGAGAAGCTCTTCGTCGTCGGTGTCTCCAAAGCCGGTGGCCTCGGAAATCATCTCCTCGGAGAACTCCATGCGGCGCATTTCGTGTTTGGCCAGGTATTCGGGGTTGCCGCCCAGCATAATGTCGGTGCCGCGGCCGGCCATGTTGGTGGCGATGGTGACCGCGCCCTTTTTGCCCGCCTGGGCGATGATCTCCGCTTCCTTCTCGTGGAACTTGGCGTTGAGCACCTCATGCTGGATGCCCCGGCGCTTGAGCATATTAGACAGAAGCTCCGACTTTTCGATGGACACCGTGCCTACCAGCACCGGCTGGCCTTTTTCATGGCACTGGATGATCTGCTCGATCACAGCGCCAAACTTGGCCTTCTCCGTCTTGTAAACGGAGTCGGCGTTGTCGATGCGGATCACCGGACGATTGGTGGGGATCTCCACCACGTCGAGCTTATAAATCTCCTGGAATTCGGTCTCCTCGGTCATGGCGGTACCGGTCATACCGGAGAGCTTGTCATACATACGGAAATAGTTCTGGAAGGTGATGGTGGCCAGGGTTTTCGACTCCCGCTCCACCTTAACCCCTTCCTTGGCCTCAATGGCCTGGTGCAGGCCTTCGTTGTACCGGCGGCCGAACATGAGTCGGCCGGTAAACTCGTCGACGATGATGACCTCGCCGTCCTTGACCACGTAATCCACGTCCAGCTTCATGATGCCGTTGGCGCGGATAGCCTGGTTGATGTGGTGCAGAAGGGTCATATTGTCCGCGTCCATCAGGTTTTCCACGCCGAAATACCGCTCCGCCTTGGTCACACCTTCGGGAGTAAGGGTGGCGGTCTTGGCTTTTTCGTCCACCACGTAGTCGCCTTCGATGTCGTCCTGGCTTTCCTTGTCGTTGAGCTCCTTGACCTTATACATAGTCAGGGTTTTGGCGAACTTATCGGCCTTGGTGTACAGGTCGGTGGACTTGTCCCCCTGGCCGGAGATGATTAGCGGGGTACGCGCTTCGTCGATTAAGATGGAGTCCACCTCGTCGACGATGGCGAAATGATGCCCGCGCTGCTGTACCTTGTTCTGCTTATAGATGACCATATTGTCGCGCAAGTAATCAAAGCCCAGCTCGTTGTTGGTGCCGTAGGTAATGTCCGCCCCGTAAGCTTCCCGGCGTTCGTTATTGTCCTGGTCGTGGCGGATGAGGCCCACCGTCAGGCCCATATACCGGTATAGCTTGCCCATCCATTCGGAGTCGCGGCGGGCCAAGTATTCGTTGACCGTGACGATATGCACACCCTTGCCGGTCAAGCCGTTTAAGTAGGCGGGCAGAGTAGCTACCAGCGTTTTGCCTTCACCGGTTTTCATTTCCGCGATACGGCCCTGGTGCAGGATGATGCCGCCGATGATCTGCACTTCGAAGTGGCGCATGCCCAGTACCCGGTCGGACGCTTCCCGGCAGGCGGCAAAGGCATCGGGCAGGATGTCGTCGGTGGTTTCGCCCGCCGCAAGACGCGCCTTCAAAGCGGGAGTTACCGCCTTGAGCTCTTCTTCGCTCATGGCCTTATACTTGTCCTCCAAGGCTAAAACCTGCTTGACAATGGGGTCGATGCGCTTGAGCTCCCGCTTGCTGTACGACCCGAAAAGGGATTTGAGTAAATTCATGTTGGCCTCCATTTCACCGTCCGGCACAAAACCCCATGCAACGTTTCACTCTCCCGAATGGATCCGGGACCTGCTTTACATGTGCCGCCGGCAACGGTAACAAAAGTAAAGTCCTCTCTGGATAATAGGACACTCGTGCTATTATAGCACACAACCAAAAGAAAAGCATTAAAAATTCATGAAAAGATACCAAAAACACGAGAAGGTATAAAAATTAATTCGAAAAAAGCCCTTGTAATTCCGTGTAATGTATGGTAAAATCGGTTCACTAATGATATCGCTCGTGAAAGAGGTGAAGAGAAGTGAAAGAGAACATCCATCCCAAGTACGAAGAAACGACCATCCGCTGCGCTTGCGGCGAAGAGTTCGTGACCCGTTCTACCCGTAAGGACATTCGCGTTGATATTTGCTCGAAGTGCCATCCTTTCTTCACGGGCAAGCAGAAGCTGGTGGACACTGGCGGACGCGTGGATCGCTTTAAGAAGCGTTTTGGCAAGGCGGGCCAGTAAGAGTCTGGTTTCATAAGAAAGCAAGGCGGCGTAGCAATTGCGCCGCCTATACTTTTGCCCGTATGCGCACAAAAAAGGAGGGGGATGAAATGGACGGTTACCGCACGCTGAAGGAAAGAGCGCAGGATGAATTCGTGGAGCGCCGTTCCCGGTTTATCGGGACGGCCTGTCCGGTAACCACCGCCGAGGAAGCGGTGGCCTTCATCGACGAGCTGCGCGCAAGATACTGGGATGCTACCCACAACGTCTACGCCTACATCCTGCGCGACGGGCAGTTAAGGCGGTATTCGGACGACGGGGAACCCCAGGGGACTGCGGGCGTGCCGGTGCTCGACGTGCTGCAAAAAGAGAACCTGACCGATTTGGCGGTGGTGGTCACCCGGTATTTCGGCGGGGTGCTTTTGGGCGCGGGCGGACTGGTGCGGGCCTATTCCCACGCCGCAAAGCTGGGAGTCATGGCAGCGGGAATCCAGGTGATGCGCCTGTGCGTCACCGGCACCATCACCTGCGACTACAACCAGTACGGCCGGGTGGCGGCCCTGGTTCCCCAGCTGGGAGGCCGGGTGGAGGACGCCCAGTTCGGCATGGTGGTGGTCCTTTCCTTTTCGCTGCCCAAGGAAGCGGCGCCGGCCTTGGAGAAGCAGCTGGCGGACGTCACCTGCGGCAGCGTGGCCCCGGTCTTCACAGGGGAATGCTACCTGCCCGACCCCGGCGGGGAAGGGTAATGGTAGGCCGCGGCCCGCGTTTGAAAAATGCGGGCCGTCCTGGGTAAAAAGGACAGAATCCTCCATCTAAACTTCTCTTTTCTTATCAAAATGCCAAAAGTAACGGTCTTTTGCCTCTTTTGAAAAAGAAAAGCAGGGAAAATGACAATTTTGTCGTATATATAATTGTATGCGGAAATTTGCCGGTTTGGAAGGAGGGACGGAGGATGACGCCAAGAGAAATGACCCAGGCGTTCGAACAAGAGCATTTAAGCCCGTTTGCGGCCCGGTCGCAGCAGACGAAGGGGCGGAAGCGTCCGGAAGAGGAATGCTCCCTGCGCACGCCCTATCAGCGGGACCGGGACCGGATTTTACACTGCAAGTCCTTCCGGCGGCTCAAGCACAAGACCCAGGTGTTCCTTGCCCCGGAAGGGGACCATTACCGCACCCGGCTGACCCACACCCTGGAGGTGGCCCAGATTGCCCGGACCATTGCAAGGGCCCTGCAGCTCAACGAGGATTTGACGGAAGCCATTTCCCTGGGTCATGATTTGGGACATACTCCCTTCGGCCACGCGGGGGAGCGGGCTCTCAACGAGGTAAGCCCCTTGGGGTTTCGGCACTATGAGCAGTCGGTGCGGGTGGTGGAACGGCTGGAGAAGGAAGGGGAAGGGCTCAACCTGACCTGGGAGGTGCGAAACGGCATTCTCTGCCACACCTGCGGGGAAGAGGCCGCCACCATGGAAGGCCGGATTGTCCGCCTGGCCGACCGGATTGCCTACATCAACCACGACATTGACGACGCCATCCGCGGCGGCGTGCTCACCGAGGAGGACATTCCGAAAGAGGTGCGCGCGGCTTTGGGCGGGCGGCATTCGGCGCGCATCGGGACGCTGATCCAGTCGGTGGTGGAGCACAGCGCCGGGGGCGTTTTGCAGATGGAGCCCCGGGTGGCCGACGCCTTTTCGAAATTACATACCTTTATGTACGACCGGGTGTACTACAATTCCCGGGCGAAGGCCGAGGAAGGCAAGGCGGAGGATTTGATCAAACGCCTGTATGAGTACTTTACCAGCCGGCCTCAGAAGCTGCCCGGCGAGTTCGCCGCCATCTGCGAAACCGAGGGAAAGGACCGGGCGACCCTCGATTACATTGCCGGCATGTCCGACTATTACGCCATCGAAACCTTCCAGCGGCTTTTTGTGCCCAAGGGCTGGGGCGGATAGTATAGTTTTGGACCATATTGGAAAAATAAAACGATTGCATGATGGGGAAAAGGAGGTGCGGCCAATGGCCCGTCTGCCGGAGAGCTTCTTAACCGAGCTTAAGGCAAGAAACGATATTGAAAGCGTGGTTTCCAGCTATGTGAACCTGCGGCGCAGAGGCCGCAACCTGGTAGGATTATGCCCCTTCCACGGGGAGAAAACCCCGTCCTTTACCCTTTATCCGGAGACCAATTCCTTTTTCTGTTTCGGCTGCGGCGCGGCGGGGGACGTGGTCAATTTTGTCCGCCGCATCGAGAACCTGGACTATATGGAAGCCGTCCGGTTCCTGGCCGACCGGGCGGGCATGCATATGCCCGAGGAAACCCAGGACGACGGCCAGGCCAGAATGCGCGCACGCATTCTGGAAATCAACCGGGAGGCCGCCCGCTTTTTCTACGCCACTCTGGTTTCCCCGGCCGGACAAGCAGGTCTGCAATATTTTCGCAGCCGGGGGCTTACCGACGCCGTTATCCGCCGGTTTGGCTTAGGGTACGCGCCCGATTCCTGGGACGCCCTTTTGAAGCACCTCAAGGGGAAAGGCTTTCGACCGGAGGAGCTGCAGCTGGCCGATGTGGTTATCGCAGGGCGCCGGGGCGGGTATTACGACAAGTTCCGAAACCGGGTGATCTACCCTATCATCGACCTGCGGGGCGGGGTCATCGGATTCGGCGGCCGTGTACTCGACGACAGCAAGCCCAAATACCTCAATACCGCCGATACCCTTGTGTATAAAAAGACCCGCAACCTTTACGCGATGAACTTGGCGAAGAACGATACCAGCGGGACGCTGATTCTGGCCGAAGGGTATATGGACGTCATCGCCATGCACCAGGCGGGGTTTTCCAACGCGGTGGCCGCTTTGGGCACCGCGCTGACGCCCGACCAGGCGAGGCTGATGGCGCGGTATGCGGGTGAGGTTATTGTAGCAGGGGACGCGGACGAAGCGGGTCGCAAAGCGGCGAACCGGGACATCGACATTTTACGCTCGGCGGGACTAAAGGTACGCATGCTCACTCTGCCCCAGGGTAAGGACCCGGACGAGTTTTTGCGCCGGTTCGGCCCGGAGCGGTTTTCTCTGCTGCTTGAGCAGTCAGGAAACGACATGGAATACCGGCTGGCCGGGTGCAGGGAAGGGCTCAACCTGGATTCCCCGGAGGGCAAATACGAATACGCCAAACGCGCGGTGCGGGTGCTTATGGATTTGCACGACGTCATCGAGCGGGACTTATATATAGGAAAGCTGGCAAGCGAGCTGTCCATCTCTAAGGACAGCATTTTGGAGCAGATGAAACAGCTGTCCCGGAAAAAGGCCGCGGCCCAGTCGCGAGCCCAATTCCGGGAGATTCAAAAGGAAGCCGCCGGCTTTGCCGACCGGATAAACCCCGAGCGGGCCAAGTACCCAAGGGCCGCCAAGGCGGAGGAAGGGATCATCGCCGTGCTGCTGACGAACCCGGACTTTCTGCCGCGGGTGCAGGAAAAGCTGACGCCCGACCGGTTTTTGACCAGCTTTCATCGGCGGGTATACGAGGCGGTGGCCGCGCGGATTTCCGCGGGCATGTCCGATTTGTCGGTAATATTGGCGGACATGGGGGCCGAGTTTACGGCGGAGGAAATCAGCGCCGTTACGGCGGCGGCAGTCAAGCGCCAGTCGTTGCTGCCCAGCACCGGGGCGCTTCATTCCGCACAGGAGCTCAGCGAGGATATGGAGACCCTTCTCATCGAAGGGGAAAAGGCAAGGGCAAAGGACGTGGCGTCCATGACAAAGGAGGAGTTCGCGGCCTTTGGCGCGAAACTTTCGGAGCAAAAAAAGAAAGGGAGTATTTCGTAATTATGGGAGCCGTAGATAAAAAGACCGCGTACCGCGAACTCATTGAGATGGGCAAGAGCAAGGGTAAGCTCACCATGCAGGAAATCTTGGATGTGATCGACGATCTGGATTTCGACACCGAACAGCTTGAAAAGATGTACGAGATGTTTGAGAGCCAGAACATCGAAGTGATCGAGGACGACCCGGCTATGGTGGATCTGGACCTGACCAATCCCGAGCCAGCCCAGGAGGACCTGGAACAGGCCCTTTCCACGGAAGGCATCGCCATCGACGACCCGGTGAAGGTCTATTTAAAGGAAATCGGCCGGGTCCCCCTTCTGACTTCGGAGGAAGAGGTGGAGCTTGCCAAACGCATCGCCCAGGGTGACGTGAGCGCCCGCAAGCGCCTGTCGGAAGCGAACCTGCGGCTGGTGGTCAGCATTGCCAAGCGCTATGTGGGCAGAGGAATGCAGTTTCTCGACCTGATTCAGGAAGGGAACCTGGGCCTCATCAAGGCGGTGGAAAAGTTCGACTACACCAAGGGCTTCAAATTCTCCACCTATGCAACCTGGTGGATCCGCCAGGCCATCACCCGCGCCATCGCCGACCAGGCTAGGACCATCCGTATCCCGGTGCACATGGTGGAAACCATCAACAAGGTCAAAAAGGTCAGCAGCCAGCTTCTGCATAAAAACGGCCACGAGCCCACTGCGGACGAGATCGCATTTGAGCTAGACATGCCGGTGGCCAAGGTCCGCGAGATCATGCGGGTGGCCCAGGAGCCGGTATCCCTGGAAACGCCTATCGGCGAGGAGGAGGACAGCCACCTGGGCGACTTTATCCCCGACGACGACGCGCCCGCTCCGGCGGAGGCTGCGTCTCATACCCTGCTGCGCGAGCAGCTGGCGGACGTGCTGGGGACCCTGACCACTCGGGAGGAAAAGGTGTTGCGCCTTCGCTTCGGGCTGGAGGACGGCCGGTCGCGCACCCTCGAAGAAGTGGGCAAGGAATTTAACGTTACTCGTGAGCGCATCCGCCAGATTGAGGCCAAAGCCCTGCGCAAGCTGCGCCATCCCAGCCGAAGCAAAAAGCTCAAGGATTTTCTGGATTAAACGGTTTGCTTTCATTTCCACTTGACAGCAATAGAAAAATGGGATACACTTAATGTATATTATTTTAGTATATATTGCTGTGAGGTGCCGCGTTATGCATATTACATTGGAGGCTGACTATGCAATTCGGATTGTGAATTGCCTGGTGGACGCTTCCCAGCGTATGGACGCGCAGAAAATCGCGGACGCGGCCTGCGTGTCATTACGGTTTTCCCTGAAGATTTTGCGCAAGCTGGTATCCAGCGGGATTGTTCAGTCCTTTAAAGGAGCCAAGGGCGGCTATGTGCTGGCGAAAGACCCGTCTGAGGTTACTCTCAAGGATGTCATTGAGACCGTGGAAGGCCCGTACCGGTTCAGCCGTTGCCTGAATGAAGAGTATCCCTGCAGCCGAGTGCCGGGCGGGGAATGTCCCTACCGCGGGGTGTTCGGGGATATCTCTGCCATGGTGCAGGATAAATTGGCATCGGTTACTTTTTATGATATAAAAAATAGCAAAAATCAGCAATAGAATCACGAAAAACCGCTCTGTCCGAAACTTTTTCGGACAGAGCGGTTTTTACAAAAGGAAGAATTTTGGCTCAGGATTCCTCTTCTTCCACATACTCCAATATGTCGCCGACTTGACAGTGGAGTACTTTGCATAAAATATCAATCTGTTGGATAGTTATGCGCTTGTTTTCCTCATAACGCATCTTGGAAATGGTAGCCGCTCGAATGTTCGTCAATTCGGAAAGCTGTTTTTGAGTCATTTTGTTTTTCGCCAATAGCTCAGCAATTTTGATACGAATCATGAATTTTCACCTCCTTTTCTTTTCGAATTGTAGCGGCTTCGGAGATGAAAATATACTTATTCAGTGCAATATTACGCTAGGAGTAATTTAATGTTGCATAGGGGTAATTGGTGTGATATAATTCCACTGGTAATAAAATATGGTATTTACAGGTGACTATTGAGAATAAAAATGAGCTTTTGTTCCAAGAAATTGGAACAAAAGCTCATAGACTATGAAAAAAGATTTCTTTTTTCTGTACTTCAAAAAAACGGGAAATTATGGTTTCGTCTCAATCTCGCAATTATTCACTGCATAATCCAACAGGATTCCGATGATTTCATTTCGGGACCGATTGGTGTTAGCCGCGAGTGATTCCAGCTGACAGTACAGTTCATCTGTGATTCGAATGGAGAAAACCCGGTGCCCGTCGTCGCCTTTTGGTGGCTTGGAGGTGATCTTCAGTTTTTTATTATTATTCATCATAGTCACCCGCTTTCTATTTGCATTTTACCTTAACATAAAACATGTTGGTATATTATGATTTATGTTATATTTTGTGTTCAACGGGGTGAGTTTATGACGGAAAAAACCGCCTTGATTCTGGCCAAACGCGAATTCAAGCGGGAAAACGTAGGCTATATTGAGGGCCGGCTGCGGGAAGAGATCACCGCGGCGGTCCAAAGCGGGTATCGGTGTTTCTTAATTGGATTTGATTTTGAAATCGACCGGATGTGCGGCGGAGATCGTCATTGAACAAAAAGCACAGCAAGAAAACATAATTTTGGATGCGGTGCTTGCTTTTGCCCATCGCGATATGAAAAACGATAAATATTTACAGGAATTGCTCAGTCAATGTGAACAGGTCCGCATGTTCAGCGACCGGTATTTTACCGGATGCTACCGGAGGCGAAACGAAGCATGCATCCATAGAGCGGACCGGCTGATTGCCGTAACGAGCCCGACGGAAAAAGGGGACCTTCTCTGTGCAATTGAAACGACGCAAACCTTGAAAAAAGAGGTCTACATCATTTGTATTGGATAAACAGAGCCGGACAAGCGCTTTTGCGCCGTCCGGCTTTCTTAATATACATATATAAGAGAGAAACGAAGCAAAGCAGAGAATAATTGTATTCTGCTGTACCCCGGGAAAAGAAAAGGATAAAAGAAATGGTACGCCGGCCTCATTCAAACGGATAGCGAAGGCCCCACTTTCCTCGTATGGCGTCGGTTAGTTCAAGCATGGCGACCGACTCCGACCAAGGCATCTCCGGAGACTGCAAAAGCCCTTGCCGGATGCAGCGGTTGGCTTCCCTGATTTCAAAGGTGTAGCCATAGCGGCTTCGGTATTGGTCCGCCAGGCGGCATTGGGGGTTCTCCTTGGGGTCGCCGTAATCGTCAAAGGCGGAAATGGAAAACGAATGGGCTTGGGCAATATTGGAGTCCGTCTGATGCAGGTAATAGGAGTCTGCCGCCCAGAAGCGGGGGATTCTTATATAGCCGTCACTGCCAAGAATCAAACCGTCGTTGGGGCTTGATAGGAAGAGTCCGCTTGTCAGGGAAGCCAAACGCCCATCTCCATACTCTAAGGTGATGACGCTTTGCTCATCCACCTCCTGGGGTGTCATAGAAACGGCCGTGTGGATGGCGTTCGGCCTGCTGCCGAATACCATCGCCGCCAGCGTCAGGGGATAAATCCCCACGTCCAGAAGGGCGCCGCCTGCAAGCGCGGGGTTATACAGGCGGTGAACCGGGTCGGCGGGGCATCGGATGGAAAAATTCGCCCGGACCATTTTTACGCTGCCGATGGCGCCTGTCTCCAGCAGCCGCTTGACTTCCCCATAAACCGGCAGAAATCGGGTCCACATGGCTTCCATGAGAAAACGGCCCTGTTTTTCCGCTTCTGCGATCATTTCCCGCGCTTGCCCGGCGTTCACGGCGAACGCCTTTTCGCACAGCACGTGCTTGCCCGCTCTGAGAGCCAGGAGGGTATGGGTCCTGTGTTCAGAATGAGGGCTTGCCACATAAATCGCGTCCAAGGTTGGGTCGGCTACCAGTTCTTCATAACTGCCGTAGGCCCGGCCGATGCCGTACGAAGCGGCAAAGGCCTCAGCCTTCGAGAGCGTACGGGAGCCCACCGCGCCGACGACACAGTCCGGTACTAAAAAGCAAGCCTCCGCAAAGGCGCGAGCGATGGTACCGCAGGCCAAAATTCCCCACCGGATGGGTTTCATACACATTCCTTCTTTCTTTCGGCGCCAAAAGAAAAACTGCGCCAAAGTCGTTCGGCCGCCAAACTCGGGTACTGGCAAACGGCCGGTTTTTCTTAAGTATACCATACTTTTCTTCCATGGGAAAAGAGGAAAAGGCGGTTGCGAAGGAGTCGCTTTGTATGGTACTATATCCAAATAGGAAAACTGCTGTCGGACAAGCAGGAGAGACTGTTTGTCCACGTAAACGGCTTTGCCTGTGACAAGCAGAGAAAGGAGGGGCGCGGGATGCAGGATGAAATGCAGCTGGATTCCTTCGTGAAACGGTATGCGGTAGGCGATTGGGACCAGGGTGACCCGCAGGTCTATATTCACAAACGGGCGCTCAAAAAGCTGATGAAGGCTTTTGCAAAGTCCGCGCTCCCCATGGTGCTGTACGGCAGCCGCCGGGAGGGCCGGATTGTGGTCAGCGAGGCGAAACGGGCGAAAAAAGCCAAGTGGCATTTCGGGACCATTACCCTGCCGGCAAAAGCATGGCGGGCGGTGCTGGAAGAGGAAAAGAACTTTTCGAGGCCGCTGGTCCGGGTGGGCTTTTGCTGCGCCTGCCCCGACGGGTGCGATACCCTGCCCCCGGGCGCTGAGGAGATTGCGGCTTCCCGCTTTTGCGAGGGCGGACAGATTTTGCTTGCTCTGGACCCGAACCTGTGGCGCTGCCGGCTTTACCGGTGCAGTCGGGAAGGGCTGACGCCTTTGCCGGGTTTTTGCCTGCTGTCGGACAAGGTGCATCTGGAGGTCCCGGTCAAGGAGGAGCCCAAAGAATGCTCCATTCCGCCGCAGCTGGTGGAGCAGGTGGCGAAAAGCCGCAGACAAGTGGGACAGCTGCGGATTTTTTGTCTGGTTCTCTGCGCGGTGGCGATAGGGCTGGCGGGGTGGAACACGGCAGACCTGTTTAGGAAGCCCGCCCAGCCCGCAGCGCTGGCGGACTGGCAGGTGCAGTTTAGTGCGCTGGAAAGCCGTCTTACCGAGCTTGAACAAGAGATGGATACCTTAAAAGAAGAAAATCGCCTGCTGGAGGAGGAACGGTCCCGTCAGCAGGAAGCTATGGCCGCGCTGCAGAGCGCTTTGGAGGATAGAGAAACGCCCGCGGGGGCTTTTCACCGGGTGGCTTTAGGCGAAACGCTGGGAGACATTTCAAAGCGGTATTACGGCTCGCCCGACCGGGCAGATCTGCTGGCGAGGGTCAACGGCATTGAAAACCCCAATGTGATCCATGTGGGGACGGAGCTGTGGATTCCGCCGCGAACATAATCAGAAGGAAAAAGGAGAAACGGGAAATTGGTTCGGGAAAAAGGATTTTATCGGATGGTGTTTTCGCTGGTGGTACCCATGGCCCTGCAAAACCTAGTGAACGTGGGCGTGGGCATGACCGACACCATGATGACCGGCTGGCTGGGAGAGACGTCCCTTTCCGGGGCGTCCCTCGCCAACCAGCTGATGTTTATATTGACCATTATCGTCTTCGGCCTGGCGTCTGGCGCGTCGGTGCTCACCGCCCAGTACTGGGGGAAAGGGGATAAGGACGCCATCAGCCGGGTCATCGGCATCGCCATGCGCTTTTCCTTATTGGTGGCCGCCCTGTTTACCGTGCTGGCAGTAGGGTTTCCGGAATATGTGCTTCGGGTTTTCACGCCGGACGAAGCGGTGATTGCCGAAGGGGTCCGCTACCTGCGCATTGTGGGGATTTCCTACCTGTTCGCCGGGTTCTCCATGCTCTACCTCAACGTCATCCGCAGCGTGGAAAAGGTAGCGGTGTCCCTGGTGATTTACTCCATCTCCTTTGTGCTCAACATCTTCTTAAACTGGATGCTGGTCTTCGGAAACCTGGGCGCTCCCCGCATGGGTATTGCAGGCGCTGCCACCGCTACCTTGACCGTCAAGGTCCTCGAGGCGGTGCTGACCCTGCTCTACGCCATTTTCATCAACAAAGCGGTGCGGCTCAAGTTTTCCTATCTGTTCGTCCGGGGCCGGGTGCTTATGAAGGACTTTCGCCGGTATGCGGCTCCAGTGCTGCTCAATGAGCTGTTCTGGGGAGTGGGGATCTCCATGCAGTCGGTGATTTTGGGACATATGGGCAGTGAGGCGGTGGCGGCCAACTCCATCGCCAAGGTAGCCCAGCAGCTGGCTACGGTGGTCATGTTCGGCATTGCGAACTCCACGGCGGTCATTGTGGGCAAGGCCATCGGTGCGGGCAACCAGGACTATGCGAAAAAGGCGGCCGGTTCTCTGATGCGCCTGGGTGTGATCGCCGGAGTTGCCGCTATGGGCATTATTTTGCTTTGCCGCCCGCTGATTGCGAGCATGTACGACTTGTCCGACACGGCCATGGCCTATACCATGACCATGATGCTCATTCTCGCCTTTTATACGCCGCTTCAGTCCTTCAACACTACCGCCATCATCGGCGTTATGCGGGGCGGAGGTGATTCCAAGTTCGGTATGTATCTGGACGCCATCACCCTCTGGGGTGTGGCGCTGGTACTGGGAAGCTTGGGTGCGTTTGTATTCCATCTGAGCGTGCCGATGGTTTACTTCCTGTTGATTTCTGACGAGCTTGCGAAGATCTTTTTCGGCATCCGGCGGGTACGCAGCGGGAAATGGCTGACCAACGTCACCCGCGAGCACGCTGTGCTGGAAGGATAGCGCTGCGTTAACATAATGTTTATTTTTTCTTTGCACCGATTCTGCTTGACTTTCTGTAACTTGTAGGATATACTTAGACAAAATACAGAATCTGTATTTTTGAATTTGGCTCTTTGGGAGCGGCGCTATGGCAGAGGAACTCCGGTTGGAGGAATATGCGGCGTTTGAGGACGCAAAGCTGGTAAAGCTGGTGTGCGACGGGGATGAAACAGCCCTATCGGTCTTGTTTGACCGGTATACCCCTACGGTTCGGATGTTTTCCAGGACCAACGGAGTGGCGGGAATCGAACCGGAGGATTTGATGCAGGAAGGCATGCTCGGCTTGTTTTCCGCAATTCTTACCTTTGATCCTCAGCAGGCCGCCTCTTTTGAAACCTATGCCAATGTGTGCATCCGGCGGCGGATTTCCTCAGCGAGGCGTTTGGCCTCCGGAAAGAAACATTTGCCGTTGAGCGGGTATCTCTCTCTTAGCGGAGATTCTCCCGCTTGCACCTTGGTTAACGACCAGGATAACCCCGAGGAGCAAACCATCAGCAGCGAAGATATTTCCCGGGTCCAGAAGCTGATTGAAGAAAAGCTGTCGGATTTGGAGCGCAGGGTTCTGGAGAGATATCTCAACGGCGAAACATACGAAGCCATCGCTTGGAAGCTCGGTATTACCCCCAAGACGGTCGACAACGCGTTGCAACGTATCCGGCGCAAGCTGCAAACAGTTCATTTCACCTAAAACGGAAGCAATTCCGTTTCATATGCCCTAGTAGCTCAACAAAGAGCGTTGGTTAACAAAGGTGTCGGTTTGAATCCGTCCGCGGGCAAATACTATTATCCAAAGCGAGGTAACAATTATGTACGAAGACAAGACTCTCATCTGCAAAGACTGCGGCGCTGAATTTGTTTTCACTGCCGGCGAGCAGGAGTTCTATGCCTCTAAGGGTTTCGTGAACGAGCCCCAGAGATGCAAGGCCTGCCGCGATGCGCGCAAGAACGCCAACAAGCCGGAGCGCGAAATGTACACGGCTATTTGCGCTTCCTGCGGCAAGGAAGCCAAGGTTCCCTTTAAGCCCCGTGAAGATCGCCCGGTTTACTGCAGCGAGTGCTTTGCACGCATGAGAGAAGAATAATAATTTCGTTCGCAGACAAAGGCGGCAACCAATTGGTTGCCGCCTTTTTGCGCTGCATGGAAAAAGAAGAGGCCTGCCTGCACCGCAGGCAAGAGCAGGAGGGTAGCAAGCGTTGCCGCTTCACTGAAACCAGATGCAGTCAGCCTCCTTTGCCGTCCTGCTTGCGCTTCCCGTCCGCCCGTTTGGGATTGGCCGGAAACCAGCCTTTTTCCACCCGTACCTTTTGCTCCTTTAGTTCCCCGATGCTCCACAAACAGGTGAAGCCCAGGACACTGAGCAGGGAAGAAAGGAGCGTGTTTTCCACAAAGAGGGAGGTGAGCAGGCAGACGAGCCCCGCCGCCAGGAAGACCGGCCAGATCTTCCAGGTAAAGTGGTACTCGCACCGGATGACGATAGGGTGAAACACACCGATGATGACAAAGGAGAAGATTCCAATCAGTAGTCCAGTTATGTACATGAAATTCCCTCCCCGTTTCTATGCCTGCCCCATGGCAGCCTGGACCTGCCCGCAGAAGGTTTCGTCCGCTTTTTGCAGGTAGCCGAGGACACAGATCTGGTCCTTCTGGGCGGCATGTTTTAAATCAGCAGCGATGTTTTCCACCAGATGGGAGCGCTCTTCTTCCGATAAGCGGCGGTACCGCTCGCCAGCCTGGGTGAAATCGTCGGCCTTTTCGAGATCGGTGCGGACTTGCTCGCCGCAGGCGGATTCCCCCAGTCCCGTTTTGCTGAACGCGTCGGCGGGCTTCCAGTTCTCCATATGGTTGACCGGGATGCTGCGAAAATCCGGACCCAGCCGCCGGCGCTGGGCGTCCCAATAGATAAAGGAACGGCCCTGGAGCATCTTGTCGTCTGAAAATTCGATGCCGTCGACCAGGTTTGCCGGGGAGAAGGCCAGCTTTTCCACCTGGGCGGCGTAGTTCTCGGGGTTTCGCTCCAGCGTCAGCTTTCCCACCGGCATGAGTGGAAACTGCTCTTCGCTCCAAATCTTGGTGTCGTCTAGCGGGTCGTAGGACAGCGTGTGTTCAGTTTGCGGGTCCATTAGCTGTACGTTGAGCTCATATTCCACCGTGCCGCCGCACGCAAGGGTATCCCACAGGTCCTGCCCGGCCACATTGGGATTTTCGCAGGCAAGACGGCTGGCAGCGGCCGCGTCGATGTAGGTTTCTCCGGCCGCGGGAATCCAGTGGTACTTCACATATCGGCGTTTTCCGGCGGCGTTTCTCCAGACGTACGTGTTTACGCCGTAGCCCCGCATGGTGCGAAAGCTCGCCACCGTTCCCGCGTCCGAATAGAGCCAGGTGAGGAAATGGGTGGCCTGGGGTGTGCGGGCCATGAAGTTCCAGAATAGCTTGCCGTCGGGCAGGTTGCTGACCGGCGAGGGGGAGAGGGAGGCGATAGCCTCTGGAAAGTGCATCCCGTCGCGGATCAGAAACACCGGAATGTGGTTGCACAGAAGATCAAACACCCCGTTTTGCAGATAGAACTTGGTGGAAAAGCCCCGCACGTTGCGGGCGGTGTCCGGCGTACCCCGATTGCTTACGGCAAAGGAGAACCGGGTGACGGTAGGAATGGGCCGGGCTGGATCTTGCAGAAAGTCCGCGGCGGTATACTCGGCCATGGAGCGGTAAAGCTGAAAATGTCCGAACGCGCCGTACCCTTTGGTATGCACCGCCCGCTCGATGGTTTTGGTATGGACAAAGGTCTCCAGCGTCTCGTGCAATAGGGTATCCTCCAGCAAAACCGGACCGCGGGAGCCTACGGTCAGGGAATGGTCCTGAGGCCTATCCTGCCGGCATTCCAGCGCAGGGCCGGGCACCACTTTGCCGGGAAACGCAATCCTGGCCTCAGGTTCCTTGCGGGATGAATGCGTTGGTGCAGGTTCCTGTTCACAGGGCGCGTCCTTTGCGGTGCGGGCTTGCTGGCGCATCCGCAGGAGCTCTTGATTATAGCGCTGCATCATTTCGTGAAACGTTCGTTCTTCTCGCATCGGTTTGTCTCCTCTCGGCGATCCCAATTCCGGGCATGCTTGTTTTTCCATACTATGCGAAAAAAGAAGAAAAAGTGCCTGTCTGATGGGGATCAAAACGGAAAAAGACACGATTTGCGTCTATACATACCCATGCCGCCGATTGACATCGGGTTAGCGGGGCGCTACACTAAAACCAAAAGATGCCTGGCTTTCTTTTAAAATCAACCCACCCGGGCGCCGCAGTGAAAAAGCCGTATGATTGCGTTTTGCCGGTGCAAGATAGGAAGAGAGCTGCCAAACCTGCAAAAGACAAAAATGCAAGCCGTAAGCCTGGCGTAACATGTAAAGCCCGCATTCCGGCTTTGCAAAGCCGCCGCAGCGGTCAGAGAGAAGGAGAACTATGAGACAAACACGGATGTTAACCTTGATTTTAACAATCCTGCTGATTTTGTCCGCCTGTTCGGGCGGGGAAGACACCTCCTCTGGGCAGACGGGGAGCGCGTCCTTACTCCAGTCCTCCTCCCGACCGGCAAGCGCCGCTCCTTCTTCCGTTGCGCCGGTTTCCGCAGAAGAAGCCTTCACGCTGCGATATGCCACGGCGGATGTCAACCTGCGGGCCGGGCCGGGAACGGCGTATACCATCCGCGCAGTGGTGCCCTTGGGCCAGGCGGTAAAGGCCTATGAGACGCAAAACGGCTGGACACGGGTAACCTATAAGGATCAACACGGTTACATCAGCGAGGCCTATTTGGCTGCAGAACCGCCCCTTTCTACAGAAGACCGGATCGACGCCATTCTCAAAGAGATGACACTGGAAGAAAAGGTGGGGCAGATGTTCTTTGTCCGCTGCCGGGAGGATACAGCGGTCGCGGACATCGAGCAGTTTCATCCTGCGGGATATATTCTGTTTGCAAACGACGTGGAAGGGGAAACACCCGCTTCTTTGAAAGCAAAGATTGAGCGTTACCAGGCTGCGGCGCAGATTCCCCTGCTAATCGGTGTGGACGAAGAGGGCGGTACGGTCACCCGGGTCAGCCGGTTTCCGGCCTTTCGCGGCGAGCGGTTCGCCTCTCCGCAGGACCTGTTCGCCCAAGGCGGGCTGGAGAAAATCGCCCAGGACGCCAGGGAAAAGAGTGTTTTTCTAAAAAGCCTGGGCTTCAACGTGAATTTGGCGCCGGTGTGCGACCTGTCCACCGACCCGGGCGACTTTATCTATCCCCGCTCCTTCGGCCAGGATGCGGAGGCGACCAGCGCCTATGTTAAAACGGTGGTCACGGCCATGAAGGAAAGCGGGATGGGCAGCACCCTCAAGCATTTCCCCGGCTACGGCAACAATGTGGACACCCACACCGGCATCGCCCAGGATGAACGCAGCTACGAAACCTTTGTAACCGCGGACTTTCTGCCCTTCGAGGCGGGGATCGCCGCCGGGGCGGACAGTGTCCTGGTCTGTCATAACGTAGTCGCCTGTATGGATCCGGATCTGCCCGCCTCCCTGTCCCCGAAGGTGCATCACATTCTCCGACAAGAGCTTGGGTTTGACGGCGTGGTTATGACCGACGACCTGATGATGGACGCCATCAAACAATATACCGGAAACGAGCAGGCGGCGGTGCAGGCCGCCCAGGCAGGCAACGACCTGCTGCTTGCCACCGATTTCGACGTACAGATTCCGGCGGTGTTGCAAGCGGTAAAAGAAGGGAGAATTCTCTTAGAGCAGGTGGAGCAGTCGGTGCGCCGGGTGCTTCGATGGAAAATGCAGCTGGAGCTGCTGGGATAACGAAAGGAGCCATACCGATGAAACCATTTCGCTTTCATGGGGATACGGTGGTAGCCGGCCCCGGTTCCCTGTCTTATTTGAAGACCCTATCCTTCCGGCGGGCGATGATCGTCACGGGGGGACACAGCATGTTTGAAACCGGGGTCATCGACCAGGTGAAGGAACTGTTGGCCCCGGCAAACGGGGAAATTATGGTACTAAGCGGCGTTCAAAAGAACCCCACCACCCAGGATGTGACAAAGGGTGCCGCCGCTTTTTCGGGCTTTGTCCCCGACTTGGTGGTGGCGGTGGGCGGCGGTTCCGCCATCGACGCGGCCAAGGCCATGACTCTGCTTTATGAATTTCCCCACCTGAAAGCGGAGGAGCTGGCGGATGTTCCCCTGCCTTCCCGCCGGGAAAAAACCACCTTTGTAGCGGTTCCCTCCACCTCGGGCACAGCCACCGAGGTTACCCACGTATCGGTCCTCACCTTTCCGGAGCAGGGGATCAAACGGGGCGTAAAAGCCCAGAGCCTGCGTCCGGACCTGGCCATTCTCGACGGAACCCTTCCCATGACCATGCCCGCCGACGTGGCGGCTCAGACGGGAATGGACGCGCTGACTCATGCTTTGGAATGTGCCATAAGCCCTTTGGGGGACGAGTTTACCGATACGCTGAGCATGGGCGCGGCCGCGGGGCTGCTGCGGTATCTGCCGGTTTCCTGCGAGCAAGGGGATTTGGACAGCCGCCAGAAGGTACATAACTACCAGTGCATGGCGGGCATGGCCTTTTCCAACGCCGGGCTTGGCATGGTCCACGGCATCGCCCACGCCTTCGGCGGCCGCTATAACCTGGGCCACGGGCTTTTAAACGCCGTATTGCTCCCTTATGTCCTCGCGTTCAATTGCCGTAATGAGCGGGTTAAACAGCGCCTGGATTTCTTAGCGGCCGTGACCGGAGCAGGGGAGGTGATCGGCCAGGTCAAACGGCTGAAGGAACGCATCGGAATTGTGCAGACCCTGGCACAGACAGGGATTGCAGAGGAAACCTTTTTGAAGGACTTTGAATGGCTGGCGGAGAACTCTCTGGGCGGTTCCACCCGGGTCAATCCCATCCAAGTGAGCAAAGAAGAAATGAAACCCCTTCTCAAAACGGCGTATTATGGAGAATAGAACGGGAAAAAGCCGGGGCGTCTGCCCCGGCTTTTTTCTTTGACAAAAAGAAACAAAAAGTTCATAAATTGTTTCTTGACTGAAAGTCCACTCTAGATGCTATCCTGGAAAAGAACCAGAGCTCAAAGACCGTTGTGGTTGAAAAAACAGAGAAAATGCAGAAAAAGGGGATGTGCTTGGAAATCTTCTACAAGTTTTCGCCGGAAGAAATCGGATTTTTTGATTGTGGATACAAGGTTGCCGTGCTATGATAAATGCAGTCAAAACACACTAGAATTCGCTAGAAATGGGAAGTGATGCAATGGAAACGCAAACGACGGGAACGAGGTTCCGTGAAGCATATGACCACGCACGTCAGGTCGTCGAAGAGGTGCGCAAGGTTATTATGGATAAGGATGAAGTCATCGTCAAGATGCTCATGGCGATTTTGGCGGGCGGCCATATATTGATTGAGGACGTGCCCGGCGTGGGAAAAACCACTCTGGCTCTGGCTTTTTCCAGGGCGATGGACCTTGCCTGCAAATGGCTTCAGTTTACCCCCGATGTGATGCCCAGCGACGTAGTGGGCTTTACCATGTACAATAAGCTCACCCAGACCTTTGAGTTTAAGCAGGGCGCCGCCTTCTGCAACCTCTTTTTGGCGGACGAAATCAACCGCACCTCCACGAAAACCCAGTCTGCCCTGCTCGAGCTGATGGAGGAGCGGCGGGTGACGGTGGACGGCGTTTCCCACGAGCTGCCCCGGCCCTATATCGTCATCGCCACGCAGAATCCCATCGGCTCAGTGGGCACTCAGCCGCTGCCCGACTCCCAGCTCGACCGCTTCATGGTCTGCCTGAGCATGGGCTACCCCGACCCCAGAAGCGAGATTGACATTTTGAAAGGCAGGCAGACCGGCAATCCTTTGTCTTCGGTGCGGCAAATCGTGCAGGCGGATGTGATTTTGCAGATGCAAAGCGCCATTGAGCAGATCCATATGGAGCATTCGGTGTACGAGTATATCATCAATCTGGTGACGGCCACCCGCCGCCACCCGCTCATTAAGCTGGGCATCAGTCCCCGCGGCTCCCTGGCCATGATGCGTATGGCCAAGGCCTGCGCCTTTTTACAGGACCGGCTTTACGTCACACCCAATGACGTCAAATACGTATTCTTGAATACCTGCGCCCATCGTCTGGTGCTCAGCACCAAGGCCAAGGCCGCTCATACGGCGTCCTCCCTGCTGGAGGAGCTGTTAAACGAAACCGCCATGCCCTTTGTGTTGGAGGAAAGGAACCGGGTTTATGGTACGCGTTAAGCTTCTGTATTTGGCGGCGCTGATTGGGCTGGGCGTTTTTGTCATCGCTTTTCGTGGCCCGATTGCGGTGGTGCTTTTCTTGGCTTTCCTGGTGCTGCCGGTTTTTTTGAAGGCGGCGGTGCTTTGGATGCGCAGGAGCCTGACGGTCACCTTGTCCACCGCGTTTACCGAAGAGCGGACCAAGCGGGAGGTGCGCTACCAGATTTCCGCGCGAAACCGCTCCTTTCTACCCATTACCGCCTGCCAAGTCACGCTCTTATGCAAAAACCGGATGGTAGACGGACAGGAAAGCCAGACCGTCCGCTTTTCCGTGCCAGCCCGGGGCCGCAGGCTGGTGCAGGGAACCGTCTCCTCTGCGCATTATGGAAGCTTTCAGCTGTCCGCCACCCGCATAAAGGTATACGATTGGTTCTGGCTTTTTCACAGCAACTTGAAAGCTCTGCCGCCGGTCTCCTTCCTTCTCTGGCCGCCGGCGGAGGAAATCAGCGCCCAGCCCCTTTTGAGCGCCCAGTCCGGCGCCGACGTGCAGCGGTACTCCACCGAGCGCAAGGGGGACGATCCATCCGAGCTGTTCGGCGTGCGCGAGTACCAGGAGGGGGACCGGCAGCAGCGGATACACTGGAAGCTCAGCAGCAAAATGGGGAACTTTATGGTCAAGGAATTCAGCCTCCCCATAGCAAACGCCGTGACCCTTGTGGTGGAGCTGAGCGCGGACGAAGACGCCTTCCTGTTGGACGGGCTTTTGGAGCTTACGAACACCCTTTCCACCGACCTGGTCAGCCGGCGGATTCCCCACCGGGTCTGCTGGTACCGGCAAAAGGAGGAGCAGGATGTGTGCTTCGATGTGGCAAACGACGAAGAGCGCGATTTCATGATGAGCGAGCTTTTGCAAAGTGAAATCCCGTCCGCCCGGAAAGGGTGCCCGCCTTTGTCCCTCGCCCATTGCGAGGCGCTGGTGCAGGGACGGCTGGTTTATCTCACCAGCCGAGAAAACGCCGTCCGGCAGGAATCTTTGCGCGGACGGGCACAACCGGTTACGTTGTTTGAAGTGACCCGCAAGGAAGGACTCCCGGCGATTCTGGAGCCGGATTTCCGAAGAATCCCCGTGACGGCGGACGACGTGCCAGAGAGCCTTGCCGGCGTGGAATGGTAGGTGATGGCGTTGAAAGTAACATCGAAAAAGAAATCGGCGAGTGTTATTTCCTTTTCCACCGCCGTAACCGCCAAAGCCTTCACCAAGCAGCCCTCCGCCTGGATGACGGTGGTGATGCCGGCTCTGCTGCTGTTTGCGGGTGTCAGCGGCGCCCTCTTTAGTTTCATCACCGCTTACGACCTGTCCTGTGATTCTATGGCGGTCTTTTTCTGCATTGCCATCGGTTCGGTAGGCTTTACCCTACTCTACCGTCTCAAACGGGTAGGAGCGTGGGTCTTTCCCGTCTCCTTCGGGCTGTTTTTGGCAATCTTGGCGCTGTGCAAGGATACGCTGGCGGGTATGGCCGCAAATGTGTGGAATTCCGTGCTGCTCACGCTGAGAAACGCCAACATTCCAAATCTGCCGCAGCCCTATCGGTTTGTAGAATCGTACCCGTCTTTGACGCTGCTGTGGGCCGTGGTGGTGCTTTTTTTGTGCATCGCTCTGGGCTACTGCATCGTACGCCGCCCGCTGTTTTTGCCTGCGGTGCTGGTGACCTTTCCATTTTTGGAGATCGGTCTTTTCTATGGGCAGTCTCCGGATTTGTGGCCGCTGCTGTTTTTGCTGTGCTGCCTTTTGTCCCAGCTGGCGGCGGCACTGGCGGTGGGCCGGTTTCGGGGAAGCGGGCGGAGAAAACGGGTCTGTGCTCCCTACAGCCGGCAGCTGGCGGCGCCGGTGAGCTTGATCCTCTGTCTGGTGATGACGGTATGCCTGGTGGGCAGCCAGGCGGCGCTCAGCCTGACGGATTACCAGCGCCCGCAGGCATTTGAAACCCTGCGGGTGAACTATCGGGACTTTAACTGGCTTTCCTTCTTAAACCTGCCTAAGACCAGGATCGGAGAAGGAAACCTCTGGGCTGCGGGAAACCTGGAATACGATTATCAGACCGATCTGCTGATCGACATGCCGTATACGCAGAGCACCCTCTATTTCAAAGGGTATACCGGTAGTGTGTACACCGGGACCAATTGGGAACAGCTTCCAGATTCCGTCTATGACAGCTTTCCCCTGTTTCGAAAAGGGGAGCAAAGCGGCGTCAACGCGTATGAGTTGCTCAACGCTTACTACAGCCAGTATGGAGGGATGGAGATTGCCCCTATTCAGATCACGTCGGTCCGGGCGGGTACGAAATACGCCTTTGTTCCCTATTTTTCCATGGAAAGCAAAGAAACCCTGCTGGAATACGACCGGTATGCGCCGCTGCTTGCAACGGGAAATACCTACAGCGTTTATTATGGCCACAATATAGATGAGGGCAGCGCCTATTTGGCCCGGATCAACCGTCCTTCCGTGTTCGAGCGTCATCCCTATTACTGGGATTATCAAGAATTCGTAGGAGACGTTTACACCCAGGTTCCGGAGGATATGGGATGGCTGAATCAGTTGGCAGGACAAATTTGTTCCGGCAGCACGAGTACGGAGGAAATCATTGCCCGCCTGCAGCGCTATTTTTCGGAAAACACCTCTTATTCCACCTCGCCGGGCCGCCCGCCCGACGATATGGACTTTACAGAGTATTTCCTTTTGGAGAACAAGAAAGGCTACTGCGTCCATTACGCCACCGCGGGGACGCTGCTCCTGCGGTCGCTGGGCGTACCGGCGCGGTACGCCGAAGGGTATCTGGTAGGGCCGGAGGAGTTTTTGAACGCGCCCGCAGAGGACAAGACGATTTTCGCCAGCCGGCTGACCGAGGAAGGCGCCTGGATTACGGGCAGCGCGGGAGTGGACACCTACTACACGCTGGACATCGACGATTCCAAGCGTCATGCCTGGGTGGAGGTGTACGACGCTGCACTTGGATGGATTCCGGTGGAGTTCACCCCCGGCTACGGTGCCAGCACGCCCGTAAGAGAGCCGGAAGATCCTTCTTCTGCGGTAGAAGAACCTTCCGCGCCTTCCAGCAGCCGTTCGCCTGCTTCCAGTGTCCCTTCGTCCCGTCCGCCGGAAGGCGCCGCGGCGGGACCGGGCGGTCCCGCGACGGTAATGCTTGCCATCTTTATCACGGTTTCGACCCTGATGCTTTTGCTGCTGGCGGTGATCGCGCGGCAGGCCATCGTGGAAAAGCGAAGGCGGAATTCGTTCCAGACCCGGGACGAAAACCGGAACGTTCTTCAGCTTTACCGATATTTGTGTAAGCTTCTTTCCTTTGCAGGCTGTAAAACCCCGTCCATCGTCTGCTATGAGCCCGCGCTTTTGCAAAGCCGTTTCCCCTTCCTGTCCCAGGATGAGTGCGAGCGCTGCATGGAGCTGGTGCTCAAGACGCGGTTCAGCGGGCAGCCGGTGAAGAAGGAAGAGAGAAAGGAAGTGTCCCGCCTGGTATTCGCCGTACGAAAGCGGCTTTACGAGGAGAAGAATTGGTTTTGGCGGTTGTGGATGCGGTATGGGCGCTGCCTGTAACAAAAAGCTTTTCAAACGGAGAAGAAGAATCGCTGTCTGTTTGGTCTGAACGAAACAAACCGCCGAAAGCAAAAGAAAGGGCGGACCGCGAAAGCGGTCAGATC
>NZ_JBBMFD010000023.1:0-39838 GCF_040096205.1 Solibaculum intestinale | reverse complement strand
CCCGAACGGGCGGCCTCCTTCTTTTCAGAAAAAAGGACCGGAGAGGGTGAAGAAAGGAAACAGAAGGATTTATGGGACTAAGTTACGCCTTGCTTTCTGCTTTGCTTTACATATAGCGCTTATAAGAAGGGCGTCATCAGCCGCGCTCCAAAGAGCTGCTCCATGATACCCAAGGCCTTGCCGAATTTTATCAAAGGCATCTTCCAAAGGAGGAGCAGGACTATGTAGAGCGGTTTTGGCATCGTATAACGGGCCGAGCCGGCCCGTTATACGATGCCAAAATACCAAGGCTGCCGGAAAGGCGGGCACGGAGGTTGCAGCGGCGGCGAATAAAAGCGGCCCTTTTTATAAATACGGGACAAAGACCCAAAAAGTTGTACGGGTCCTGTCCATCCTGCTTCACTTGTGGTAAAATAACAAGAAAGCAATTTGACGAAAAGGATGTGGCAGTATGAAAGCGCCTCTGGCGGACCGGATGCGTCCGACGACCCTGGACGACGTGGTAGGTCAAACGCATCTGCTAGGAAAGGGTAAGGTGCTTCGTCGGATCATCGAATCGGGCCAGCTTCCCAACCTGATTTTTTATGGTCCCTCCGGCGTGGGCAAGACCACCGTGGCGTCGGTTATCGCCCGCACCACCAACCGCACTTTGCATAAGATGAACGCCACTACCGCTTCCACCGCCGACATCAAGGCGCTGGTGGGAGAGGTGGATACCCTGGCCGCGCCGAACGGGATCCTGCTGTACCTGGACGAAATCCAGTACTTCAACAAAAAGCAGCAGCAGACCCTTCTTGAGCATATTGAAAACGGCCGCATCACCCTCATCGCCTCCACTACCGAAAACCCCTATTTTTATGTGTACAACGCCATTTTGAGCCGCTCGACGGTGTTTGAATTCAAGCCCGTATCCGCCGGGGAGATCGAACAGGCGGTCCGCCGGGCGGTGCGGTTTTTGGAGGAAGAGTCGGGTGAAGAAATCCAGGCGGAGGATGAGGCGGTGGCCCACATTGCCGCCTCCTGCGGCGGGGACGTGCGCAAGGCCATCAATGCGGTGGAGCTATGCGTCCTTTCCGCTTCGGCCGGGGAGGGGACGCGGCGCATTACCCTCGAGCAGGCGAGCCAGCTCTCTCAGCGCAGCGCCATGCGTTACGACCGGGAGGACGACTCCCATTACGACATTCTCTCCGCTTACCAGAAGTCCTTGCGCGGGTCGGACCCGGACGCGGCGCTTCACTATCTGGCGCGGCTGCTGGAAGCGGGAGACCTGCCCAGCGCCTGCCGGCGGCTGATGGTATGCGCCTGTGAGGATATGGGGCTTGCCTATCCCATGGGTATCGCCGTGGTCAAGGCCTGTATCGACGCGGCCATGATGGTGGGCCTGCCGGAAGCGCGCATTCCGCTGGCCGACGCGGTGGTGCTGGTTTGCACCGCGCCAAAGTCCAACTCCGCCTACAACGGCATCAACGCCGCCATGGCGGACGTGAAAGCGGGAAAGACCGGGGATATCCCGGCTTACCTGCGGGGAACCGGCTACGAAGGCGCCAAAAAGCTTGGCCGCGGGCTTACCTACCGCTATCCCCATGAGTATCCCAATCACTGGCTCAAGCAGCAGTATCTCCCCGACGAGCTGCAGGGGACCCGCTATTACCAGTTTGGGGACAATAAGACCGAGCAGGCCGCCAAGGCCTACTGGGACCTGATTCAGGGCAAGGACGAATAAGCGCGCAGGAAAAAATCCGGGCGGTGAAATGGACCGCCCGGATTTTTTGCGAAAACGGCTCGCGCCTTCCGTATTCCCCGGGAAAATCGCTCACAGGAGAAAACCGTCATAGAGGAAGGATAGCATTTCTAAGGAAGCCCGCGCGGGTAATCACGAGAAATGGGAATTGTTTTCGCTTTACAAAACATACGTTCTATATTAAAATAACAAATAGAATATATGTTCGATAAAGAGGCGGATATAGTTGGAACGGGCCATTTTGCATTGTGATTTGAATAATTTCTTCTATTCGGTGGAGAGCCGGGACTATCCCGAGCTGCGGGGCAGGGCGGTGGCGGTCTGTGGCAGCGTGGAGGACCGGCACGGCATTGTGCTGGCGAAAAGCGAGGAAGCGAAGAAGTACGGCATCAGGACCGCCCAGACGATATGGCAGGCCAAACGCCAGTGTCCCCACTTAGTCATATGCGAGCCCCATTATGAGCGGTACATCTACTTTTCCAGGCTGGTGCAGGGCATCTACGGGGAATATACCGATCAGGTGGAGCCTTTCGGGATGGATGAGGCCTGGCTGGACGTGACCGGCAGCCGCCGCTTGTTTGGCACAGGCAAAGAAATCGGGGAAAAGCTGCGCCGGCGTGTACGCGAGGAGACAGGGCTGACCATTTCGGTGGGGGTCAGCTTCAATAAGCCCTTTGCCAAGCTTGGCAGCGATTTAAAGAAGCCGGACGGCCTGACGGTAATTGAAAGGGCGGATTTCAAAGAGAAGGTCTGGCCGCTTTCCTGTTCGCAGATGATCGGGATCGGCCCTGCCACCGCCAAACGGCTGGCCGGCGCCGGGATCTTTACCTTGGGGGACCTGGCGAACGCTTCTCTCGACTCCTTAAAAAGGCTGCTAGGCAAGTGCGGCGGCCGGCTCTGGCAGACGGCCAACGGATGGGATGCGTCGCCGGTGCGAAGAGAAGGGGAGGAGGAGCCGGTCAAGTCGGTGGGCAACTCCATGACTGAAAGCGCGGACTTGGCCGACGACCAGGCGGTCTTTTCCATGTTCCTGCTCCTTTGTGAGAACGTTTCCCGCCGCCTGCGGGAGCAGGGTTTGCTGGCCGGCGCCATCGCGGTGGACATCCGGGACGATATGCTGACCACCGTAGGGCACCAGGCAAAGCTTACGGCGCCTACCCGCAACGCACTGGAGCTGGCCCGTGCGGCCATGCGTCTTTTTTCCCGGCACTGGCGCTGGGAAAGAGGGCGAACGGTGCGTTCAGTTGGAGTGCGGGGCTACGATCTGGTGGAAGATGGTACCGTCTGGCAGCTTTCCTTTTTTCAAGAGACCGCCCGGGAAGAACGGCTCGAGCGGCTTGCAGGCGACGCCGACCGGCTGCGCGCAAGATATGGAAGAGGGGCCTTGGTGCGCGCCTCCCTTCTGGGCAGGAACGGCTACAGCAAAACCCCGTCGGTACTGCAAAGGGAAAGAATCCAAAGATAAAAAACTGGATAATTTTTTCGAATTAGGGGTTGACAAGTATATGCTGCTACGATATAATAATCAGGCACTCGAAATTCCGAGGCGGAAAATAAATAGGCGGATATGGCGGAATTGGCAGACGCGTTAGATTCAGGTTCTAATGAGCGCAAGCTCATGCAGGTTCAAGTCCTGTTATCCGCACCATGTGAACAGAGGTCGAAATTTGGAACTCAAAAATGAGATAATCCAAATTTGACCTCTTTTTTCATTTCATAAATCCAGCATTTAAGCCATTTTTCAGGGCTTTCCCTCTTTTACCAAAATGGGACACCAGGAAGTAAAACTCAAAAAATCACTATGCAAAAAGTAAAACGGTTCTATTCTGAACCCAGAATTCTCATTTTTGATCGGGTACAGGTATTTGACAATGGTATAATGCAAAGTGAGAAAAAATCAGAGTTTCCAATGTATCACGACTTGCTCACTCGTGGCCCGCACTTGTGAAACAAGAGTGTCAAGCACCCGGCGCTTGTCGTCAAAGTCAACAGACTCCCAGTCCCGCAGATAGCCGGATATGCTTTCAACCTGAGAGGACGAAACGGAATTAGCGGTAAGGTCGGCCACCAGTTTTGCCTGGACTTGCCGTTGCCCGTCCAATTCCTCGATCCGGCTGTTTGCATATTGTAGCAAGGTGGGGTTTGCGCCGGAAAGCGTATCAAGCAGTTTTTCAATCTCGCTTTCCGTTTTAGCAAGCGCGGCGCGGGCGGCGGTCAGTTTCGGATTATAGCTTTCTGTTTTGCCGCCTTTCAGAGTTTGGAACACCCGCATTTTCTTAACCATTTCCGCATACACGGCTTGTTCAAGCACTTGCTTTGTCAGAGTACCCGCACCTTGACAGCCTTTATTTTCCGAGCGTTGTTTACAATGCAGGTATGTAACGCCGTTAGCCGCGTTCTGGCTCGTGAGGGCATATCCGCAACAGCCGCATTTGATTTTCCCGGCCAGCCATGTATTATGGCATTTGCGGCCATTTTGAAACGTGGTGTTTTGTGACAGCTTGTGCTGGACGGCCAGCCAGAGCGCCGATGGAATACGGCCCTTGTGGGGCGCTATGACGAGGATCGGCTCCTCACCCTCCCGGCCCTGATACAGATAACAGCTATAATCACCCGTGAACAGTTCCGGCGGGCTTTCGATTTTCACGCCCTGGGCCTTGAAGTATTCGTAAATATCCATATCGGCCTGGACGTAAACCGGGTTCCGTAAAAGCTGGCCCAAAAATCCGCGCTTTAGAGTTTTTCCATATACCAGAATATCCTGTGTGGTGAAGTACCGGGTAATATCGCCGTATGAGGTTTCCGGCTCCCCGTACATTTCAAACATCATCTCGACGTAATCCATCTCCGCGTTTTCCACCAGCTTTTTTGTTTTGATCCCGTCCATGACGATGGGCTCCAGATCAAAACCGTAAGCCGCCCGGCCCCGCATATAGTAGCCTTTGGCACACCGGGAATAGAAAGCGTCCGTCACACGCATTTGGATGCTTTCGCGTTCCAGTTGTGCGAACACAATACAGATGTTAAGCATCGCCCGGCCCATCGGGGTTGAGGTATCAAACTTTTCCGTGCAGGAGACAAACTCCACATTGTACTGTTTAAATATTTCCATGAGCTTTACAAAGTCCACTATGGAGCGGCTGATCCTGTCCAGCTTATAAACGACTACCCGCTTAATCAGCCCCGCCTTAATATCCCCCAAAAGCCGCTGGAAGTCGGGACGGTCAATGTTCTTGCCGGAATAGCCCTTGTCTTTATATTCCTTACCCTCACCGCCTTTTAATTCGTATCGGCAAAACTCAAACTGGCTTTCAATGCTGATACTGTCCTTTTTGTCAATGGATTGTCTGCCGTAAATCGCGTCTATTCTGTTATCCATTATTTGCTCCCTTTCCGTTGGAACAGGAGCCTACCTACAACTATATGATACCTCTGCCAGCCCCTTTCAACAAGGATGCCGCCGCAAAGGGAAACGGACGACCTCTGGACAAAATGTCCAGAAGTCGCCCGCTCTGCGTCAGGAGAGAAAAAATATCCTTCTATCAATCAACCGCACTTTGGGGCCAAAAGTGAAACCCCCAATAATAAATATTTTATAAACTTTCAATCACCGGAACTTCTGGATATTTTGTCCAGAAGTGATGACGATGTAACAATACCGCTAATAGATGCTTTCTATTCTTTTTTGCGTTTGGGGTCTATGAAGCGATAGCCCGCGCCCCGGACATTTTCAATGCACTCCCCGCCGTCCAGCTTTTGCCTCAGGCGGCTCACGCTGATGGGGATAGCGTTGGTTTCGTTACCAGAAAAATCATCGCCCCATACGTAGTAACGTAATTGTTCATGCGTCAGTACCCGCCCAGCCTGAGAGGACAGCACATACAGCAGATCAAACTCCCGACGGGGCAAGTCCAATTCCCGCCCATAATAGACCACCCGGCGGGTCAGGGGATCGATCAACAGGTTTTCAAACGTGACGATAGTGTAGCACCGCTGGCCGGGCAGGGGTGGGGCTGTGGCGTTATAGCGCCGGAGCAGGGCCTGGGCCCGGAGCAGACACTCCTGGAGTTCCAAAGGCTTTTGTATGAAATCATCCGCGCCCATTTCATAGGCCCGCGCCCGGTGTTCCATGCCACCCTGAGAGGACAGCACCAGGATCGGCATATTCCTCATTTGCCGCATGAAGCGGAGCAGTTGGAGCCCGTCCGTTTCCGATAGGGAGATGTCCAGGATCACAAGCTCATAGTTGTGACGATTTAGGCGCTCGATACCGTCTACCACGGACAGGGTGTAATAAGCGCCGATGCCGTATTCGGTTAAAGCGTATTTGATGGCTTTGCAGTTTTTTAAATCACTATCTATAATTAAAACCCTCTGCTCCGCGTTCATAGTGTAGCCCTCCTTTCCGCTTGTTGCTCTATTGTCACTTCTGGATAAAATGTCCAGAAGTAGCCAGTGCCAGATTATTACTCGACAAACTGGTATTTGTTACATTGTGAACTGTGGTTATATGATACGTTCAGCATATATTTCTGCATTTATATACCATTCGCCATCATCTTTTACAGTAATGTTTTCCCAATGAAAGCGATTATCCTCTATACTAGTAAAAACCCACTTTCTTCTTTCATCATTGACGAAGGTGAGCATTATCATGTCATCTTGTTTTTTTGCCTCAAGTCGTATTATTTTTCCAGTATAACCATAAGCTACATCCCATGCGTGTGTGTCAGGATTATAGATACGCAACGATGTCCCATATTCATAATCAGGCAAAATAATAACATCTTGAATAGCCATTCCTTCAAGAACCCATGAGAAATGCCATTCACCTTTAATTGCAAGGGAATTGTTACCCTCAATATAGTTTATTGCCCAACTACCGATAAGTTTTCCAAAATAATTAAACTCGTCAGGTAATGCTGTGTTTTTACTCTCGCTTGTTAATGCCTCGAAAAAATCTTTCATTACTGTGTTCTCCTTTCCTAATTCGCTCAATTCTAATTAATTCATGCCAGTTGGCCGAAGTTACTTGTATGTTGTTGCATATTGTTTAGGGGTTATGCCCATGTATTTCTTAAACGCATTTGTAAAATGGCTTTGGTGGCTAAACCCTGTTTCAAGTGATATGTCAGCTATTGATACTCCAGCCTCAAGGAGTTTTTTAGCTTTATTAATCCGTACATTTTCAAGGTAGCTATATGGAGAAATGCCGCGATATTTTGTGAACTCTCGTAATAAATAAAATTTACTGTAACCAAATAGTCTGCTCAAATCATCAAGACACAAGTTTTTAGCATAGTTAGCGTCTAAATAATCACATATCTGTTCTATTTTGTGTTCATTACTACCAGTCATTGTGTACATATCCGCAGAGCTGTACCGATGTATTATCACATCAAGAAAGAAGTATAATTTTTCCTCTCGTTCAAACAATGGCCCTCTCTCTATAATTAACCTATGCAGATTAAGAAAATGGTCGATTACAGCACTATCAGTTGCAATACAAGGAGAAAATAGCGGGTATATTTCTTTTTCAAAAACTTTTTGTATCACTAGTAAAGGAATATGTATGCTCAAAAAATCCATGTCGGACTCCCCCCTGCAACCATGAAACTCATTGGGGTTGAACATAGCCATTTCACCTTTACTAAAGGGAAAATTATTCCCCATGTAGACAACATCGCGTACACCCTCAGATATGAGATACCCAAACTCATAGTATTCATGCGAATGGGTAGGAAATACATCAGCATAGCCCTTAACCTCAAAAGCCTCAATATTAAGCTCTTTATCCAAATAAATATTTCCATGACTTTTCATTGAAATACTCCTATTCTGGTTCCATTATAACAAACCGCAAAAAATGATTCTTGCAAATTGTTACCCAATTGTATATTATAGCATATTGGTAAGGTCTAATCTACTTGCCCGATTCTGCACTGTTTAAGCCTTACCGCTAAACGGCAAGCAGGGCAAGCGTATAACGCTTGCTATTTTTGCGGCCCCGCCGGGGCCGCAAAAATGCTTGTTGGGATTGCTCCCCAAACCCGCCACTTCTGGACATTTTGTCCAGAAGTGATGGCTGTGTCCCCGGCGCTATCGCGCCTGCTCCTTATCCCTGCCGGGAGCCGTGATCCCCAGCAGATGGTCGATGTTCGTCTTGACGGCCAGAGCCTCCCGCATATCCCGCTGGGCCGCGTGATCCTCGGCATAGAGGGTCTTTTTCTCCGTCGCAAGTATTCATAAGAGTGAACAGTATCAAGACAGAACTGGGGCGGGACATAGAAAGATACCACCTCCCCCGAAACAGGCCCCGCAAAGGCTTAAAACAAGTGGGTTGCCAGGGGCCTAATTATCTACGCTCCGGCCTTAAATGTTACGCTTTGAAGTCCAAAACAGGGGCAAGTCATAGAAAGATACCATCCCCCGCCAAACTGGGCCCGCAAAGCCTTGAAACAAGCGGCTTTTTTAGGACTAAAAGCTAACAGGTCAGCCTCAGGTTTCATGTGTGTTTCGGTTCTAAACACTCCGATTTTTTAATTTACAGATTCAACCTTATCCCCCGCCATTTTCCAATCATGGAAAAGGGGGCGGCTCTGGAGGATATATCCCCCGCCGCGTCCTGGTGGATAGCACAGGCAGGGCCGCCCGTCAAGGGTAAACCGCCGCAAGCGGCGGCGCTTTCGCGCCCTTGACAGACGCCCCTGCCTGTACTTTTTGTAATGCGGCGACGGGGGATATATACCCACAGGAGCCATGTTGATGACCTCTGGACAAAATGTCCAGAAGTGAGCGGGGGGTAGTCAACATTAGGTCACGTCTCGCCTTACACGACAAAACGCCGTCCATTGTCTCCAATGGCGGCGTTTTGTTGTAGGTTGGCCCCTGTGTTTTCAGTTGTCGTATTATGCCCTTGTCAAGAACCTTTATCTTTTTTGTAGCACAAACCCATAAAAAAGCTGCTCTACAAGCCATTTTTTTGGCTAACGGGGTGGCTTTTTTCATTGATACAACTTTGATTATGTCCCGTACATCTAACAAACATCCAACAACTATGCCAAGCGTTCTGAGATTTTACTTGCCATGTCAACTTTTGATTTGAATTGTGTGTGTAAATAGATATTTCCGGTTGTATAAATATCCGAATGACCTAACCACTCCTGAATGTCTTTTAAATCGAATCCCAGTTCAAATAATAAACTAGCACAACTATGTCGCAAGTCATGAAATCGAATAACCGGTAAATCGTTTTGTTCCATAATTCTTTTAAAGGTATGCGAAACAAAATCTGGTTTTAACGGGTCTCCGTTTTCGAATTTACATATCTTTGAATTCTCGTTATATTCTGAACCCAATAACAATCTGTGTTCCTTCTGCTCTTTTAAAAGCTTTTTTAAATAACCTAAAATAGTTGGTGTAAGTGGTAATGTCCTATAACTCGAAGCTGTTTTTACATTATCTTGATACAAAACAGCTCCTTTGACGTTTATAGCAGTTCGTTTTATTGTAATTGCTTTCTTTTCAAAGTCAACTGCATCCCATTGGAGACCTAATACTTCACTACGTCTTAATCCCAAATTTGCAGTTAAATAGACTGCCGATTCAATAGGCGATCCTTTTACAAGTTGAAATAGCTTTTTCAACTGTTCGTTGTTCAAATATTTTGCAATATATTTTTTCTTCTTGGGCAATTGTACACGATCAGCAGGATTATATGCAATCAAATTTAGGGTTAAAGCATATTTGAGACATTTATGAATATTGGCATGATGCTTATATATAGTGTTTGGCGAAAGGCCACATTCTATTTTATAATTATAGTATTTTTGCAAGTGATTAGGCTGCAAATCCTGTAGTTTGATTCCATTATTACGAAAATAAGGTACGATATGCGTATTGATTACCATTCGATAGTTTTCATAGGTGTTTGCACAAATGTTAGATTTAATTACTTCCAACCATTCTAAAATAAAGTCACAGAATAAAATTGTTTTACATAATTTAATGTTCTTATCTTCATACTCACGCAAAATTTCTTTTAAAAATTCTTCTGCCTTTCTCTTGTTGTTTTTAATATCTAATCCAGTTGAAATCCATTTTTGTCTTCTTACCATGTCTTCATCTTTATAAGATAAGACAACGTGATATTTACCATTTTTCTTTGCTAAACTTCCTGTCATTTTAACTCCTTTCTAATAACAGATAAATTGAAGCCCACCATTACGGCAAGCATTATAGCATAATAATTTGCTTATTTCAAAAAAGAGAGTAGCTTTGTTGCTACTCTCTTTTTTGATGTTTGTTGTTGTTATTTGTTTGAAAGTCCGGTTGTGTTAAATCGTAATCCCGTTTTTCTGTAAGGATCTAACTGTAAGGCTTAAGTGGTGTAATTGGCTAAGTTAAGAATTTGTAATTCTGGTCTAATGTGAATACCAATCTCTTTTTATTGTAAATAAATTACATAAATGAAACTATTCTAATAAAATAAAAGAAAATGTATTAATAAATTTATTTACTACATAGCAAAAAATATGTACATTTTAGCTATAAGTTGTTTTATGCGCGCGAAAACAAACTTATAATAAAAAACAAAGGAGGGATTTTGAAATGAAGAAAACAAAAAGAATCATTTCTGCGATTATGGCATTGACAGCATGTGCCACTATGTCCCTAAGCGTCTCGGCTGCTGTAACACCAGATGGAGGAACTCCAGGTGTTAACCGAGGAAATCAGGTGGAGGAAGGCTATTCAAAAGGTGGTTCTGTAAAAGCATGGGTTCAAGCAAAGTCTCAATGGCAAAGCGGACCTACTGCTTCCTCGTGGTTGTATTGTGCGCATCCAGGGAAAATGTACGTATCTACAAACGCCTATGATACAAACGGAGGTTCCCATCCTGGGTTCAATTCTGTAACCAACAGACAGATTAACCAATTGGAATGCAATGTGAATTGTGCAAGTTTCACTCCTTCTTATGAACTGGGAGGGTATACTTATGTAAGCAGTTTATGCGGAGAGTGGGGATCTGGGACAAAAGCGTATTATTAATAGTCAAGTCTTAGAAGCAAATTAAACAACGAAAGCGTGGGATACTCCCACGCTTTCGTTGAAAACAAGGGGAAAGTAAAATGAAAACACAAAACTATAAAATAATAAGTTTAATGCTTATCTTAATATTAATATTAACAAGTTGCAATAATCAACATATAACATTTGAGGGTGAATTCGGAAATACTACAGAAAATATTACTATGGGCAATGGCATGGCAACAATGAAAAATGATTTTATATATTTGAGAAACAGTTATGGTATTTATGAATATGATACAAGCGACAACAAAGTTATAAAGTTAAAAGATGGTACTTATATGAATTTAAATATATGTGGAGACAAACTGTTTTATAACAGTTATGGGGGCTCCGAAATTTATTGTTCTGATTTGTCAGGTAAAAATGAAAGAGAGTTTTATAAAGCGGAAAATAACACTTTTTTAGATAAGATTCTGTTTTATGATAATTATATATATATGTTACAAAATATGCAATTAACAAGATATAATATAAATACAAAAGAACTGCAAATAATCTCTGATAACCAGGTTCTTTCTTATGGAATATTAGATAATTATTTGTATTATATTATAGAAAATGATTACAATTTATATAGAAGAAATTTATCTAACATTAACGATGAACCAGAATCGATTGAGTTGAACTTTATGCCTGTACAATTGAATGTTAAAAATGAATCGAATATATTTTTGAGCAAAGTAAGAGAACAAGGATCTTGGGATGTGTTTCAATTAAATTGGAGTTCGCCGAATGAGATTAAAAAAATAGAAGGCGTAAATACGTTTTTTTATTTAATTAATAATAATGACTTCTATTTTATTAATGAAGATAATAACAAATTCTGTAAAATTGATTTAAACGATCCTGAAAAAAATATTACCGAAATTTCTGAAACAAATTCTGACTGTATTAATTTGCTTGACGGAAAGTATATATACTATTCAACATATTCTGACGATTATAAAGAGCGCAACGAATATATTTATAATATTCAAAATGAAGAATCAATAAAAATTTTATACGAATAGGTGGTTGTAATGATATCTATTAATAACATAAGCAAGTATTATGGGAAAAAGAAAGTGCTTGATAATATAAGCTGTACATTTGATACAGGAATTAATAGCATCTTAGGGCCTAATGGTGCCGGAAAAACTACATTGATGAATATTATTTGTAATACAATTAAATGTCAAAATGGAGAAGTCTATTACGATAATACACCCATAATTAAACTCGAAGAAAAATATCGGAAAGATTTATCAGTGTTGTTCCAAAATAATCCGGTTTATCCTAATTATACCGCGAAAGAATACCTGAAATTTGTTGGTATATTAAAGGGCATGGACAAGGAACGCATTGAGACAGAAATATCCCGAACATTAGACTTGGTGAATTTATCAGATGAATGTAATAAGAAAATTAAATCATTTTCAGGTGGAATGCGTCAGCGTCTTGGAATTGCTCAAGCATTAATGAATACGCCTAAGATAATTATATTTGACGAACCAAGTGTAGGACTTGATCCGAAGGAAAGGGAGCAGTTTAAAAGAATAATTTATAAATTGAAAATGAATTCTATTATTATTATATCTACTCATATTGTATCGGATATTGATAAAATTTCCGATACAATTACTATTATGAATAAGGGCAAAATAATAGTACAAGGCAACCAAAACGATCTTATTAAACCAATTTCTGGGGCTGTTTGGCATATACCTAATGACGAACTAAATAGTTTTAAAGATGAAGATATATATTTTGATGATAGTGAAGCAAGAATGATTTCTGTTAAACAACCTAGTGCTAATTCTATAAGGTGTCAAGAAAGTCTTAATGACGCTTATTTTTATTATACATCTAATAAGAAGGTGTAGTTTTTGAATATAAAACTTATTAAATTGTTAGTAAAAAACAACGTTGGGATATTTGCTATCCTAATTTTAATATTAACTGTATTAAATGTTTGTGTAATAAATAATTCGAATGATTGCTGTTTCAATCTTTATAATGAAACGAAATTCTATTTTAATAATACAAAAAACGATTCGGGCAATTTTTTTGAAACATTACAAGTTGATTTTGACGAATCTAATCAGGAAATCATGGATATTCACAATATGACAGATACAAATGATCAAGAAAATAAATTTGACTATGTAGAATCTAAATTTAATCAAAGTAATGTGGATTTGATTCAAAAAAAGTTAAATATGCCTGGGAGATTCACCAAATATGTCTATACTGATAATGCAATGCTTAATAATTTATTTTCTTCAATGTTGAATCAAAAAAATCTAAAAGAAAATACTCAGAACAATATTGAGCTTATAGATAGACAATTAAAAAGAATCTCTAATAAAAATGGATACGAATACAAAGAAGCACTCATTATAAAAGAACAACTTTCAAAACTCCTTGAGTATGATAGTCAAGATGTACAGTTGGCAATAGCAGTAAATCAATTTAGCAATATATATAATAACAATTTATTCTTATTATTAGTTGTACTTATTACTGGATTTGGCGTATATTCTGGTTCGCTAAAATTTATTGCAACTACCACTATAGGGATTGAAAAATATGTTCTAAATTGTAATATACAATATTTGTTACTAGTAGTCTTATCGTTTTTTATATATACAACTATTTTTATTTTAAATATGTTGAATTATAATATAAGTTTTGAAATATTTAATAAACCAATACAAATCTTAGAAGGCATGGAGGGGAGTGTTTATGACCTTACTGTATTACAATATGTATTGATTCTAGTCGGAGGCAAATTGATTTATTTTATTCTTTTTTCGTGTGTGATTCTATTGATTTCATTATTCACAAAAAAGAACATAATATCATTAATAATAAGTGCAGTAGTTGTGTGTACGCCTATTATAATTAACGAGTTTGTCAATATTCAAGTGCAAAACCACAATAGTACAATAATAACGGCAATGAATAATTTTTCTGTAGGCTCTCCAGTAATGTTTGTTACAAATAATATAAAAAATATTGTATCAATTAACGATTATATAAATTTGTTTGGAACTCCAGTTCATGGATTATATGTATATTTGGTTGTATTATTCTTGCTCTCTCTTGTGCTTTTTGTTGCTGCATATTATGTCTCAAAACCCATAGTTACTGGTAGGTGAACAAGATGATTTCACAATATTTGAATCATGTTTTAAAAAAAAATGGCATATTAGTATTTGTAGTCATAGTTGTATTTGTTCTGCTGAAAATGTGTATAATTAATTCTAGCGTGAGCAATTATACGGATGACATTTTTGACAGCTTGATTAGAGAAACATATGATTTGACACTGAAGGAAAAAGAAAATTATATAAATGATAAACAAGAATATGTTATAAATAATTTTGATAAAGATTCAATAGAATATCATAACTATGAACAAGCAATCACATTGTACATTCAATATTTAAATAATGCAAATAATGTTAAGGGGTATATTGATTTTGCACTTACTGGCGAAGGACTTAGACTGCCAACGTTGCCAAATGATTTTTACGCGAATATAAATGGGTTTAAATCTCTAGACACCCCGAATGTGATTCATCAAGCTCAATATCAATGTTTTTTGCAATTGCAACATTTTTTTTACATCCCAATAGTAATGCTTGTGTTAATAGCAATATTAATTTCTGCTAATAGCGAATACGGGATTTACAAAATTGTAAATATATCATTTAAAAGAAAAAAATATTATGTAATGGAAAATACAGTTTTGCTTTTGTTTTCAATTGTATTAGTAATAACAAACTTTTTATTAGACTTTTTGTGTAGTGGACTAGACAAGATTTCATTTACTTTTGATTCGTCAGTTCAAAGTATAAATATGTTGTCTGAAACTACTGTTAATTGTTCGATTGGGCAGTTTTTGTGGTTAGTATTAGCTGTTGATCTTGTGATTTCAATAAACAGTGTTTTGATATTTACTATAATTGCTCATTACAGTAGAGAAATAAAAAAATACTTTTTACTTTCATTTTGCGTTATTATTTTTGTTTCATGTATTAAATCAATTGCACCAAAAACAGAATCTGTTTGCTTGTTTGGAATAACTGATATTTATAAAGTGTTTGTTAATAGTGGGTGGTCAAATATATTAAATACAAATTCATTATTTTTTTATGTTGCTTTGAATATCTTTATTGCCTTAATTCTTTTCTTCTGCAAGACAAGACAAGAAAAGTGTATGTATGTTTAGTCTTTGTGATTATTATCTTTGCCGAAATCTTACAATTACCAGTATTGTTACGCTAGTAATTCAGGTAACAAAAAAGAAGTAACCGCCGTCCCCTAGACAAGTTCGGCGATTACTTCAAACAACTTCCGAGGATTACCCCCTGCCTAATTTCCACACACCATTTTGTTTTACATACACATTTCTTCCTTGCCTCCATTGTCCATTCTGTTTGACAAACACAATGCCATTTGTCCATGTACCATCTATCTTTATTTTTGTCCCATTTCCAAGAGAAAGAGAATTACTTTCAACCCAATCAGAAGCTAAATTTTCACCGAATGCAGTATTTTTAGAACGAATTCGGTATGTTAATGTTTTGCCCGAAATAAACTGACTTGGGACATGGGAACAATAAGTTTTTTTGTGATCTGTGAAAAGAGGAACCCAATTACCATCATCAACTCGATATTGGACATCGTATCCAGATACCGGATCCTCTCTACAGAAATAATGAATTACTGCGCTATCCCATTGAATTTGAACCGTACTCCCCGATTGATGATTTGTGATAGAGCCATTGGAAGTTACAATAACAGATGAAGGGGGAGAGGGGTAATTATTTCGTAGATATGGCCCATTATCAACATTTCCAGAAGATTGACCTGAAGTGTCCCAAGCATGAACTCGAATCCAAACACCTTGTCCTCTACCGACTCGACTTCCGAAGTCGCAAGCTTCACTCATTTGAATGCTATTCCCGCCGCCAAAATAGGAATTATATCGTCCCCATGAAGTTTGTTGCCCATTTGAATCTGATAAATTATAATCAACATGCACCACGCCAATATTTCCAGAAGCATCGGTAGCATTGATTCTAATATCCAGAGTATTTCCAAATACCTGCCAGGGAGTGATACTTACATCAGAAATCACAGGTGGATCATCAGTAGGCGGCGTAACAGATATAGGATCAAGTGTAACGGTATCTGATGCAGTAATCGTGTTAATAACTACACCGCTATAATTTCCGTTGAATTTCCACGATGCGGAAATTCCAATTTGTTTTGTACCATCCGCTTCATGTCCTACTGTAACACTTTGAGAATAGAGCAAGGTTTCGTGAGAATTAAAAATATCACTATTATGTATTGATGGACTATTATATGGAACTATAAAAGATTGACTTTTCATAGCTTATCTCGCTCCTTGATGCCATTGATTCCAAAGTTGAGCAGTTCGGGAGTCCAGAGTAATAAAAATATGTCAGCGGAGTTCTTAAAATCTACTGAAAAGAGTCGGTTCAATGAACAAGACGCGCTGCAGCTTTTTTCTGTTTTTTCAGCTTGTTTGCAGCACTCGCGTTTATTGCAGGTATCTTTTTTGGGTAGCACAAACCTAGCGACGAGCCGCCGCATCTAAGACGCGCACCTCACTTTGTGAGGTGTGTTTTTTCGTATTTGGGATTTTGGAGTTATATAAGATTTTTGCGAAGGATATTTTTCTGAAAAATGCAAAAGAACGTTTTAGCATGCAAAAACGATATATCAATTTCATTTTAGTTTGTAACGATGGAACATCTGAAATCAAAAACGAGTACTATTTTAGAAAAATCGGAAAAGCCATACAAGATTTCACAAAAATAACCATTTTTTTAAACATTTTTGTCTGTTTTTTGTTATGAATTATATTCACGATATGGTATTCTATACCTAAAGAGAGAAAAGGAGGGAGAGATTTGAGCAACAGAAAAAAGGTTTTGATTGGAATTCTAGCGATAGCGCTCCTTTGCGTAGTTGGCATCGGTATCTGGGTGCTGACCCGTTCCGTCTCCCAAACGGAGGAGCAGGTATGGGCCTATAACGATTTAGCGTATGGCGCCGTCAGTGAGAAGGGGATTTATCACGAGCCTTTTCCACAGTCGTCCGGTCAGGTTCTGTTTTACGACTTTCAAGCGAAGGAAGCCGTTTACCTGTGCACGAAGCCCAACTGTACCCATACGAAGCGGCCCGCTGACCCTCTTAATCCTATGCCGGAGGAATGTGATGCGTTTTTAAATGCCAAGTATCTCGCTTCCTATAACGGAAATCTTTATTACTTTTTGAGTAATATGAACGGCACCGGGATGCGCACTCAGGCGATTCGGGCCAAGGAAGACGGGAGTGAACGGCAGGTGCTCGGAGAATTTGACGGAACCCTTTCTCTCATATCACCCGGGCTTTACCGGGACAACTGCTTTTATTTTCTCAACTCCGTGTCGGTCATGGAGGATGCGGAGGTTACCTACCCCAGCGGGGAGGTGGAGATGCATCCCCAGCAGGTGGCCAACAAGCTGTCTCTCGCCTGCTTTGATCTGGAAAACGGCAACTACCGGGACTTGACGGTTCCTATTCAGAAAACGGATATACAAGGCGCTATCTGTGGAATTTGGGAAGATACCGTGTACTATTTTTTCACGGATTTCCAGGAGGACGGTGCGTTTTCAACGCTGTATGGATACGATCTTGCCACCGGGGAGACGCGGATAGTGGAGGAAACCATGGATACCCGTGTGTTTAGTCTTGCGATTATGGTGGAGGATATCTTATATTATCCCGGCCGGGAGCAGGAGGGAGAAATCCCATTGTACGCAATTAATTTGAATACCGATGAAAAGACCGTGGCAGCCTGGCTGCCAGAAGGGTGCTCGGGATACCGAAGCTTAGATGGAAAAGTGTTTTTCGAGAAAGAAATCCCAGGAGAAAACGGATATTTTCATCTTCTTACCTGCTACTACGATCCCAAAACCGGGGAGATTGCCGAAGTTGATTTTCCGGTTTCCGAAGGGCGGTATATCACACCCAAGCAGGAGGTGGGCGATCAGATTTTGTTTACCATTGACGATGAGATTCTCCGCTTTGATTTAAGATCAGAGACCGAGAGCAAGGACAAAGAGTACCGGGAAAGCCACCAATTCCGAGGTATTATATCCAAGGAGGACTATTACCGCAAGAACCCGGCTTGTACCTTATTTCAATAGACGGTGATGGGGGAAACGGAGAAAAAAGGAAGGGTGAAATACAGGATGAAGAAAAAGTTGTGTGTATGCCTGTCTTTCGTTTTAGTTCTGTCGATGGCCTTATTCGCCTTGTCTGCAAGCGCTGTAACCAGATCCGACGGGCCGCTTACGGGTAGTCTGACGTTTTCTCCATTTGAACCAACAGCGTCTTCCTCCGTTGCAGGCCTTCATGTTTATGTGCAAGTCCGAGGAGACTACCATGACGACGATGGATATACCTATTCCCGGATGAACTACATGGAGAAATCAGATGGAGGTACGATTAGTACTATGGTAGGCAATCCGGCTGGAAGAAGTTTCTATTATGCTGCTTCTTACCATGAGGCTAATCACGGCCAATACTATTTGGATCTTAATTCGAACATGTAGTAATAAGGTCAAAGCTCCTATCTGCCTACTTAAGTAATTGAATAATTAACTAGTGTTTCCGGTTCTCCCTTTCATCCCCCTTCCTGTTTTTTGTTCGTCTGTTCCTGCTGTGATTCAAAGAGAAAAGGTGAGAAGTATGAAACAAATAAGCCGTTTGCTATCTGCCCTTTTGATCTTGACGCTTTTATTCCTGTCCGGCTGCGAAAAGAGGCCGGAGGGAGTATCCGGCGAAAGTCAGATTCGGTTCACCGAATCTTCCCTGGACAGCAGCGTAACCTATCTCCCCGCGGACTTTGAAACATTGTATCCAGGTAAGAAAAAGCTGGTGTGGCTGCTCAATGATAACGCGTTGGGAAACGACCCGGCTGTGTTTATGCGGCTTAATGAGCTTCTGGAACAAAGAGGATATGATTTTGCGGTCCAAGGCGTATTGGTCAATAGTGGTGCGATTTATTCCCAGGTAAGCGAAGACGAATTCGATAGTGCCTACCAAAATTTTGTAAGGCAGTGGATTGAGTCGGGCAAGCAGGCTGACCTTTTTATGACAGACGTCACCCGGGGCCAGCCGGAATCCAACAAGTACATCCGCGTCACCGATTACTTTGTGAAAAACAAACTATCGTTGCCACTTGACGACTATTTGCAAACCGAAAAGGGAAAAGAGCTCTACGAGGCAATTGATCCGCGAATCTGGAGAAAGAACTCCTATGAAAACCAGGTATATGGAGTGTCCAATTATCTGCTTGGAAGTTTCCGTTATCTGGAGGTCAACAAGGCAATGGCAGAAAAATACGGCGTGACTCCAGAAGACTTACAAAAGGATTTATGGGAGCTCGAAGACATACTCAAACGTGTGTACGAGGGAGAAGGCGGACGCATTACCCCGTATTTATGCAGTACAGCATGGAATGTAGAGGCTCTGCCGTACGAATATGTGACCACGGCGGTTGGCTGCCCGATTGAGGGAGAGGCGACCTCATTTTGCAACATTTATGAAGAAGAATACGTACAGAAGCTCTTTCGTACCATCCGCCGGTATAAGGAACTGGGGTATTTACAAGCTGGCGTAAATATGGCGAAGACTGGCCTAATGTCCGACGCTTATGAATGCAACGGGGACAATGTCTTCATTTTCGCCACCGCTAACAAATATCGAGAGGAACTTCCCGTATTGGAGGAAAACCGCAGTTATCGCAACATCATCGCCATGGAGGATGAAGGGCCGGTTTATGAAAATTGTGAACCATTCCCTATCTGGAACATACAGACCAGCCATTTTTCGAGAATCAGCGGAGCCATGCAGGCCAACTGCATCAGTGCACGATCCGAGCAGGCCGACGAAGCGTTTGAGATGCTGTACCTCGCCTACACGGATGAAGAAATCGCCAACCTGCTGTTCCACGGAGTGGAAGGGCGCAATTATGAAGTCCAGGACGGATATGCGGTCGAGCTCAAAGAAAGCGAAATGGAGGACGATGACCAGAGCCTTTTCTACAGTCCCCGCTATTATATGAGCCCCATTTCCAATTGCTTTCTGACCCTTCCCAAGAATTTTATTAACATGGAAGAGCCGCAGGCCAAAGCGTCCGCGTATGCAAACCAGAATGCGAATACAAAGGATTCCTGCCTGGAAGGCTTTTATTTTGATCCAAGTTCGGTACAGGACAAAATCGACGCAATGGATGCCGTGCTGGCAAAGGTGGAATATGCCGGACTATGGACGGGAACCTGTGAGGACGTGGATGGAACCTTACAGAAGCTCAATGAAGAACTGAAGGCGGCGGGAATCGAGGAAGTCGTGTCAGCGGCCAACGCGCAGCTAGAGGCGTGGAAATCCAATTGAACCTGATACACTCCAGAAGGGGAGACACATGTATGAAACTGGAGATTCAAAACCTGAGCAAAAGCTATGGGGAGAAAAAAGCGCTTTCGCATGTCAGCCTCACGCTTACGCCAGGTGTTTACGGGCTTCTAGGCCCAAACGGTGCTGGAAAGTCGACGTTAATGAACATCATTACCGACAATGTCCGGCTGGATTCTGGAGAAATCTGCTTTAATGGCGAAAGTATTTTCAAAATGGGAAAGCGGTTTCGAAAAATACTCGGATATATGCCGCAGCAGCAGGAGCTGTACCCAAGCTTTACAGGATGGCGTTTTTTAAATTATATGGCCGCCTTAAAGGGAATGACTAAAGAACAGGCGAAACAGGAGATCCTACAGACGGCAAAGCTTGTGAACCTAGATGGCGATCTTAACCGCAGGCTCGGCGGATATTCTGGAGGAATGAAGCAGCGTATCCTGATCGCACAAGCAATACTAAACCGGCCGCAGGTGCTGATTTTAGACGAACCGACGGCCGGGCTTGACCCAAAAGAGCGGATTCGCATCCGAAACCTAATTTCAAAGATCGCGCTGGACAAAATCGTGCTGATTGCTACCCATGTGGTGTCAGACATTGAGTATATTGCAAAGGAGATCATCCTGCTTAAGAAAGGGGAAATCTTATCGCAAAAGGAGCCTTCGGCTTTGGCAGAGGAATTGTCCGGCCATGTTTTTGTCGTATCAGCACCGCCTGAACGGGTAGGAGAGCTCCAGGAAGCATACCGGGTGTCCAATCTGGCAAGAGAAGGCGACCGGGTACTTGTCCGTCTCCTTTCCCAAACACCTCCCAAGGATTATCCTAACCAATCCGTCTCCCCAACGGTGGAGGATTGCTACCTGTATCATTTTGAAGAAGAGGGAGAATCGCTGTCGTGAGGATTTTAAGGGCGGAATTTGCAAAAGTATACGCCAAAAAGGGGATTTGGCTTTTGCTTATACTCCTTATATTACTCAACGGTTTTCTACTTGTACGAAACGAATCGGTTTCGCATCCCATGGTGACGGCCGAAGAATATGTCGCGCAGTTTTCTTATATGAAAGGGATGACCTCCGATGAGCGTGCGGCGTATCTTGCCGCACGGGAGGAGGATCTCAAGTGGATTATGCAGCTAACGGCGGTTAGTGAGGACCAGGCGGGTGCTTTTTTGATGCAAAACGACCTTGCCGGTTCCTTGACGCCAGAGCAATTATCCCGCTATCAGAACATGATTGAAGAAGGGAGCTATCTTCAGTTTACACGTGGACCGGGATTCGAGTATGAGCTAAACCGGACGTATTATCAGCAGCAGCAAGCGTTGGCTGGCTATCGCACTTCCATAGAAGAAATTCAGGAAAAAGCCGCTTCCATGACGAAAATTTCAATTTTTGCGGACGAAGGCTCTTTTTCTTTCCGCAATATTCAGAAAACAGCTGAGGATTTCAAGTCCTTTCAAAATTTGACGCTGCCGTTTGATCAATCGTTGGGGATCAATATGTCTACGGGTTTCATTGGGACAGATATTGCGATTCTTTTTCTTGTTTTTATGGTCTGTACCTCTCTTATCACACAAGAAAAGGAAAAAGGACTTTTTTCTTTGGTCCGCTCCGCCTGCCAAGGCCGCGCTCCGGTTATTGCGTCCAAAATCGGTGTGCTAGCCGTATCCTGCGGTATGTTTACCGGGTTGCTGTTTGGCAGTAATGTACTAATCGCTTCTTGGATTTACGGCTTGGGAGACCTTTCCCGTCCCATTCAATCGGTGGATACCTGTATGGGGCTGGCTCTTCCTGTGAATGTATGGCAGTATTTGCTATTGCTGTTTTTGATGAAGTGGCTGCTCTTTTTCTTGTTTGCATTGATTCTTCTCTTGTTCAGTCTTGTTATACGTAGCCCGGTTCTGATCTGTGCGGGCATCATCGGGATAGTTGGGGTAGAGTATGTAGCGTATACCTTGATTTCCTCTACATCGAGCTTATCTTTTTTTAAGTATGTCAATCTCGTTTATTTCACATTCCAGCCGGAATTTTACCGCACCTATCTGAACGTGGACTTTTTCTCTGTTCCGGTAAATCTATTTACGCTTTTCTTTGTAGTGTGCGTCGTTCTGATGGCTTGCCTCATCGCAGGAAACATGTTGCTTTTCTGCCGCGGAAAAAACAAAGCGTCCAAGGGGGCAGCCCTTTTTGCCAGTAGGCGAAAAAAACGGCATGTCCAAGTACATCTTGCTTCCCATGAACTCTATAAGGCGCTGATTGCAAACAAAGTTTTGTTCTTGCTGCTGGTATTCCTTGGCTTTCAGCTTTATGGTGCAACGCAAGCCAAATCCATGCTGACCACGGACGATCTATATTACAAAAGCTATGTGCAGGTTCTGAAAGGGCCGGTAACCGAAGCGTCTCTCTCTTTTATTGAAAAAGAACAAGAAAAGTTCGCGCACATTGACGAACAAACACGGGAATTGGGGGAGCAGTTTCAATCGGGATCGCTGTCCCAGAGCAAGTACGAAGAAGAACTGATACGGTTAAGCGCTCAAACCAAAAGCAGGAAGGTTTTTGAACAAGACATACTTGGCCAGCTTCGTTACATGGAAGAATACAAGGAAACACAGGGGAGAGAATTGTGGTTTGTCGATGATTTTGGTTTTCGGCAGTTAACGGCGGAGCAATCTGTTGGGACAGATCAGTATAATGCCTTTTTGCTTGTACTGATGCTGATAGTTGGGCTCAGCGCCACCTTTTCCTCGGAGTATTCGTCCTCGATGGCGAGACTTATTACCACCTGCCCAAAGGGTCGAGGTGCCACGGTGACGTACAAATTGTGTATTTCCTTTCTGATTGTGCTTTTTGTGTTCCTGACCGTATATCTTCCCGAACTTATTAACATAGTCAGGCTCTATGGGATGGACGGATTGGATGCGCCGGTACAAAGTATGCAGCATTTGCAGCAGTTTCCTTTGGCAGTTTCCATACGAGGGTATCTAGTCCTTTTATATGTTACCCGCTTGCTTGCCGCGATGGGCGTGGCGGGGATGGTATTGTTGTTCTCATTGGCGGTTAAGGATACCTTGAAAGCGATGTTCCTGTCATTTGGTTTATTTGCCGCCCCGCTTGCCTGCAGTATGCTGGGAATCCATTGGCTGGATTCCATTACCTGCAACATTTTGCTTACTGGGAATCAACTGCTGCAGGGAACTGTTTCCAATCGGATGATGGCGAATGTATTAATGGTGGTTTATCCCATAATTGCTGTAGCAATGGCGATTTTTTCAGTGGTTTGGATCTATCAAAAGTTTGGGAAAAACAACTGATTTCATTCAGGCAGGAAATGGAGGCTTAAACGTCCATGTGATTTTTAAAATCTCACCCTTGTTATTTATAACGGAACATTCAAAATCAAAAATCAAAATGAAATATTTATTTTGAATCAGAAATTCTTATTTTTAGTATGGTATCTTTTTTGTAGCACAAACCCAAAATGGCGTGACAAAAAGATGTCACGCCATTTTGTTAGGCTTCATGCGGGTTTGCGGGCTTTTTGGAGCGAAATCCGGGAAACCGTTTTACCGTGGATGTCCAAACCTAAAAGAGTAAATAAAACCGTGTGAGCGGGGATTCCGCCTGATTATTCAGGCCGGAGGCCCCGTTTTTTTGCGTTTTGCGCCCTTTTCCCCGCTCATAGATGTGTAGAAGTTTCCGGCAGTTTCATAGATAGATTGACGAACCCCAAAACGGGCGAATTTTAAGCCCTCAAGATACAAGGGGTAGTGCGCCCTTTTTTAGGAGCGTCCCGGCAGCAGCCGGGGCGGGGGATACTCCAGCGTCCCAGCTAAAAACAGCGCGTTGCAGATCAGCATCACTCACAAAACCCTGGAAGAGATGGCGGAACAGTATGGTTTTAACCATCGGCGGAACGAATATCTGTCCCTAATGTGAAAACCGGAAATGAGCAGAATTAGCGGGAGATTTGCTAGTGGACACGACCAAATCATAGACCCTGATACCGATTGAGAAGGCATCGACATTGCCGCGCCGGAAGGGACACCCATTCTTGCAACAGAGATTCTTCCAGGAAAGAACAGTGATAAAAATAAACGTTTTTGAGGGAGATAATTTTCTTTTCTTATACAAATGATAAGTTAAAAATCATCTAATATTTCGTGGATGGTAAATTTGGATTGCGTAAGTGGTAGAGAACGAATTCGGAAAACGTGATATAATTAATAAAATAAAAACTTATTTCCATATCAGAAAGGAGGAAAACCATGCGGATTGCTGTTTGTGACGATGACCGACAAGAGCAGGAAAAATTTATAGAAGCCTTGCATGAGTGGGATCCCACCCGGTCGCCTGAATGCTTTTCAGATGGGGATTCCCTGCTGAAAGCTGCAAGGGAAAGCCCGCCGTTTTCCATTGCTTTTCTGGATATTTATATGCCTAAGGAAAACGGTGTAGACATTGCCGTGGAACTGCGGAAAATCTCACCGGAAACAGGGATTGTCTTTGTGACGACAAGTGAGGAATATGCGGTCGACGCCTTTGCGCTAAATGCCCTGCATTATCTTGTTAAACCGGTGACAGCAAATGGAATCCGCGATGCGTTTGCCCGGCTGACAAAACAGCAAGGTCGGGATCGCCCCACCATATTGATAACGGTCAAACGGGGCAGTCGATCCATTTATTTGGAAGAGATCCTCAGCTTGCAAAGTGCCGACCACCGCACGGAGATATCATTGTCGGATGGAGAACTGCTATCGGTATGGATGCCTCTTGGAGAATTGGAACAGCAGTTGGATGACCGTTTTCTCAAAATTCAGCGGGGAATGATTGTCAACATGGCCTATATTGACCGAATGGAACCGGACGGATGCACATTGCGCAATGGCATTCATGTTTTGTTCAGCCGGAAAGGCCGTGCGGCCATCCGCAGTGCTTATGATGACTATGCGTTTGCGCACCTATCCCGGAGGCATTCTTTACGTGGAGGAAAACGATGAGTGTAGGTTTTTTTCTTCGAAACAGTGTCGGTTTTTTTATCCAGATTTTCACTTGTACTCTGCTTTGCTTTCTACCGTTTCCTAAGGAAGCGTTTCGATATCGGCGCCGGTGGATATTGACCGGTTATGGGATTTTATCCATACTGCTGTCAGTCTGCTTCCCATTGGGACAGTATCTGCCATCTATTGCGGAGATGCCGGATAAATCATCGTTTGCCAATTTGTATATGCTTGGCGCCGTCGTCATATTTACGGTGTTTTACGTTTTTCTGATTCGGGATTTAGCAATCAAAAAACTGTTGGTTGTCAATCTGGCCGTATTCTATGCAGCGACGCAGTATATGCTGGTTAACCTGATTACTCCTTTTTTTCCGGATGGGAATGTTCCAGGTATTTATCCGCCGCAAATGTTCTGGGCCTATGTGATCACAAGTGCGGTGCTATTCCCGCTGGCATCCTGGGCGTTTCATCATACCGTGCGCAGCTATCTGGAAGAGATAGATCCGGAGAACATCCGTCGGGAGCTGAGGGTGATCGTTTGCGTTTCTGTGATATACGCCGTGCTGGTGGTATTCATAAACTCCTTTTTTGTAATCCGCGCCTATGATTACTGGTGGTTTGCAGCGCCTTTGTTCCTGTTTTCCATGCTGGTACTGCTCACTTTTTACTGGTCGCTGCTGAAAGAATCCGTCCGGCGCAAACGCGATGCAGAATACCGCCGGATGACGGAAGTACAGAGGATACAATATCAGAAAATCACGCAGGAAATCGATAACACCCGACGGATACGACACGACCTGCGCTATTATCTTCTTGGATTGTACGATCTGGCGGAGCAGGATAAGACGGAGGAGATGAAAAGCTATCTCAAGGAGCTTTTGACACAGACGGAAAAACGGGAAACCGAATGTTTTTGTCAGAACCAAACGGTCAACGCGCTGCTGCAATATTATGTTGGCTGGGCGAAAGAAAGCGGGATTTCCTGCGAAGTGTTAGCGGAATGCGGCGAGATTGGCGTTTCTCCAGCGGACCTGACGGTGATTCTGGGGAATACGCTGGAAAATGCCATACATTCCTGTCAGGAAGCCTCTGGAAAAGCGAGGATCCGAATTGATATCGGCATCATCGGCGGTTCTTTGGCGATTCAGGTGGAGAACACTTGTGACGCCGTCCATCCCTCCGGGAAACATCAAATGAACGATGGATTTTTGCCGTCCGAGTCCTTTACGAGCGCCCGTCCGGACGGCGGGCAGGGACTGAAAAGCGTCTCTGCAGTTTCGCGAAAATACGGAGGGACAGCGCGGTTTCGTTATCTGAAGGATTCCAAAACCTTTACTACACAGATTCGTCTGAATATTTTATCAGAAGGTCAAAGATGAGTGGGTCCGGAAAACTTCAAATAAAACCATCAATTTTTAAGGAGGAATGCCTATGCGGTGACTAGATCCCTGCCGTTATTCACGAGTTGGATTGCGGTAAAGTCCATATTGACCAGCAAACGCAAAGGATAAATATGGTTTATCCGCGCTTTTGGTTGCGTCTGGAGCAGGGAAGTCGAGATTGCTTATCCTTTCACTACAGAGGAACTGCTCTCCAAGCAGGCAGATGATTCTTGGCGGTCCGATTCGTCGGATTCGCTTTCAGACGCCTTATTCACATTGAGGAGCATTTTTCCTGAGGGCAAGCAATTCAGGCCGGTCTTCAGCGGATTGCCGGTACCCTTTATCATTGTGCCGGCTTTCGCATAGGGACATTTATAATGATAGGAGGAAAATAATTTGAAACAGAAAAAATTGCATAAGAAGATAGGAGCTCTTTTCCTAGCTGCGGCAATCGTAACCGTGGGATCTTCTCAGTTGGTGGTGAATGCCGATGCATTGGGTACAACGGATGCCGGTTTGCCGGGGATTGAAGCCAGAGTTGGAAATTATGCCAAGGAAGTCAACCCCTCCGACTATTTCTTTGAAGTGAGGTATGTAGACGGCGCGGGCAATCCCGTTCCGGGCGGAGGGAACATTGAATTCGAGACGACAGGTCCGTACAGCCGGGAGGATATTCCCCTGCCTTATGGATATATGGAAGTGATTCCCGCGCATCCGGGAGAGGATTGGCTCTACCCGACTGCTCTAGAATTTGTTGATGGCCAGTGGGTGGTTACAAACCCTGTGGTAGAGATCATGGTAGAGAAAATGGCGTCTGTGGATATCATTTTCAAAGATACCGACGGCAACATTTTAGAGGATCTCGGCTATACCAAGTTCTATGACGGCGAGGGCGGCGGCATTGAAAGAGTCAATGTGCCTGAGGGATATGAATTTGTAGGTGAGAACACCTATGCGGTGGATGTTACCCGCGATGCGGACGGCCGTCTGGTCGCTAACCCTACGCAAGTGACCTTTGTTGTGAAGGTTGTACAGGGGGATGGATCAGAAAGCAATCCGTATAGGATAAGAAATGCGGAGGATTTAAAGGAGTTTGCGAAGACGGTCAATGACGGTGAACTTGCCGCATGTGCCGAGCTTACGGCGGACATTGACCTGAATCCAGGCGTAACCTTCTATGAAGACGGCTCCTATCAAGGAGGAACTCCTGAACAGTGGACTACAATAGAGGATTACAACGGTATTTTTAATGGCAATGGCAAAACCATTCGCGGCCTTTATATTGACAATGATTCCGACTATCAGGGCCTTTTTGGAGAAAATACAGGTACGATCAAAAACCTGGGAATTATAGACAGCTACGTTTCGGCAAAAAAATATGTTGGAAGCATTGTTGGACGAAATGGTACGGGCGTTGTAGAAAATTGTTACAACAAAGGCTTTGTAAATGGTGAATCGACTGTTGGCGGTATTGCGGGCTATACTCATGGAACCATGCAAAACTGCTTTAACACGGGCAATATCACGGGTTCCGGCAACACCGTTGGAGGAGTGACCGGTCATAGCGTAACATCGCTTCAAGCCTGTTACAATACTGGCGCCGTCACCGGAGGGGCAGATACCGTCGGCGGTGTGGCAGGAAGTGCGAAGGGTATTGTTGCAAATTGTTTTAATACCGGTAACGTCGTCGGAACAGGACATTTTTCCTGGGAAACACATGTTGGAGGCGTCGTCGGATCGTGCGCAACCTATGGCATAGCCTGTAAAATCGAGAATTGCTATAATGCAGGCAATGTGACCGGTAACCACAGCGTTACTGGCGGCATAGCAGGCGATGTAAATAGAAGAGGCGAAGTCGTAAATTGTTATAATATTGGCACCATCAAAAGCCAGGCTTATGCCGGAGGGATTACGGGGAACCTGAGCCAGGGAACCTTGAAGCTTTGCCATAATACAGGCGCTGTTCAGGCAGAAGATCCTGCACAAGCGGGACCAGTGGCAGGAAAGCAATCGGGCGCCTATACGATAGAAAATACCTATTATTTGTCTGACACCGAAACACAAGACGGCGGCAAGACAAAAGAACAATTTGCGTCCGGCGCGGTAGCTTTTCTTCTCAACGAAGATCAGTCCGCAATGGTTTGGAAACAAAACATTGATAACGGAGAAGAAAAGGACAATTATCCCACCCTTTCGGGAGGCGATGTTTATAAGGTGAATCAATATTCGACTTGCAACAAATCCGATACGCCTGTGGAAGTCTACAGCAATACGGATGCGGATATTTTAGGAGCGCATCGCTTTGGTGATTGGACAACAACAAAAGAGCCGACCTGTACTAAAGCAGGCATGAAGGAGAGGACCTGTACTCTCTGCAATCACAAAGAAACCGAAGAACTGTCCCCGCTCGGCCACCATACTGAACTGAAAAATGTCAAGGAAGCTACCTGCACAGAAGAAGGTTACACCGGCGACCAGGTGTGCAGTGTATGCGGTGAAGTAGTGGAGAAGGGCAGCACGGTTGCGAAAATTGCGCATAATTTCCAGAACGGGAAATGCATTGTATGCGGCGCGCCTGATCCGAGTGACGTACCGGTAGATGGGAACGAGGGAGATACGGACAACCCGAATACTGGGGAAAGCAGTCATTTTGTACTGTGGATGGTTCTCCTGTTGAGCGGCGGTATGTTAACGGGTATCCTGACAGCATTACAGCGGAAAAAGAAAGTGATGTAAAATTGAGCAGAGGTCGAAATCTGGAATTCAAAAATGGGACAATCCAGGTTTCGGCCTCTATTTTTATTGAAAACGGGGTAACAAAAAGCAGAAAATCGTAAGATGAAAATGAAAATAAAACGATTCTAAACCCGTAATTCTCATTTTTACTTTTTTAGGAGGGTGTCTTTTATAGCGTAAACCCATGATGGCGTGACAAAAAAGATGTCACGCCATTTTTGTTTTGCCGTTTTAGAGATAACAACCACCAGCTATGCTGGTGAGGATAGAAAACTTTAGATACAAGAAATCCTCCTATTGCTAAAATAGATGAAGGTTTGCCGACCGCATCAAAAGCAAAAGGAGGATTTTGTCATGAAAGACGTAAATAGTTTAACACATTCGAAGTGGAGATGCCAGTACCATATAGTGTTCGCTCCAAAATTTAGGAGGAAAGAAATCTATGAAAAGAAAAAAGCAGATATAGGCCAGATACTAAGGAAATTATGTGAGCAGAAAGAAGTAGAAACAATAGGGGCAGAAGCATGTCCAGGCCACATCCATATGCTGGTAGGTATCCCACCCAATTTAAGTGTATCACAGTTTATGGGATACTTGAAAGGAAAGAGCAGTCTGAAAACATGCAACCTTGAAGTACAAGTATGGAAGCAGACATTTTTGGTGTAGAGGATATTAGGCTTGTATAAACGTCACCAACTGCGAGCAGTTGATTTTTCTGATCGGGCAGAAAACCATACACAGGAAAATAACTTATAACATGTTTCTGAATACATACCTTAGGTCAGTTTACAAGGAACTACACGCAGACCGTGAAACGGGCTGCTGACAACAAACGGCGCTATGCTCCCGGCTGGGTGCATAGCACCTGTTTGTTGCGGGGGTTTCCAAAGGGGGCAGCGCCCCATTTGGCACACGACTTTGCGGAGCAAAGTGTAGTGTGTTATACGCTCTGTCGGCGTTGCCCTGAAAATACCGTTGCCGCCGGGGAGGGCAAGGGCATTTGACGCGGCAGGAAAGCAGGGCTTTGTTTGGGGCTGGTAAGCCGGAAACAAAGGGCTGATTTCAGCAGCAGACAGGGCGTATTATGAAAGCCCCCGTCCCTCGTCCTCCGCCCCCGGCCTATGGGACAAAAAGTCCCAAAGCTCTGGACACCGTGACCAGATGTGTGGCCACACTCCGGGAAAAGTAGCAGGACGGCAGGAAACCGTCAAGGCTGAAATGAATGGGCTGACGCCCGGCCTTGACCGTTCCCCGCCGCCCCGCTGGATGGGTGGACAAGGTGGCCAATCCCTAAAAGTGTTTGGCCGCACTCGTTCATTTTGGGGCCTTTCTTCTCCCAAAATTGAAATGGGCGGGAAAGCCCTAAAATGGCTTTCCCGCCTTGATTACCCATTAGCAAAGACGGGCGAGACTGTCAACGGCGGCGCTGAAAGCGCCGTTCATCTTGACCGTTGACTGGCTCGCCTGGCTTTGCTACTGCCCGTAAGAGATGGAAAAACAAGATGGAAAACAAGGTTAAAAATGGTTGACAAGTCTATCGGATGTGTGTTATACTGTGCGACAGTTTGAGATTGGAAGGAGGCTTACGTGTGTTAATTTGTGTACGCTAATAAGCAATAAAAAGTAGAAGTACCTTTCCACATGATGGTGGGCTTTTTTTGCGTGCGTATGCAAAGGAACACGTAGGTTTGACACGAGCAGTCTTTGAACTGTATCGTGGTGTTTTTTCGTGCTTTGTTGTTATGCAGGCGTCTGCCCTCTCTGTGGGACAACGCCTGCTTTTTATTGCAGAAACAAAGGAACAATGCAATAAAAAAGGAGGTTCGCATTATGACCCAAAACAACAATTCATGGAGAAAAACTTATTTTACACTTCTTGCCGGACAAGCAATATCCTTTATTAGCAGCGGTATTTTGCAAATGGCCATTATCTTTTATTTGGTTGCGAAAACTAATTCTGCAATCATATTGACGGCGGCAACACTGATTGGATTTTTGCCGCAAGCCTGTTTAGGCCCGTTTGCAGGTGCTTTTGTTGACCGGCACAGCCGTAAAAGCGTAATGATTGGTGCGGATTTGATAATTGCCGCCGCTGGCGGTATTCTGGCGCTGGTGGCGTTTTACATGGAATTGCCCGTATGGTCTATTATGGTTGTCCTGTTAATCCGAAGTGCGGGAACTGCTTTTCATTCTCCAGCATTCAGCGCAGCAACACCTATGATTGTGCCAAAAGAGGAACTTACAAAATGCGCTGGTTACACGCAGACCATGCAAGCAGTAAGTGCGATTATCAGTCCAGCTGCCGCAGCGTTTTTATATGCTGTTTGGCCTCTTAATGCAATTATATTGTTAGATATTGTGGGTGCAATCCTTGCCTGTGTGACTGTTGCGATTTCGTCCATACCAACGCCTGAACTATGTCCAGAAACGAAAAGACAACAGTTTTTACAGGATATGAAAGAGGGGTATGTGGTATTAAAGCAAAACAGGGGCCTCTTTGCTCTGCTCTGGATTGGTGTAATTTATATGTTCTTTTATATGCCAATCAGTACGCTTTTTCCTCTCATCTGTATGTCATACTTCAAAGGAACACCGGCCCATGCCTCTGCCGCTGAAATTGCTTTTGCGGTTGGTATGCTGCTTGGCGGAGTCATTCTGAGCATTTGGGGCGGTTTTAAGAAACGGCGGTACACCATCGGTCTTTCCGTTCTCCTGATGGGCGTTAGCAATATGCTCTCCGGGCTTTTGCCGCCAGACGCATTTCTTGTCTTTGTTGTGTGCTGTACTGTTATGGGAATTTCCGCTCCATTTTACGGTGTGCAAAATGCGATTTTTCAAGAAACGGTCAAACCAGAATATCTGGGGAGAGTTTTTTCTCTACTGACAAGCGCCGCTTCCCTCGCCATGCCGTTTGGCCTTGTCATTTCCGGGCCTCTGGCGGAGCGGCTGGGAGTTGAGAAATGGTTTGTCATTTGCGGAATTGGCATTATCATCGTTGCGCTTGCCGTATTTTTACTACCCGGTTTGAGAGAGATTGACAATACGCAATAATCAACTGCACCTTTTTCTATTACTAAACAAAATGCCTGGATGGTGGTTCTGAAAAACCAGAACCGCCGTTCAGGCATTTTTTATCTTCGTCCTCTCTGCGGTTTTGGATTCTTCAGCAAGTCGGATTTTTCCGCAATCTTTTTCAGCCACTTCCGTTCTTCTACTGACAGCTTCCTAAAATTCAGCTTGAGCCGTTTGCAGATAAACGCCAAGTACGCTTGTTCCGTGTCGCTGTCCTGGCTGACGATTTCACCAGCAGTTTCCAGCATTTCTTTTAGCGGGTTATCCTCTGGGACGCTGAAAAAATCGTCCTTGTGTGTTTCCCGCAGAGCAAGGGCAATCCCGTTTATGTCCCGTTGTATCACATAGCGGCAAAACTCGTCCTCATCAATATGGGCGGTGATAAGCTGTCTTAACTGCGTATCACTCATGCCAGGATTATGCTTTTTTATAACAGTTGCGCTCATCGTGTCCACTATGGCGTTTGCACCCTGCGCCTGTTTCAGTGCCGTTCCGTTCACATAGATTTCAAGGTCAGCCATCAGCCGGGGGAAATCCGGGTGCGCCGCCAGCTCACACAGCAGGGTATTGTCTATCCTCCCGCTTTTCAGCAGGTCAATCATTTCATCACTCAAACGCAGGTCTGCAAGATCGGCGTTTGGGTGATTTTTCATTTCAGACAGCCCCAGCAGATAATCAGCGGTCACACCGTAAAACTTCGCCAGCCGGATAAGGGCATAGTGGCTGATGTCCTTGAAGTCTTCCGTTTCGTAACTGCCCAGCGCAGACTTGGAAAGCCCGGTCTGCTCCGCAAGCTGCCCCAGCGTCAAGCCACGCTCCACACGTAGGTCTTTTAATCGCTCTTGTATGGATAAAGACATATTCACCCTCCTTGCTAGCTCAACGAAAGAGAAGCCGTTATGCTATGTACTATGCTCATAGCATAACGGCATAGGCATTTACAGTTTTATTTTACCATTTGCTACATCTTCACGAAATTTATCAACAAGCTTCGCTGTCAGCTTGGATTTACCGTAGTGTTCAAGTACAAAAGTACGATAACTTTTTCCATCTACAAGCACATCACTTTTTCTGGTCAACAACCAATTTCCGTTACCTCCTCCCTGTTCTCTAATATTCCAGTCTTTCCCATATCTTTTATAGATTTCATCTTTTTTACCTTGAACAGACATTGATTCGCTTGGAATATAAACAATTTGCATAATAGCTCCTCCTTTATTTTGTGCAAGAAGACCAGAAACCTGAATTTGTCTTTTATCTTTTTTTGATTATATCACAAATCCGAGAGCGTGGAAATAGGGAGTTTTTCAGGCTGATTTCCTACCTCTTGGATATACGGCACAGGCGGTCAAAAAGGTGTAGACTTGGGATAGTTCATCGATGGACAAGCACCTTGGAAACAGAACACGCCAAAGAAAACGGAGGGACGCATGAGCAAAAGACCCTATCAACACCTGCCGCCGCTGGAACACAGGCCGGACGGCTCCCCCTACCGCATAACCCCGCCCCAGAAGAGACGAGCCAGCGGCCTGATACGCCGGGAGTGCTGCAACTGCGAGGACGGAAACTGCCTTGCGCTGGACGATGGCGACACCTGCGCCTGTCCGCAGATGATTTCGTTCTCCGTCTGCTGCAAGTGGTTCCGCTGGGCGGTCTTGCCGCTGGACAGGACGCTGGAAGCGGAGATTTACCGGGACAGGGACTTGAAACGCTGTGCGGAGTGCGGCGGTGTGTTCGTCCCGAAGTCCAACCGGGGCAAATACTGCCCGGACTGCGCCGCCAGAGTTCACAGGCGGCAGAAAACAGAAAGTGAACGGAAAAGGAGGTCTGCTGTGGACAGTTAAGAGCGGGAAAAGCCTTGATTTGCAAGGCTCCGCAAGCCCTCAACCGGGGCGGCTGGTATCATTTATCATTCGCCCCGGAAAACGGGCCTCTAACCGTCCACAAAACACGCTATGACAAACACGATTTATATTCACCAGCCGGAAAAGGCGTTCAGTTTCACCCGGCTCCCCAATTTCCTTTTTGAAGCACCCACATTCCAGCCCTTGAGCAACGAAGCGAAGGTGCTGTATGCCTTTGTCCTGCGCCGGGCGGAGTTGTCCCGGAAGAACGGCTGGGCGGACGAGTACGGGCGGGTCTACCTGTACTACCCCATCTGCGAGGTGGTCGCTTTGCTCCGCTGCGGGCGGCAGAAAGCGGTCAACACCCTGCGGGAGTTGCAGTATGCGGGGCTGGTGGAAATCCAGAAACAGGGCTGTGGAAAACCCAACCGCATTTACCCGAAATCCTATGAAGCGGTTCCAAACACCGACTTCAAGAAATCCGGTTATGGTACGCCGGAGGGCTGAAAACCGTACTTGGCGAGTACGAAAATCAATCCTCTTGAAGTACGGAAATCTGACGGTATATAGAAATACAGAGATTAAAACCATCTATTTACATTCATTCCATTCCAATCCTATCAGAGATATTTTCGGCGGGAAAACCCGCCGGAAAGGAATGGAATGGGGAAAGGAGTTCAATGGCACAACACGCAATTTTGCGATTTGAGAAGCACAAGGGCCACCCGGCGGGGCCGCTGGAAGCCCACCATGAACGGAAAAAGGAGCAGTACGCCAGCAACCCGGACATTGACACCAGCCGGAGCAAGTACAATTTCCACATCGTCAAGCCGGATGGCCGCTACTACCATTTCATTCAGAGCCGCATCGAGCAGGCCAGATGCCGCACCCGCAAGGACAGCACTCGGTTTGTGGACACGCTGATTACCGCCAGCCCGGAGTTTTTCAAGGGCAAGTCCCCAAAGGAGATAGCGGCCTACTTCCAGAGGGCGGCGGACTTCCTCATTGACCGGGTGGGCCGGGAGAACATCGTTTCGGCTATGGTACACATGGATGAAAAAACGCCCCATCTGCACTTGGTCTTTGTGCCGCTGACAAAGGACAACCGCCTGTGCGCCAAAGAAATTATCGGCAACCGGGCCAATCTGACGAAGTGGCAGGACGATTTTCACGCCTGTATGGTGGAGCAGTACCCCGACCTGGAGCGTGGGGAAAGCGCCAGCAAGACGGGCCGGAAGCATATCCCCACCCGGCTGTTCAAACAGGCGGTCAACCTCTCCAAACAGGCGAGGGCCATTGAAGCGGTTCTCTCCGGCATTACCCCGCTGAACGCCGGAAAGAAGAAAGAGGAAGCCCTCTCCATGCTGAAAAAGTGGTTTCCGCAGATGGAGAACTTCTCCGGGCAACTGAAAAAATACAAGGTCACAATCAATGACTTGTTAGCGGAAAATGAAAAGCTGGAAGTCAGGGCAAAGGCCAGCGAAAAAGGCAAGATGAATGACACGATGGAACGGGCGAAGTTAAAAAGCGAACTGGACGATATGCGGCGGCTGGTTGACCGTATCCCGCCGGAGATTTTAGCGGAACTGAAACGGCAACAGCGGCAGCATGGAAAGGAAAGGTGATCTTATAAGTAATATCAGATACAAAAAGGAAATCGAAATCGTGACTTTTCAGGGAAAGGAAATCACACTGGAAAATCTCTCCCCGGTGTTCACGCCGGAACAGGAAGCAGCCAAACGCCGGGAACTGGAACAGCAGCTTTATGAGGTGTTCCGCAAGTACGCCGACAAGCGGGAGAGTGAGGAAGCCGGGACATAAGGTTTTCCAAACCCATCATTGATTTGCGGGGCTGCTGGCGGTATAATAGAACTGTCAGCAGCTCCGTTTCTTTTTTAAGAAAAGGAGCGACAATATGAACAATCGGATAGACGCAATCTATGCAAGACAATCGGTAGACAAAAAGGACAGCATTTCCATTGAAAGCCAGATTGAATTTTGCAAATACGAGTTGAAAGGCGGTAACTGCAAGGAATACACAGACAAAGGGTACAGCGGCAAGAACACAGACCGTCCGAAGTTTCAAGAACTGGTGCGGGACATCAAGCGGGGCTTGATTGCAAAGGTCGTGGTTTACAAGCTCGACCGTATCAGCCGTTCCATTCTGGACTTTGCCAACATGATGGAGCTGTTCCAGCAGTACAATGTGGAGTTTGTGTCCTCTACGGAAAAGTTTGATACCTCCACGCCGATGGGACGGGCCATGCTGAATATCTGTATCGTGTTCGCCCAGCTTGAACGGGAAACGATACAGAAGCGGGTAACGGACGCTTACTACTCCCGCAGTCAGCGGGGCTTTAAGATGGGCGGGAAAGCCCCTTACGGCTTCCATACGGAGCCTATCAAGATGGACGGTATCAACACAAAGAAGCTGGTGGTAAACCCGGAGGAAGCGGCCAATATCCGGCTGATGTTTGAGATGTACGCCCAGCCCACAACTTCCTACGGGGACATTACCCGGTACTTTGCCGAACAGGGGATTTTGTTCCATGGCAAAGAGCTGATACGCCCCACGCTGGCGCAGATGTTACGCAATCCTGTCTATGTGCAGGCAGACCTTGATGTGTACGAATTTTTCAAAAGTCAAGGTACAGTCATTGTCAATGACGTTGCCGATTTTACGGGCATGAACGGCTGCTATCTGTATCAAGGGCGAGATGTAAAGGCCAGCAAGAAAAACGACTTAAAAGACCAAATGCTGGTACTGGCTCCCCATGAGGGTATCGTCCCCTCCGACACCTGGCTGACCTGCCGCAAGAAGCTGATGAACAACATGAAAATCCAGTCTGCCCGGAAAGCCACCCACACATGGCTGGCAGGAAAAATCAAGTGCGGGAATTGCGGGTATGCTCTTATGAGTATCTACAATCCCTCCGGCAAACAGTATCTCCGCTGCACGAAACGGCTGGACAATAAAAGCTGTCCTGGCTGTGGGAAAATCATCACTTCGGAACTGGAAGCGGTTGTTTATCAGCAGATGGTAAAGAAGCTGGCAAGCTACAAGACGCTGACAGGAAAAAAGAAAGCGGCAAAGGCAAACCCGAAAATCACCGCCCTGCAAGTGGAACTTGCCCATGTAGACAGCGAGATTGAAAAGCTGGTGGACAGTCTGACGGGGGCAAACAATGTCCTGTTCTCCTATGTGAATGTGAAGATAGCGGAACTGGACGGGCGCAAGCAGGAACTTCTGGCAAGGATAGCGGAGTTGACTGTGGAGGCCATCAGCCCGGAACAGGTCAGCCAGATTTCCGGCTACCTCGATACCTGGGAGAATGTATCTTTTGATGACAAGCGGCGTGTGGTGGATTTGATGATCACCACCATAGCCGCCACAAGCGACAGCTTGAACATCACATGGAAAATCTGACTGGCGGCACCCCTCCCGTCAGATACCTACCCTGTGTAGTCCCTTGTAAACTGTACTTTCCTATAATTGAAATCAATGGGTCAGACCTTAACAAATAGAATAAGAATATATTCTGCAAAAAACTTGACAATAAACACCAAAAAGCAATAAATAAGTTCATAATATATTTACATATTTCCTGTAAAGTGATATTATTTCACTAAAAATATAGGGAGATGGTTCCTATGGACAGAAAATGAGAAGGCGTTGGATAGGGGTATCCGGCGCCTTTTTTGCTGCATGATTGGAAGGAGAAAGAAATTCACAGAAAAAGGGGTACAAGAAATGAAAAGCAAACGGTTTTTGAAAGCGGTCTCAACCCTGCTGACACTCACGCTGCTCTTAAGCATGATGCAGTTGGACGTGTTCGCCATGGACTACGATCCGTCCCAGCCGTCGGTCACCGACCCGCTTAGTTATCCGCTCCCCGACCCGGAAAAGCAGCCGGAATACCAAATTATCGGGGAACAAGAAGAAAAGCGGGACGGCACTACGAAATACTTTATCACCGAGCACGGCAACGGCATCGCCGCCGTGTACAACGAGCCGGTGCATTATGAGGCTGAAAACGGAACCTGGGAGGAAATCGACAACTCCCTGGCGGAGGGGCTCCCTGGCGGAGGGGAACGACAGCCAGGTGGGTGAAGTATACGAGAACACCGCCAACGATATTAAGGTCAAGCTTGCGAAAAAACGGGACCACAAACGCCTTGTCACCTTAGACGACGGGGAATACCAGCTCTCCTGGGGCTTTGAGAACGCCCAGAAAAGCGGGGGCAACCAGAACATCGTCGTCCCTGAGCCCGTGGAAACGATGAATGAGGAGCCGGAGGAAACGCCGGTAACCCAGGAAGAAATCCACGCCTACAACCAGAAAAAGATGGGGGTTTCCAAGAACAAAAGCGAAGCCCTTTACGAGGACGTCTACCCGAACATCGACGCCCAATATATCGTCACCGGTAAAACGGTGAAGGAAAACATCATTCTAAAGGACAAAACGGCGGCCAGCCAGGCCATCTCCTTCCACCTCCGCCACAACCGGATGCACATCCGGGCAGAGGAAGACGGCAGCCTGTCTTTGGTGGAAAACGACGAGCCCCAGGACGTGATCTATACCCTGGCCGCCCCCTACATGATGGACGCCAATGGGGAAATCAGCCGGGATGTGCGCTTTGAGGTGGAGCCGGGGAAAAACATCCACGAAAGCGTCGTAAAGGTCATCGCGGACCAGACTTGGCTCAATGCCTCCGACCGGGCCTACCCGGTTGTGATTGATCCGCTGGCAGAAACCAGCCGCGCGGAACAGAGTATTTTCGATACCTATGTCAATTCAAGCACACCCAACACATCCAATTCCGCCATGGGTTCGTTTTTGGTGGGAAAAAGCGCTCCGGACGGGTTCTGCCATGCTTTCATCAAATTTGTAAACCTTCCGGAACTGGATCAAGGGGCGCTCATCTATGACGCCTATCTTTCGGTATGGCAGTATCAGTATTCCGCGAATAACAACCAAGGGGTTAATATTTCTGCTGTGGAAATTCTGGGGGATTGGGATCAACATGTAACTTGGAATTCTCATCCGCCCTATGACGTAAATACCATATTGGATTATGAGTTTATCGACCAGGTGGAAACCAGTACGACGGTTACCTATACGCAGCGTGCCTTTAATATTACCAAGCAGGTACGCAAATGGTACAACGAACCGGGCGGGAACAAAGGCATTATGCTGCGCTCCATGGACGAAGTGGACCGGTTTGCCGTAGGGCGCTTTTTCGCGTCCAACTATCCTTTTAACGATCCTCATAGCCGCCCACAAGTCACGGAACAACTATTTCCAAGCGGCACGTTTTACTACAAAAACACGTGGGGCCTGGAAAGCTACTGGAGCTACCACAGCCAGTCTGCCGGGCGCAGCGGAACCGGCTCCATCAACGACTTTAATGGTAATTTAGTATATACCATCGGCGATACCGCTACCAGCGGTTCCCGTTTGCCGGTTGGTGTCAATCACGTATATAACGCAAACGATCGTGG
>NZ_JBBMFD010000022.1:0-42442 GCF_040096205.1 Solibaculum intestinale | reverse complement strand
GTGTGGTCACAGCTGTGACCACACGGGGGTTCTCTTTGCAACACGGCAGATGTTCTTCCAAAGCGCTCAAGCCAAAATACAGGCCTGAAAAATTTCCGGGCCTGTATTTCCTTTCTCACCGCAGTGCACTTTCTTTATTCTTTCGGGCATGGACCAAGCACAGCAGCGTCTCCTTTTGGTTGCAGCCCGGATTTTCTAAAACCGCATCGAGCAATTCCAGCAGCGTGCGCTTGATTCTGGGACCCGGAACCAGACCAGCCTGGATGAGGTCTTCTCCCGTAACCGCAAGCATTTCCAACCGATAGGGGTCTCCCCGGCGGAGAATCCGTCTCATCATCTGTGCGGCAGACGCAGCAGCGGGGGCGTCAGAGGAAGAAAGGTCTCCCCGCAACCGCAGGGCACAGGACAAAAGGGTGGGGCCTGCTTTGCAAAGGCGACGGCGCATCTGGTATTCGGCAGTGGGAATCGGCTGCGACACTTCAAGGAGCAGCCCGGCCGCTTCCTTGTAAGTGCGCCGGTCCAGACGAAGGCGAAGGCCCAGTTCCTCCAGGTCCGACCCGGTCAAAAGGCACAGGGCGGCAAGGCGCACAGCCCTTTGGGACGATGTGAAATCCAAGGCAAACAGCGTGGAAACCGGTCGGATTCCCCAGGGAAGCAGCCCGCCGCTTTCCACAAGCGGCCTCAGCCGGGAGGGAAAGCTCCCGGTCAGCGCGCGCATCAGCTCTGCCGTCACCCGTTCGGCACTGACCGAGGAAAGGCCTTCCGCCTTTTGCAGCGCGGCTTTTAAGGTATCCGGATGAAGCCGGTAGCCCAGAGTGGCGGCGAACCGGAAAGCTCGCAAAATCCGCAGCCGGTCCTCTTCAAAGCGCACCGTCGGGTCCCCTACCGCCCGGATGATTCCCCGGCGGACGTCCTTCTCCCCGCCGAACGGGTCGATTAACCCGGCAGCAGGAGAAAAGGCCATAGCGTTGATGGTCAGATCCCGCCGTGCCAGGTCTTCGGTCAGGTTGTCGATCAGGCGGACCTGATCGGGCCGCCGCCCGTCCGAATACCCATTCTCCGCCCGAAAGGTGGTAACTTCCACCGGTTCTTCCCCAAAGAGAACAGTAACCGTCCCGTATTGTAACCCCGTGGGTACTACCTTCGGGAATAGGGCGGTTACCTGCGCGGGAGTGGCGGAGGTGGTTACATCGTAGTCCTTGGGAGTAAGGCCGCACAGCCAATCCCGCACGCAGCCGCCCACTGCATATCCTTGATATCCCGCTTTTTGGAGCGTCTTTATACAGGCAAGCACCGCATCCGGCAGCCGCATTGATCTCCCCTCCCTGCTTTTTTCTTATTATACCAGTCATCCCCCGCCGGTACAACGGGAAACTCTCTCAATAATTTGACGCTAACTCGAAAAAACGCAAAATACTTGTTTATTTCAACGTCGTATTGTCATATAATAGGAAGGTACATAATTTTGAGAAAACCGAGGTGCCAACCATGACAGAAGTGTCTAAACCGATCACAGATGAGATTTTAAATACAGTCAAACGGGTCCATTTTGTTGGAATCGGCGGATCGGGCATGTGCCCGCTGGCGGAAATTCTCCACAGCCGCGGCTATCAGCTCACCGGCTCAGATGTCAACGAGAGCGATAACCTGGCCCGCATCCGCAGCCTGGGCATTCCAGTCTTTATGGGGCACAAGGCGGAAAATATCCAAGGAACCCAGTTGGTGGTCTATACGGCAGCCGTCAAGCTCGACAATCCGGAGCTCAAAGCAGCCATCGACCAGGGCATCCCGATTTTGGAGCGTTCCCGGCTCTTGGGAATGGTATCCCGCCGGTATGAAACGGCCGTAGCCGTTTCGGGCACCCATGGAAAGACCACCACTACCTCCATGCTCTCCCAGGTGCTGCTGGGGGCGGGACTGGACCCGACTCTCGTGATCGGGGGCCGGCTGCCGGCCATCGGAAGCAACGGCCGCGCGGGCAAAACCGATCTGATGGTCTGCGAAGCCTGCGAATATGTGGACACTTTTTTGCAGCTCTCACCGGATATTTCTATTATTCTCAACATCGACAGCGACCATTTGGACTATTTTGGTACTCTGGAAAACATCATCAAGTCCTTTCATAAGTTTGCCCGGATTACTTCCCGTACGCTCATTGTAAACGGCGAGGACCAAAATGTAGCCAAGGCTATGGAAGGCATGGAAGGCAAAGAAATCCTCACCTTCGGCTTTGCCGACCGGTACGATTATTATCCCGAAAATTTAGAGCGGTTTGACGGGTCCTATTACGAATTTGACCTGATGCACAAAGGGGAAAAGGTTACCCATCTGCGCCTGGGCGTTCCGGGACGGCACAATGTGCTAAACGCCCTGGCCGCCTGCGCCGCCGCACTCAAGGCTGGCGCCACGCCGCAGGACATTGAGCAGAACATCGACCAGTTTCGTGGAGCGGGACGGCGGTTTGAAATCTACGGCGAGTTTGGCGGGGTAACAGTGGTGGACGACTATGCCCATCATCCCACCGAAATTAAGGCGACCCTCCAGGCCGCCAAAGACCTGCATCATCAAAAGGTATGGGCGGTATTCCAGCCCTTCACCTTCTCGCGGACAGTCATGTGGCTGGAAGAATTTGCCCAGACTCTCCGCCTGGCCGACCATGCGATTCTCTCGCCTATTATGGGTTCCCGTGAGGTAAACTCCTGGGGCATTTCGTCGGAAGACCTGGCCCAGCGCATTCCGGGCAGCGTATGCTTGCCTACCTTTGAGGCCATCGCCGATTATGTGGCGGAGCACGCAGAGCCCGGGGACCTGGTTTTGACCATGGGCGGCGGTGACATTTATAAATGTACGAGGATGATTCGCGACCGGCTGGCGGCGGCCAAGGAAACCGCCTAAGCCTAAGGGAAACCGCTTCTGAAAAAGCAATGAGCGGCGGGCAAATGCCCGCCGCTCATTTTCTCTTCTAAGTCCGATAAAGGCCTCTCAAAGCTTGACGGAGACAAAGGTACCGTCCTGCGCCTCCACATGGACCATTTCCAGCCCTTTGTTTTCCCTCAATACCCCCACGCATTCGCGCAGGAGCATGCATACCGATTCCTTCGTAATCAGCGCGCAGTAAGGCTCGGGTGTGTTTTCTCTCATTTTTTCGAAAACTCGCTCCGGAATCCAGCGGACCGCCCATCCGGCCAAAGAGACCGGCACAGGCAAAAAAAGACGAAAGTCCTTGGTTCTTACCTTTACGTTCATTGCTTCTCTCTTATTGGTCCACAAAGATTCGTACCGTGGTTCCATCCGCCGCCTCCACATTGACGAAATCTCCTTCAATCTCTTCATCCAGGCATTCGGACACCGCGTCCATCATGCTGGAAAGATCCACGCCCTGCAGGTCTTTCTCCGGGATGGGAAGCTTCCCCGTGGCTTTGAGTATCTTTTTGATGGCCCCGACCGGAAACTGAATCTTTACCTTATCCCCGGAGGTACTGTCAACAAGAACACGAAACAGCTTTTTGTCATAGCTGTTTTTGACCACCCTCATTTCCTGCGCCGGCAGGTCTGCCTGCATGGCCGCCATCAGTTCCGCCGCTTCCTCCGCCGTTATCGTACCCTCTTCTACCATTTTCAGTACTCTCAGTTTTTCATCCATACCTGTATGCCTCCCTTTCAATTGGCTGTTATTTTAGCTGCGCAATGGCCTGTTCCGCCGTAATCTCTCCGTTTTCCAAGGCTTTGAGAATCTCTTCTTTTCGAACCGCCCGTTCCTCGCTCCCGGCATCATAGCCAAGCTTTTTGATGACCGCGTCCAGCTTGGAGCGGACTGTGGGATAAGAGATGCCAAGTTCCTTCTCCACCTCTTTGATATTCCCCCGGCAGCGAAGAAACGTCTCTGTGAAATACAGCTCCTCGTCCGAAAGATAATCAAATTTGCTGAGCCTAAAGTTATTTTCAATCACCGTATCACAGGAATCGCATCTGAGCCTGGTCACGGTCAATTCGCGGCTGCACACCGGGCATCGGCTAATCACCTGATTCACGCCATCACTTCCTTTCTGCTGCTATTAATATAAACCCTATAATCAAAAATGTCAACATTAAAATTAATATTTTTAATTTTATAATTAATTTATTTAATTCAAATGTAGAAAAACACAATTTTTGTATGAAATTTTTCCGTTAAGAAGGACGTTTTTCCGTCTTCCTCCTTTGTCAAAAGGAAGGAAAAGAAAAGCACGGTTTTGACCTAAAAAGAAGAAGGCCGGGACAATCGGAATATTGTCCCAGCCTTCTTCTTAATCGCCCAAAATAATCAGCGCCATGAACACCAGGTTATCCGTTCCGGTGTTCGCAAGGCCATGACCATGGCCGTCTCCGGTAAAAGTTACCGCGCCTGCGGCCACTTCTTCGAAGCGGTCGTCATCCTGGTACCGGCCGGTACCGGACAGGATATAGTAGGTTTCGCTTTCCTTATGGTGCTCGTGGTAGCCGATGGAGCAGCCGGGCTCTAAGGTCACCTTTGCGTACATGCGGCATTTGCCGTCGAGCTCTTTCTCTGAGAGAAGGCGTTCAATCAAGACATGGCCCTTACCGCCGGCCATCTGTTCCACCCGCTGGACCTCTCGCTGCTGATTTCCTGCCATAAAATACACTTCCTTTCTTTGTCCATCATTGTACACCGATTTGTTTTCGGCTGCAACGAATCCGCTCGATTTCTGCAGGCAATCCATTTTTCCTCTCTTTTTTGGGAAAATGACTGGCAAACGGGCGTATTTTTCATAGACTGGAACGAAGGGGCCCTTTTGATCTTGCCGCGTACAGGCAGCGCGGCCAACCGGGAGGTTTTTCATATGTCAGCCGAAACCATTGCCAGCCTGATCTTTCTTCTTTTTTCCATACTGGGAATCGTAGATGTCATCCGTATGATCGTATTCGCCTTATTAAAGCCCAAACGCGGGCTTCGCATGGTGGTCACCGTCCCGCTGTCCGGGCACCGGGAGGACGTGGAATATATGATCCGCAGCGCGGTGGCGCGGGCAAAATGGTCGGACACCCGCCAGACGCTGGTATTTATCGTGGACTGCGGGATGGATAAAGACACTTATGAGCTGTGCCGGCTCTTCTGCAGCGAGCTGGGCGCCGAACTGGTAGCCCAGGAAGAGCTCTGCACCATCCTGGAGGATACCTTGGCGTCCTGAGGTTTACAAGCGCAGCGCTTTGGCTTATACTTATTGATGTATCATCTAACATGCGGAAGGGACGAGCAAATGGACAGGGACGATATGGAACGCCTGGAAGGCACGGTAAATACGGTGACCTTCCGCAACGAGGTTTCCGGCTGGACGGTATTGGAGCTGGAGGCCTATGAGGAACTGGTGACGGTGGTGGGGGTGCTGCCGGAGGTCTACGCAGGAGAGGAAGTCAAGCTCCTGGGCCATTGGGGCACCCATCCCAACTTCGGTGCCCAGTTCAAAGCCGAATATATGGAACGCTCCCAGCCGGTGAGCGAAACCGCGATCTTGCGGTACCTGTCCTCGGGCGCAGTCAAGGGGATCGGCCCGTCCACCGCCTCCAGGCTCGTGATGAAGTTCGGCGATAAAACACTCCAGATCCTCGAAAACGAACCGGAGCGCTTAAGTGAAATCAAGGGAATTTCCCTCGCCAAGGCCAAGGCCATCGGGGAAGATTATTCCCAAAAGTTCGGGATCCGGGAAGCCATGGTTAGCCTGTCTCAGTATGGACTGACTCCCAACGAAACCATGAACGCCTGGAAAAAATGGGGATCCTCGACGGTGGATAAGGTGCGGGAAAGCCCCTACAACCTCTGCGTGGAAGGCATCGGCATCAGCTTTGACCGGGCGGATGAAATTGCCCGGTCGATGGAACGCCCGGCGGACGACGAAACCCGTATTAAGGCGGGCATTCTCTATGTGTTGCGGCATAACTTCGGCAATGGCCACACCTGCCTGCCTTTGCAGAAGGTGGCCGAGGTAACGGCCGGGCGGCTGGGCGTGGAGGAGGAATTGTGCTTCGCAGCGCTGAGCGGGATGATCGAGGGGATGGAGCTCAAGGAAGAGGAATTTCCGAACGGTTCATTTGTCTTTCTGCCAAATGCCCACCGGGCAGAATCCTACGCCGCCGGGCGCATCAAGCTGATGCTGCAGTTCACCCCTCCCCCCTGCTCCGATGTAAACGAGGGCATTTCGATGATCGAACAGCAGATGGGGATCACGTTCGATCCCCTGCAGCGCAGCGCCATCGACCAGGCGCTCAACAAAGGGCTTCTTATCCTGACCGGCGGACCCGGCACCGGTAAGACCACCACCTTAAACGGCATCATCCGCCTCTTGGAGGAAAACGGCGAAAAGGTAGTCATCGCCGCCCCTACCGGCCGGGCCGCCAAACGCATCTCCGAGGTAACGGGCAAGGAAGCCAAGACTCTCCATCGGCTTTTGGAGGTGGAGTGGGACCAGAACGACCGGCCGGTTTTTTCCCGCAACGAGAGAAACCCTCTCGATTGCGACGCAGTGGTGGTGGACGAGCTGTCCATGGTGGACGCGCTGCTGTTTGAAAGCCTTCTGCGGGCGCTGCGGCTGGGCTGCCGGCTGATCCTGGTGGGAGACAACGACCAGCTGCCGCCGGTGGGCGCGGGCAATGTCCTGGGCGATTTGATTGACTCGAAGCTGCTGCCGGTGGTAGCGCTTACGGAGGTGTTCCGCCAGGCAAGCGAAAGCACCATTATCACAAACGCCCACAAGATCGTCCGCGGAGAGCTGCCCGAGCTCACGAAAAAGGACAGCGACTTTTTCTTTCTCCCCGCCCAGACGCCCGAGCGGGTGGTACAAACGGTGTGCGACCTGTGTTCCGCCCGTCTGCCCGTCGCCTACGGGTATTCCCCGTTTGCCCAAATCCAGGTGCTCTGCCCTGGGCGCAAAGGGGAAACGGGTACGGTGCAGCTCAATCTCCGGCTGCAGGAGGCGCTGAATCCGCCCGATGCCGGAAAGCGGGAAATCAAGGTGGGCGCCGTCCTGTTCCGCCAGGGCGATAAGGTCATGCAGATCAAAAACAACTATTCCATCCCCTGGACCCGGGACGACGGCACTGAGGGAGAAGGGATATTCAACGGCGACATCGGCGTACTCGAAGAGGTGGATCGGGCCAGCGCCAGCATGACCATCCGGTTTGAGGACCGGGTGGCGCTTTATACGGCGGAGGCCGCCGTCGACCTGGAGCTTGCCTATGCCACCACGGTGCACAAAAGCCAGGGCAGTGAGTTTGAGGCGGTCATTCTGCCTCTTTTCTCGGTGCCGCCTCTGCTGAGCTATCGCAATCTTTTGTACACGGCGGTTACCCGGGCGAAAACCCTGCTTATTTTAGTCGGGCAGGCACAGATCGTCGCCGATATGGTGCATAATAACCGTAAAACCAAACGGTATTCTGGGCTGAAGACCTTTCTTTGTCAAAGAGAGGAGGATGCATAATTGGGATTTTTCGATCGCGTTAAATCCACCTTCCTGCACTGGATCTATCCAAGGCGCTGTGCGTTTTGCAGCGCGGTGATCTCCCCAAAGGAAACCATCTGTCCCGACTGTGTGAAGAAGCTGGCGTGGGTTCAGGCACCCATCTGCAAAACCTGCGGACGAGGGCTGCCCTATTGCAAATGCCGCAAGCGCTATCAGTTTTGCCGCTGTGTCGCTCCCTTTTATTATGAAGGCCGGGCCAAGTCCGCCGTTCTGCGGCTGAAGTTTTACGGACGCACGGAAGCGGCGGCGGTGCTGGGCGCTCAGATGTACGACGCGGTGGTGCGGGAATACGGCGGCAACCCCGCAGACGTGGTGTGCTGCGTGCCGGCCGGGAAAAGCACGCTCAAAAAGCGGGGTTATAACCACGCGGAGCTTTTGGGCCAGCAGGTGGCCGCTTTGCTGGAAAAACCTTTCGCCGCCGACGCCCTTTCGAAGGTTCTCGACTGCCCGCCTCAGCATTCCATGGGCGCGCGGGACCGGTGGTCCAACGTGCTGGGCGCGTACGGCGTCGAAAACGCCCAAGCGGTAACGGGAAAAGCAGTCCTTCTAGTGGATGACATCATGACCACCGGCGCTACCCTCAACGAATGCGCTAAAGTGCTCAAGGAGGCCGGGGCAAGGGAAGTTTTTTTCGTGGTTTGTACCGTAACCCGCGCGAGAACGCTTGTAAAAGCCATAAAAATGTCGTATAATGCAAAGAGTCCTGTGGGTTTGGTAACAAAGGGAATCTATTCCTCTCAAGTAGGTACGGCGAAGCCCGCCGGCGTAAAACCCATGGCACAAATCGGCAAGGGTAACCATACCGAGCCGCTTGCATAAGCTTCTTTTCAATTCGCCTGTTTGCCGCGCAAAGCAGGCGGCTTTTTCACAAAAATCTGGCGCGGAGAAACGGTGAAAAACATATGCTCGGCTCGGATATTGGAATTGATCTCGGCACCTCCACCACTCTGATCTACATTCAGGGACGGGGCGTGGTACTCAACGAGCCGTCGGTGGTGGCGACCAACACCTACACCGATGAGGTTTTAAAGGTCGGTGACGAAGCCCATAAAATGCTCGGCCGCACCCACAAGGGAATCGCAGCGGTTTATCCGCTGGATCAGGGCGTCATTTCCGATTGCCATCTGGCCGAGCAGATGCTCACCGCCTTTCTCAAGCGGGTGTGCGGCAATAAACTGTTTAAGCCCCAGGTGGTGGTGTGTATGCCCAGCCGGGTTACCGGCGTGGAGCAGCGCGCCCTTTTGGACGCCATTCTTGCCGCAGGCGCCAGCCGGGTATACCCGATAGAGGAACCGGTGGCGGCGGCCATCGGCGCAGGAGTGGATATTTCCGCCCCCCACGGCAGCATGGTGGTGGACATCGGCGGCGGCACCACCGACATTGCGGTACTCTCCCTTTATGGGGTGGCGGTATCCGAATCCATCAAGGTGGCGGGCAACGACTTTGACGAAGCTATCATCCGCTATGTCCGGCGCAAGTACTCCATTCACATCGGCAACCGTATGGCGGAAAAGCTGAAAATCGAAGCGGGTACGGTTTATCCGCTGAACGAGGAGCGCATGGCCATCGCAAAGGGCCGCAACGCCATGAACGGCCTTCCTCAGGCAGTGGAGGTGACCTCCACCGACATTATGGAAGCCATCGAAGAACCGGTGCAAACCCTAATGTCGGCCATTCAAGCCGTACTGGAACAGACGCCTCCGGAACTGATCGGAGATATTTTCTCAGACGGCATTGTGGTGACGGGAGGTTCCGCGCTGCTGGGCGGCATGAGCGAGCTGATTACTTCAAAAACCGGCGTGCAGGTTCGTATTCCGGAAGATCCTATCTCCTGCGTGGTCAAGGGAACCGGCGAGGCTCTCCCTTACATCGACCAGCTTCAGGGCGGCGTATACAACTACCGTACTGTAGAGGATCTTCGCAAATAGTCCATCCGAGCATTTTAGGCCTATCCTTCGGTTCGCGGTTGAAGGATAGGCTTTTTTGCGTTTGCTGCGGCCAAAACCGCCCGGAAAGCAGAAGATTTAAGCCGTGGGAAGACCATTTATCGCTGAGAAAAGCCATAGGACCGGGGAATGCCTCCATCTAACGCCGGTGAAACAAAAACCCGCCTGTACAATGCACAGGCTTGATAGGGAAGTGAAGTATTCTGATGGCGCAGGACACGCAAAAATGTGTCCTGCGCTTATTGTATTATCTCAATATAATTGAAGCGAATGTCAATCTTCTGTGAGTAAAACTTTTTCCTGTAAGCGCCGTGATATGGTGGACAAACTCCCCCAGGATTTCCGGGCTCAGCTCCGACACCTCCAAATGCCGGTTAACAATGGCGAGGAAGTTCCCCACGTTGTCCAGTTCGTCCTGCTGCCCGGCAAGCTAATATGCCCGTTCAAGGCTTCCTGCTCCGCCAGATACCGTCCGTTTCACTGCTGGAATTGCCCGTCTGTCAGTATGCCGGTTGCCAGCTTTTCAAAGGTGGCCGCTATCAGGTTGTCAAGCTCCGCCTGCCGGGTTTTCGCCTGTTCCAGTTCCTTCCGCTTTGCCGCCAGCTCCTTTTTCAACTGCCCGGATTTCTTCGCTGTCAGATGGGCGGTAAACGCTTCCCGGTCTCTTCGTACCGCCGCGCAAGCGCCCTGTATGGCTTTTAGAACCGTTTCCCGCAACTGCTTCGCCTTTACCGTGTGGGGCGTGTATGTCTCTTTGTGCCTGTGATACCGCCTGCACAAATAGCTGTACTGGCTCTCGTCCCAGCTCCCGCAGCGACAAAGGTAATGGGTGCTGCCGCAGTCGGCGCATTGTACCACGCCCGCCAGCATATCCATTTCCCCCAGTTTGGTGGACCGCCTCTTGTTTTCCCGTACACGCTGCACAATGTCCCACAGCTCCCGGTCAATAATCGGCTCGTGGGCGTTTTCTACCTTGTAGCGTTTTTCCTCCGGCACCTCAACCACAAGGTCGCTTTTGTAGGACGGCTTGTGCGTCTTGCAGTTTGTCTGTATGCCGATATAGTCCGAGTTTTCCAGAATACGGGCAATCGTGCTGTTCTGCCACCGATAGGGAAAATCCGGGTTACGGCTGGAATGGCCCCGCCCAAACCTGCGGTAGGCGTATTCCGTAGGCACCAGCACCTTTTCCCGCTGCAAACGCTTTGCAATCTGTTCCGGCCCCATGCCGGAAGTGCACAGCCGAAAGATATACCGCACCCTTTCCGCCGCCTCCGGGTCTGGAATGATTTTGAACTTGTTCGCCGAGTCTTTCTGGTAACCATAGGGGGAACGGAGGCAATCCGCACCCCCTTTTCCGCCTTGTGCTGGATAACGGCGTTCATCTTCCGGCTGGTCTGCCGGGGATACCACTCGTTAAACAGGTTGGAGAATATGGCTAAATCCTCGTCGCTCTCCGTGTCGGTGGCGCTGTCATAGTTGTTGGTAATGGCGATAAACCGAAGGTCCAAGGAGGAGAACACGATTTCCAGCAGGTTGTTGGCCTCCGACTGGTTGCGGTACAGGCGGGTCAGGTCGGTCACAATCAGCGTAGGCGGCCTGCCCGTCCCGTATCATGGCAAGCACCTTCTGGAAGCCGGGGTAGTTGCTCTTTATCCCGGAAACGCCGTCGTCATACAGAAACAAGGGATTGCAAAAGCCCTGTTTTGCCGCATAGTCCCGCAGCATTTCCTCCTGGTGCTGTATGCTCAGGCTGGTGCCTTCCCGGCTGTCCTCGTTGGATAACCGACCATAGAGCAATGTATATTTTCTGTTTGGTTTCCCTGCATGTTACGCTCCTTTCTAGCAGGGGAAACCTGTCATAAGGTAAGGATACCATACCACAGGACAGGGAAAAAGGGAAAGGCTTCAGCCCTTCCCCTTCTCCTGCCGCTCCATATCCGCTTCCATCAGGCGCAGCAGACGGCTTTTCAGGCTGCCCGTCCCTATGGTAGGAAGATAAAGGCACTCCTGCGGCTCCTTCCCGTTGTGTTCCATCTGGCCTCCTTTCCGCCGGATATCTTCTTTGTTTCTGCGAAAAGGCCCGTCCTGTGTTACCCTGTTGGGTTTCCGGCTGATTTCTTGAAGGCTTTGCCTTCTGCTATTAGTATGACGGAAGCTGAACAGGGATAAAAAACCGGGGTACAGATACCGAATATCCGTACCCCGGTCTATTATGCGTTCAATTATCTGCTGTGCTTTCTCTTTCTGCTGTAAACTAAGGTGCCGGTCATTCCGGCGCCGGCCATGAGCATAACGACAACCAATACCATCATATTGCTGCTGTTCCCGGTCTGAGGATTGGTGGTGTCGGAAGGCTGATCGCCCGTACCAGTCTGCTGGCCGTCCTGTTCTGCGCTGGTTTCAAACGGTGTGTTGGAACCAAGGATGGCGTACTGGTCCAAATGGGTAGTCTCGAACACAAGGAAGTCGCCTTCCACCGCCGCGTCAAAGCGTTCCAGTTCTTCGCCCAGATATACCGCCTGATAATATTGGTAGCCCTTCAAATGGTCGTTCAGCGGAATTTTGACCGTCATGGGGTTATCCTTGATTTCCAGAGCTTTGCCGTCTTTTCTAACGCTGATGTCGTAAATGGACAGCAGGCCCGGCAGCTGATCTTTCAGTTCCGGACGGCTTCCCAGCACGCTTTCCTGCGCAATGGTGTCGGCATAAAGCTCTGCACCCTCCGGCACGCCGTCGGTCAGGGAGATGGAAACGCCGGTATCGGAAGCAGTCAGCTCTTTGGTCCCGCTGTCCTCACCCGGTTTTGTTCCAGGGTCAGTACCCGGATCGGTAGACGTTCCGGACGAGGAAACCTTGATTACATCGTTGGTGCAGAAATAGCTATACAATCCGTTCTTTACCATGGTTATCTCGTACCCTACCGGAATCTCCTGTGCATCGTCAGTCAGATTTCGCATTCCCTCTACAGGAACTACAACTTTTCCGGTAATTGTACCAAAGAAATCACTTACTGTCAGCTTACAATCAAGAGCCTTGTAAACGGAATACCAATTTGTTCCAACCCCGCCTTCCGGAGGGAATGTAACCTCATCTCTTCCCCAATAAAAAGTTTCTTCGCCTTTTTTGAGCACTGTCATAGTTGTTACATCGGCAGCCCTTGCCTTTATGGTTTTTCCTTCAGGATCCTGCGTATATCCTTCGGGCATCTCACCTTCCTCAACGCCATCTACGCCCTCACCTACCTGAACGGCAAGGTATTCATTTCCGCTGGAAAGGCCGTCTACCTTTACCAGCTCGTAAATATAAGCCACAGGCACCAAAACTGACCAATCGCTGTCGCTGCCACGTTGAGTGTACCAAATGCCGTATTCCTTTTTGTCATCGTCTTTGGTGACAATCGCAAATGTCTTGTCATATTCGTCTTCTACAATGACGTTTTCACTTAACTCATATTCCCCCTCAACGCCGGAATCGGCTGTCAGAGCAAGCTCTGCTTCCAGATTGCCGGAGAACGGGACCGACTTAGACGTTGTTGAGATAAACGCCGCCGAATAGGCGTTTTCGCCTGCGCTCTTATAAGCCGTCACAGTAGCGTCCGGGCCTACTTTGAGCAAGCCCTGTGTTCCCTCCGCCATAAACTGGATAGCCGCGGTCTGAGATGTTTTGTTCTCATTGATGGTCAGCGAGCCGTCTCCGATGATTTCCAGGTTGCCGCCCCAGCCGAAGCCCCATACCACCAGGGCGGAAATATGGTTTTCGCCTACCAGCTTAAGCTTCAGATCGTCGCCCATCTCGTTGGTGGAAAGGGTCATGTCCGGGTGGTTGTAGTTTGTCAGGGTGATGGTGTTGGTGGCTCTGTCATAGACAGCGCCTGTCACCGTGTCGGTCTCGCCGCTGTTGGCGTAGAGGAGTTGAGATGTTTCCTCTTTTTCGTTATAGAGCTGTACCCATGCAGCGCTCATCTCGCCGGACGAGGGGCCGTTTTCCGCAAACGCGGGCACGGCCATTCCGAGAACCATACAAAGCGTCAGCAGCATCGCCATCAATTTTTTCTTCATGATAGTTTCCTCCTTGTCATATAAGATTGTTTACCCTTTGGTGTAAAGCAAAGGATAGAAGGGATATTCCTTCTGCAAAACGACGCCAGCTGCGCCGGGGCGGGCTGGATGCGGCTTTCGCACGAAGCCCGCCTTCAGACGCTTTTGCCGGTTTCGTTTTCGTTTATTTATTTCCCGACCACCGCCTTTTTCCGCCTGTAGAACAGCATTCCCAGCACACCGCCGCAGGAGGTCAGCATCAGGCTGATCCACAGCATCATATTGCTGCTGTTCCCGGTCTGAGGATTGGTGGTGTCGGAAGGCTGATCGCCCGTACCAGTCTGCTGGCCGTCCTGTTCTGCGCTGGTTTCAAACGGTGTGTTGGAACCAAGGATGGCGTACTGGTCCAAATGGGTAGTCTCGAACACAAGGAAGTCGCCTTCCACCGCCGCGTCAAAGCGTTCCAGTTCTTCGCCCAGATATACCGCCTGATAATATTGGTAGCCCTTCAAATGGTCGTTCAGCGGAATTTTGACCGTCATGGGGTTATCCTTGATTTCCAGAGCTTTGCCGTCTTTTCTAACGCTGATGTCGTAAATGGACAGCAGGCCCGGCAGCTGATCTTTCAGTTCCGGACGGCTTCCCAGCACGCTTTCCTGCGCAATGGTGTCGGCATAAAGCTCTGCACCCTCCGGCACACCGTCGGTCAGGGAGATGGAAACGCCGGTATCGGAAGCAGTCAAATCCTTAACGGCTTCGCTGCTCTCACCACCTGTAGACTCCCACTTGGCATAAAGGTCAATCGGCGCATAGGGTGCGGCGCCGTAAGGGTCATCCTTCAGGTCCTCGTAAATGCTCAGATAGGTGACCGGCCCATCGGTGCAGGCTTCGTCCTTGTACCAGCCTGCAAACACCATATCGCCGTTTACCGGCTTGGGACAGGTGGCCTCCACGAAAAAGGCATCCTGACCGGAGAATTCCATTGACTGCGGATTCATATACAAATGGTCGCTGCCGTCCTCCGCAAAGGTTCCGCCGTTGGCCCGCAGGACGACGGCGTATTTCGGATTTCCGGTTTCTTCATAGGTCAGCGCGTTTTTGTCCACGATCTCCGAACGATAGGCCGCTGTGATAAAGACACCTCGGTTGCCGTCCTCGTCCGTCTCGATCGCGTTCTGGACGTCCTCCGCCGTGACGGAGCCTTCCAGCGCCTTATACCCGCCGTTTCCATCGCTCACCATCCATGCGGCAAATTCGATGGAAGAGGGCGGGCTGTATTCGCTGCCGGGGTAGTGGTAGCTCGGACCCTTGGGGAGCGCAACGGAGAAGCTGGAGCTGTCCGCAACCTCCACATCATAGTACAGATGCGCCATATTGATATCTTCATCATTGCTGGAGATGCTTTTGTCCGCCGGATTGATATCGCCTTCAATGGTGGTATACACCGGCTCCTCGCCTTCGTTTTCCACATGCCCAATGCGTATTGTCGCATAGAACCGGCCGGCTTCGGTATCAATATCACCGACGTCAACCCAGCCAATTTCATAGTAGCCATATGTTGCGCCGCCGTAGTAAAAGCTGAGGGTCAGGGGGCCTCCCGCCGCGAACGCCGGCACAGCCATTCCAATAGCCATACAAAGCGCCAGCAACCCTGCAAGAAGTTTGCGCTTCATGATTGATTTTGCTCCTTTCAAGATAAAATTCATGTGAATAAACGATTTGATGGTTCTCTTTGGGGTATCACCGCCTTTTTCTGTGTATTTCTATGCCATCCGTTCCCCGGTGCGCCGGTTCAGGCAGCCAGGGCGAAACGAATAACCTTCCCTGCCGCAGTTAAGATTCTTTATGCTTTGGTATTCACCAAAGCATAAAGAAGGGATATCTCTTCTGCGTTTTCAGCTTTCCTGCGTCTCCCATTTGGCGTAGAGGTCTATCGGCGCGTAGGGCGCTTCCCTGACGGGGCGCTCTTTGAGCTCTTCAAGGATTCTGAGTCCTGTTATCGGGCCGGCGGTGCAGGCTTTGTCCCTGTACCATCCGGCGAACACCTTGCCGCTGCTCGACGGTTTCAGACAGGTAGCCTCCACATAGAAAATCTCCTGGTCTGCAAATTCCAGCGACCGCGGTTTCATATACAGCAGATCGGTCCCGTCCACTTCAAAAGCCCCGCCGTTGGCGTGCAGCCTGACGGCGTACCGGGGATTCCCGTTCTCGTCATTCAAGGCATACTCGTCTGCCATTTCCGAACGGAACGCCGCTGTGACGAGAACCTTGCGCCGCCTGCCTTTCTCCGTCTCCACGGCAGGCTTTACCGCTTTGGATGTGACCGGATCCTCCAGGGCCTTGTAGCCGCCGTTTCCGTCCTTTACCATCCAGGCGGCAAAGCTTACGGTGACTGGTTCGGCGCCCTCGCCGCCGGGGAAGTGATAGTCCACGCCGTCCGGCCGGGGGACAGAAAACTTAAGCCTGAGAAACGGCTTCCTGTTGTAATAGAGCTTGCCCTTTAGAAGCTGCGGGTCGTCGTTGTCAATGCTCTTATCCCCCGGATTGATCGTTCCGACCAGTGTTTTCCACTTTTTCGTCTCGGGGTCAAGGTAGCGGTAAACCGCCTGGAGCTTGCCTGCCTTTGTGTCCACACGGCCCAAATTCACCAGGCCGTCCTTGTAACTGCCATAGTCCGCGCCGCCGTAGTAAAAGCTCAGGGTAACGGGGCCCTTCCACAGCAGGAACAGCAGAGTCACCAGACCCAAAAGCAGGATGGCGGTAATCGCGCCGATGGCAAATGGGAGGTTGCTGTTTCCTTCGTCCGGAGGGGCGGGGGCACTGTTTTCCGAAGGGATGGGGGCACTGTTTTCCGAAGGGACGGGGGCACTGTTTTCCGAAGGGACGGGGGCACTGTTTTCCGAAGGCCCGCCTGGCTCCTCCGCCGGCGTGGATATATTGCCCGGCACAAAACCGGCCGGCTCCCACCTTGCGTACAAATCCATCGGCGAATAGGGTGCAGCGTAGTCGGGCTCTTCCTTCAAATCATCGTTAATGCTCAGATAGGTGACCGGCCCGTCGGTGCAGGCCTCGTCCTTGTACCAGCCGGCGAACACCATATCGCCGTTTGACGGCTTGGGACAGGTTGCTTCGACGAAAAAGTCGTTCAGAGCGGAATATTCCAGCGACTGCGGGCACACATACAAATGGTCGCTGCCGTCCTCCGCAAAGGTTCCTCCATTGGCCCGCAAGATGACGGCGTATTTCGGATGTCCAGTCTCTTCATAGGTCAGCGCGTTTTTGTCTATGACAATCGCTGGAAAAGCCGCTTTGATCACGGCGACTCTTTTTCCTTCCTCGTCCGTCACGGTCGCGTTTCGGACGTCCTCCGCCGTGACGGAGCCTTCCAGCTCCTTATACCCGCCGTTGCCGTCGCTCACCACCCATGCGGCAAACTCGGTGGTCTCGGGCGGGCTGTATTCGCTGCCGGGGTAGTGGTAGCTCGGACCCTTGGGAAGCGCAACGGAGAAGCTGGAGCTGTCCGCAATCTCCACATCATAATACAGCCGTGCTGAACTGATAAGGTCATGGCTGCCGGTGATGCTTTTGTCCGCAGGATTGATGTCCCCTCCAATTTCCTCATCCCCGAAGTCTATCGCCGCATAGAACCGGCCGGCGCCGGTGTCAATATTACCGACGTCAATCCAGCCTTCCTGGTATCTGCCGTAGTCCGCGCCGCCGTAGTAAAAACGGATGGTAAGGGGGCCTTCCGCCGCAAAGGCCGGGACGGCCATCCCAAGCACCATACAGAGCGTCAGCAGCGCCGCAAACAGTTTTTTCATAAAACGCCTCCGTTTCATGCCGGTCCAGCCGGGGAAGGGCGGACGGGAGACAGATTCCCGGTTCCGTCCACCCTTCCCGCCGGCTTTTCCGGTTGGTTTTAGGCAGACGGGCTATTTCCCAGCCGCCGCCTTTTTCCGCCCGTAGAACAGCATTCCCAGCACGCCGCCGCAGGAAGCCAGCATCAGGCTGATCCACAGCGCTATATTGATGCTGTCCCCGGTCTGCGGGTTTTCTGTCTGCTCAGAAGGCTTGCCCGGCTGTTCGGGTTTGGCTGGATCAGCCGGATCGGTAGGTTCTGTCGGATTAGTCGGGTCAGTGGGCTCTGTTGGATCGGTGGGTTCAACCGGCTCTCCGGTTCCCGTTGCAGGGATGGTTTCGATCTGCACATATTTGCAGACCGTGCAGGTGCGCTCCCTGGAGCCCGTTTCCGTTTCGCTGGCTTCCTTGATTACTTTCCAGTCGCCATAGGTGTGGGCGTCCACGTCCGCCTTTGCTCCGCACTCGCACTCATGCCAGTGATTGTTTTCGTCCGAGCTCCACTCTTCGCTGTAGCTGTGTTCATGCCCGATCACCGGGATCGTCTCTGTCTGCTTATAATCGCAGACCGTGCAGGTGCGCTCTTTGGAACCCGCCTCGGTTTCGCTGGCTTCCTTGATTACTTTCCAGTCGCCATAGGCATGGGCGTCCACGTCCGTCTTTGCGCCGCAGTCGCACTCATGCCAGTGATTGTTTTCGTCCGACTTCCACTCTTCGCTGTAGCTGTGTTCATGCCCGATCACCGGGATCGTCTCTGTCTGCTTATAACTGCAGACCGTGCAGGTGCGCTCTCTGGAACCCGCCTCGGTTTCGCTGGCTTCCTTGATTACTTTCCAGTCACCATAAGTGTGGGCCGCCGTATCCGCCTTTGCTCCGCAGCTGCACTCGTGCCAGTGATTGTTTTCGTCCGACTTCCACTCTTCGCTGTAGCTATGTTCATGCCCGATCACCGGGATCGTCTCTGTCTGCTTATAACTGCAGACCGTGCAGGTGCGCTCTCTGGAACCCGCCTCGGTTTCGCTGGCTTCCTTGATTACTTTCCAGTCACCATAAGTGTGGGCCGCCGTATCCGCCTTTGCTCCGCAGCTGCACTCGTGCCAGTGATTGTTTTCGTCCGAGCTCCACTCTTCGCTGTATGCATGGGTGTGCGGCTCAGCACCGGAAGGATAAATGATCACCTGAACCTTTTGAAATATTTCGTCATGCCAAATTAAGCTGTTATCCCAGACGATTCTGCCGGAATCATTGTTATAGGAAAAGTCCAGCCGCGGCATAAGCCCGAACCTGTACCCGCCGTTTACCAGCAAATCCAGCTCCAGATGACCTCCGGAATCAGAGTCCCAGACCCATTCGCCGTCATCGATTACAAAGGCATCTGAGGAAGGCTTAAAATTGCTTAGCTGTTCTGAACTTAAAGACCAGATATCCTCTTGCCCCAAAAGTCCGACAAGATCTTCAGGCCCGGTAATGTCGATTTGCTCTACCACTTCCGGCTCCCCAACATCGCCGACTGTAAACCAGAAAAAGATCTTTTTCCAGTTATGACTGAGATACATCTCGGAGTCCTTACGCGCATAGTGGAGCGTATTTCCGTTTTTATCCACAATAAATTCAATATCAAAATCATCCGGAACATAATAATTGGAGTATATGCTAGTTATGACGTTGACTTCCAGCATATAGGTTTTACCTGTTTCAAAGGTTTCGGGGCTTCTATTGACAGGCTGCTGAGCGCCTACATAGGGAACCTCGCTCCAGCTGTAAGTTACACTCATATTTTCTGCAACCTCCCTGCCGCCCGGGGTTCCAAGCGCCGGATCTTCAATTTTATCACCCGCCTTCGGCGCATTCATCGTCAGGGGTACGCTTTGGTAGTCCTTTGTTTCCATATCTGTCATGTCAGGAAAGCTTTCGAATCTGGTCGTCCGCACATAGGCTTTCCTGTAAACCTTAAGACCGTTGTCGTGTATCAGCGTTGCGCTCTTCCCGTCGGGTGACACGGTAACCGTCGCCTCTCCATCTACGTTGATGGTTCCTCTGGCATCCGACGCGAACACCACGCCGTCCGCCGCCTCTACTTCGGCATAAAAGGTATACCCGTTTTCTGCGCTGAAATGCGTATCCTCCTCCGTCAGATCCTGCCATTCTCCTTTGTTTTCGCGCTTAATTTGCAGCCGGGCGTCCTTGATTGTGAACAGCGATTCGGCGCGCGCGCCAAGATTGTAGCTTACTGTAAAATTATCCGGCTCCATGTGGATTTCCTGCTCATCATACGGCCATATTTCACTGTCTATGGAGATATAATCGACGACTATGTCCCCAAACTGCATGAACACCTCGATTCTGTAGGGATCCAGGGATATGACCTTCGCTTTTTCGCCGTTTACCGTAACCTCCGGCGGCGTATCCCCGAAATACCAGCCGGTCTGGGCGTACAGGATCATGTGGACGCCGTACGCGAGGGACTCATTGTATTCATCTCCAGAAAATACTGAATTCCAAACAGGATGGTCGTCATACGGACCTTGGCTCCATTCGTAATAGCTGGCACTGTAAATCTTCACCTGCTCATCATGGGACTGCGCCACCTGCTTTTCAATGGTATCTTCCGCCTGGCCAAAATCGATGCCTGCCTCCGGGACGGGAATCTCCTCAAAAGCAAGGCTGGTAATTTCCTGCGTCTCACCAGGCGGGTCAATGGCAAACCATGCGCTCACAGCCACCAATGATTCGCTTCGTATGTCAACGGTCAGCCTTTCCGGCTTTGCGCCGCCCAGGGAGACCACAAGATCCTCTGTCGCGGTATAGTTGAAATCCATACATACGGACAGGTACAGCCTGTACCAGCCTGTTTCAAAAGTATCGCCCTCGCTCAAGACGTCCAGAGCGTTTGTATCGTCAATAGCGGCGCACTTATACCAGCCTATTCCCCCTACGTCATAAGGCGCGCTCTCCTGGCTCTGAATGCTGAAATCCGCAGGCTTGCCCTCTGCCGGCGCGTCTACCTCCAGCGCCATGCTGTCTATGATCTGCGGCTCATAGGGGTCGGTTTCTTTGCTCCCCTCAATAACAAACTTCCCGCTTGTGCCCACTCCGTTGGGGTTTTTTGTATCCTGCGGTCCGTAACTCTCCCCTTCACGAAGACCTACAACGGTGAAGTAATACTCTCCAATCATGGTGAGACTATCGGCTATATCAATTTCTGTAGTACCTCCACTGCGATAAGAGATAGGTTGGTTGTCTCTGTAAAGTACCACATTATATGATGCTGCGCCCTCTACCGGATCCCATTTGGCAACGGTCCCTTCAAAGCGAGGGTTCTGCGGTGCGGGCAGCGGATCCTCTGCTGCGAACACCGTCGCCGGCAGTATGCTCAGCACCATGCACAGGGAAAGCAGCAGCGCAAACAGCCTCTTTTTAACTTGCATTGTATTTCTCCTCCTTATTAAAATAAGATTGTTTAACCTTTGGTGCATACCAAAGGTTAGAAGGGATATTCCTTCTGCAAAACGACGCCAGCTGCGTCGGGGCGGGCTGTGGCCTTCGCACGAAGCCCGCCCTCAGACGCTTTTGCCGGTTTTGTTTTATCCCTCAGCCTTATTTCCCGGCCGCCGCCTTTTTCCGCCTGTAGAACAGCATCCCCAGCACACCGCCGCAGGAGGTTAGCACCAGGCTGACCCACAGCATCATGTTGCTGCTGTCCCCGGTCTGGGGGTTGTCGGTGGCGTCGGAAGGATCCTGCGGCTTCACCGGCTGGGCGGGATCCGTGGGTTCTGTCGGGTCAGCCGGATCGGTGGGATCTCCGATTCCCGTTGCGGGGATGACTTCGGTCTGCATGTATCCGCAGACCGTGCAGCCGCGCTCTCTGGAGCCCGCTTCGGTCTCAGTGGCCTCCTTGGTTACATCCCAATCGCCGTAGGTATGGTCCGCCAGATTGAGCTTTTCCCCGCAGGAGCATTCCTGCCAGTGCTCGGTTTCGTCATATTTCCACGTTTCATCATGGATGCCGTGCTCATGGACAGGCAATGTTTCGATATCCTTGTATCCGCAGGTGGCGCAGGTGCGCTCCTGCGAACCTTCCTCGGTTGTGGTGGGTTTCTTTGTCACCGTCCAATCGCCGAAAGTGTGGTTTCCCGCTTCGGTTTTCTCGCCGCAGCGGCACTCCTTCCAATGCTCGGTTTCATCACTCTGCCAGCCATCATAGCTGTGCTCATGTTCAAGCTTCGGAATGGTTTCGGTCTGCACATATTCGCAAACCGTACAGTTACGTTCTCTGGAACCCTCTTCGGTCTCAGTGGGGGGCGTAGTTACTTTCCACTCGCCGAAGGTGTGGTCGGCCAGATTGAGCTTTTCCCCGCAGGAACACTCCTGCCAGTGCTCGGTTTCGTCATATTTCCATGTCTCGTCATGGATGCCGTGCTCATGGACAGGCAACGTTTCGATATCCTTGTATCCACAGGTGGAGCAGGTGCGCTCTCTGGAACCTGTTTCCTCTGTGGTGGGGGGTGTTACCGTCCACTCGCCGAAGGTGTGGCTTCCCGCTTCGGTTTTCTCGCCGCAGCGGCACTCCTTCCAATGCTCGGTTTCATCACTCTGCCAGCCACCGTAACTGTGCTCATGTTCAAGCATCGGAATGGTTTCGGTCTGAACATATTCGCAAACCGTGCAGGTACGCTCCCTGGAACCCGCTTCGGTTTCGGTGGGGGGCCTAGTTACTTTCCACTCGCCGAAGGTGTGGTCGGCCAGATTGAGCTTTTCCCCGCAGGAACACTCCTGCCAGTGCTCGGTTTCGTCATATTTCCATGTCTCGTCATGGATGCCGTGCTCATGGACAGGCAACGTTTCGATATCCTTGTATCCACAGGTGGAGCAGGTGCGCTCTCTGGAACCTGTTTCCTCTGTGGTGGGGGGTGTTACCGTCCACTCGCCGAAGGTGTGGCTTCCCGCTTCGGTTTTCTCGCCGCAGCTGCATTCTTTCCAGTGCTGGGTTTTATCGCTCTTCCAGCCTCCATAACTGTGCTCATGCGGCTGGGGATCAGGATCTACTCCACCGCCGGTATTGCCGCCGACTGCCCAGTCGCCCCATTCACCCCGACCTGTTACCGTATATTGGCCGTCCGGGTCACCGACAATGTCAATCGTCCTGGCTCGTACTTTAAGCGTATACGCATCTTTCGACTGTGTGATATTCTCCGAAGAGAAAAACACCCACCTGTCTATCTCAACGCTTTCCGTCTGGAGCACCTGGCCGTTCAGTACTAACTGCGCCTCATACTCAAGATACGTGCTGCCTGATGCGTTGGCAGGTTTATCCCACATTACCTGGTTTGCGTATCCCGACCAGCGAGGATTTTCCGGCACATATTTTCCTGCCGCAAACACAGTCGCCGGCAGTATTCCCAGTACCATGCATAAGGACAGCAGCAGCGCAAACAGTCTCTTTTTTCTTGGCATCTTTCATTCTCTCCTTTGCAAATAAAATCAGTTTTTGGTATTTCCGCCGTCCGGTTCGGACGGATCCTTTCCTCCGGCGGGCGGGTTTTCCTGTGCCTTCCGCTTTTTCCTATATAAGAACACAAGCAGCAGCGCCAGCAGGACAGCCGCCGGTATCACGGCTAGCAGAACGATATAGACGGCGTTTTTGCCCTTTTCCTCAGCCCCGTCGTCTTCCGGCGTCGAGATTCCGGAGAAGGGGGTATCGAAACCGAGTACGGCATACCGGCCCGGACCGCCGGCTTCAAAGACCAGGCTGCCGTCTTCGGCCTTTGCCTCTATGCGCTCCGGCTCGTCATCCACCCGCACCGCCTGGTAATGGGCGTAGCCCTCCAGACGGCCGTTCATCGGGATGCGTACCGTCATGGCGCTGCCTTCGATTTCCACCGGCTCCCCATTCTGGCGGATGCTGATCTCATACACCGACAGCAAGCCGTCCAGTTCTTCTTTCAGTTCCGGCTTCTTTTCAAGCAGGCTCTCCGCCTCCATGACGCCGGCGTACAGCTCCACACCCTCCGGAACCGCTTCGGACAGGGAGACGGAAACGCCGGTATTTTCATCGGTCAGCTCCACGATGCCTTCGCCGCCGGAATCCTGCCTGTTATCCGGGTTTTCCCCGGGGGCTGACGTCTGCGCGGCGTCCCTTGTCTCGGCGTAGCCGCAGACGGTGCAGACCCGTCTTTCCGTATTGCCGTCCGCCGTCCATGCGCCGAAGCTGTGATCCGCCGTATCCTTTTTGTCGCCGCAGGAGCACGCCTGCCAGTGCTGCGCCGCGTCATGCTTTTGGGTATAGCTGTGCTCATGGGGCGGTTCGGCTTTTCCGGCGCCCGTACCGGCTGAGGTCGCCCAGGGGCCCCATTCGCCGACGTCCGCTACCATATACTGGCCGTCCGGGTCGCCCACGATCATGATCCATCTGGCGCGCACCTGTATGGTGTACTCCTCCTGCGGCCGCGTCACAACGTCGTTTGTGAAAAACAAATAGGTGTCGATTTCCACTGCCTTGGACTCGACCACATCGTCGCCCAGCAGCAGCTGCGCCTCGTATTCAAAGCTGTCGCCGGAGGCTGCTCCCGCCGGCCGATCCCACTGCACCTGGTTTTTATAGCCCGACCAGCGGGGATTCCCCGGCACATATTCCCCCGCCGCCGACACGGACAGGGGAAGAGCCGCGATCATCAGGCATACCGCCAGCAGCATACTGAAAAGCCGTGCGCCTTTTTGCCGCCCCGGCGGTTTTTTCCTGTACATACGCGATCTCCTCCCTTTATCGCACCGGAGCGCCCTGCGGGGAAAGCGGCGTTCCGCATGCTCCGCAGAACCGGCTTCCGGGCGGTATCTCCGCCCCGCACTGGGGGCATTTGTTTTCCAGCTTCGCCCCGCAGTTGTTGCAGAATCTGGAGCCGGCCACGCACTGGGTTTTGCAGGAGGGGCAGACGGTCATGCCCGCGTTCAGCGTCGCCCCGGCGTTTCGCACCACCACCGAGCGGCCGCCGGAGACGATGCACTGCTCAATCACCTGGAAAATCTCTTCCGGCAGCTTTTTCTGCTTGTAGGCGCCCACGCCCGCCGTAACCGCCAGCGGCCATGCCACCAGCCAACCCAGGGCACCGGCCCCGATCTTATCCGACCATTCGCCCTGGCCCACGGTGACGTTTAAGTTGTCGTCCATCCGGATCATCTGTACCGTTGTCGCCAGGCGCATACCCGAGACGGTTTTCCATCCGTCCTTGGATTGGCGGCCCTGCACCACATACCCTTCGGTGGTTTCGGCGCTCTGCACCTCCATCCCTTTGGCGGAGGACAGGAACGACGATACGGCGTTCGCCACTACCTGGGTACTCATACCGGCGGGCAGCCGGAATACTCTTGATTCATTTGCCATGGATATCCCTCCAGATATTCAGATTCATTGTCTATTTATTCGCCCTGCCGGGAGAGCGGCGCCCCGCATTCCGGACAGAATTTCACGCCCGGGGCAGCGGACGCGGCGCACTGCGGGCATATCACCGGCGCTCCCGCTTCCAGCTGTGCCCCGCACTGGCAGCAGAATTTTGTCCCCGCCGTGTTGGCTGTGCCGCAGGAGGGGCATGCCGTACCGCCAGGCGCGGCCGGAGTTTGTGCAGCAGTCTGCGCAGCCTTGGCCGCTTCCGCCTCCGCACGGATCCGGCCGATTTCCGCCTGCGCCTGCGCCGCTTCGTCGTAATGGGCTTTGGCGGACTGGCAGAACTCCGCTATCTCCGGTGCCGTCTGGCCGTCGGATAGGAACAGGCCGTAATAATACTCGCCGATCTTTCTCAGTTCCTCCGCCGCAGCCTGCTGCTCGGCGTGGATTTTTGAGTTGAGCTTGTTGACCGCCAGCATATCCCCCGTCTTGTCCCCGATGTTTTTGGCGATGCCGCCCAATTTATCTAAAAATGACATTCCGATTTCCTCCCTTTCCCGGCTGCTGTTACCTATACGGCATAATGCCGGTCCGGCACGAAACAGCGGCGGTTGATCAGCAGCTCGTTCTCAAGGTACTGGGCGACCTTATCGGCTACGGCGGTCACCGCCCGTTCCTCTCCCTGGACCGACAGTCCGGGACAGGGCTCACGCATGGAAACCGTCAGCCCGGTTCCCACGTCCTGTATCTCCGTCGAAAGGCTGAAGGTGCTGACGTTCCCGTAAACCGAAAGCCGGGCGACCACCGCGCCGCTTTCCTCTTTCCGGTATTCCGCCCCCTCCGCGTCCAGCACGTCGTAAACGGCCATCTGCACATACCGCCGGACATAAGGAAGGAGCCTTTTCACTTGACGCATTCCGTTTCCCTCCTTGTCATATATTCATTGTTTGCGTTTTTCCGCCGCTTTCCTATTCGATGTAGCCGCTGATGGGCTCTGCATACAACTTTTTGTCAGTCACCGGCTTGTAGCGGTCGCTGCCGGTGCTTTCATACCAGCCGGCCTCCGCCCGGTAGGTTTCGCCGGTCTGCGTGTCGTACACGCGCTCGTAGCCGCCGGTTTCGTCGCTCTGCATCTGGCTGGTGATGTCCTGCTCGACGTTCCGTCCCTCCCAGGCCGCCATTATGATTTCCAGCCTCTCATTGGTGATGCGGCTGATTTCCTTTGACATCGCCACCTTTTCTTCACCGGCCTGCTCAGTGGCTTTTACGAAACTCTCAGAATAGGCGAGCGTTCCAAGGCATTTGGTGAGGACGCTCTCCCATTCGATAAAGGTATCCTTCGCGGCGGTGACCGCCATGACGTTGTATGCCATGTAGTAGCCGCCGTCCGCCCGGGGGATGATATAGCCCGACGGCGGTCCTGCAGCAATATCAGCGCTTCCGAAGTCCACCACCGACGCGGCAAACATCCCCTCGCCCTCCTTGCCGTTTTCGGTAAAGGACGCCCGCAGCGTCTCTTCTCCCAGAGCATACGAGGACAGGAGGCTGGCCGAGGCAAAGCGGTCGGTGACGGTAAAGCCATCAAACCGGGGGAAGGTATAGCCGGCATAGCTCGGCTCCCACTGCTCTGCAAACACCGCGTATTCCGAAAACAGCTTGAAAAAGTTTTCGGTGGAGGGAGTTGTCAGCACCGGCGCCTGGGAAAGCATCTGCGCCCATGTGTTCCCCATGGTGACGTTATACGCATAGGCGTCCTTTCCCTCCTGGCTGTGCAGCAGGCCCTCCGCCTTCAGCAGGACAAACATCTGGTTGAGGGGCTGGCTGGGATCCTGCACCCGGATGGAATGGTACATGGCCGTACCGCCGCTGGTGACTGTCCAGCCCTTGGGGATCTGCAGGCTGAAATCCGCCGTTTCATACAGCTCGGTTTCGATGGACCTGGCCGCTGTCTCAGTGATTTTTACGTCGTTTTCTTCTTTCGTGATGGTCCCGTCGCTGTTGACGACGGGTTCCTTTTCGCCCAGCTTCCACGGCAGCTCACATCCGGTAAGGGAGAGCGCCAGCGCCGCCGCCAGCAGCAGGGATAGTACGCTTGTCTTTTTCATAATAGAATGCCTCCTGATCAATCCGCTCTTAATTTCAATAGCCATGCAGGGCGCCGAGCTTCTCCTGCACATCCGCCGGGATTGCGATCTCGCCTGATTCATAGTCCTCGCCTATCGCTTCCGTGACGGGGAGAATCTTGTAGTCCGCCGTGATGATGTAATCGTGGGCAATGGTGAGCACATTGCTGTAATACCGGCTCAGCAGCTCCAGCTTTACAAGCCGGTAGCGGTCGCCGCCGCCGAATTTCGGGAGATAGGCGGCGGGGGTGCCGTCGGCGTTGGTGGTCTTTTCCTCATGATCCAGAAAACTCTCGGGGATATCGTCGTACACAATCTGGTAAAACGCCTGATCGGTCGCCAGGATGTTCCCGTTTAAGATGGCAACCGCTTTTTCCCCGTCCCCCACGGCCTCGTCCGCCACCTCGTAAACAATATAGCCGTCCTCATCGTCGTCAAAATAAATCCCTTCAAAGTTCTCGGAGGGGAGCTGTCGTTCTGCCGCCGTCTCCAGCTTCCCATCTGCGATCAGCAGATAGCTGCCTCCGACGTGCACAATCCGCTGGGCTCTGTCCCGCAGCCCGACGTCCTCGGTCAGCGTTTTTCCGTCTGCGCTGTAGCGCCAGGCGTGCGTCAGGACGGGATGGAGATACTTGCTCTCCGTCGCAGTGTACGGGCCGTTGTTGCTGGCAGACTTGACCGAATACCGTTTCCCGTCCCGGTAGACCACCTCCAGGTCGGCGCCGTTGAAATCGTTGGCCTGGAGGTAGACGGGCTGTTCCGCAAGGGGCAGGGTTCCCACCTCCCGGCAGTTCTGTCCCCCCGGCAGGGTCGCGTCGCAGCGGTACTGATAGATTTTTCCGCCGGACAGGAAGACGCTGGACAGATTGCCGCCGGCCTTTTTGGGGTTGAGATCCGAAAAGACGGTTTGCAGGCTCAGCACGCCTTCTGCGCCGGTAAGGGCTTTGTAATCCGACTGGTCAAAGGCGACGCCCCGTTTTTTCAAAAGCTCCTGCTCTAGCGTTTCCGGCTCCGGTTCCGGCGCCGGAGCGGCAGGCGTGCTGCCGGCGGACGCTGTGGGGCCGCCTGTATCGGAAGACGCCTCCGAGGGCTCCGTCCCACCGGAGCAGCCGGCCAGCAGCAGCCCCATCGCCAGCAGGAGCGGCAACAGCCGCCTGCAGAGGCTTCGCTTTTTGGTATATTGAATCAAATCGGTTTGTTCGTTCATTCTCTTTCCTCCTGAAGCTGGTGTGCGGACAGCAGGGCTTTCTCAGCCCTCCAGTTTCAAAACCCCGCGGTTCACCTTCATGGCAAGGATCCGGCGCACACTTTGGTTGATCCGCTCTTCGCTGATTTCTCCCAACGCGACCGCTTCCTCCAGAGCGGAGACGGCCGCCTGCGGGTTTGACGGGCAAAGCAGGATATCTACTCCTGCCGACACCGCACGGCGGGCGATTTCCCCGCTGGTATAGGAGTCGGTCAGCGCCTTCATCTGCAACCCGTCGGTAATGACCACTCCCTGAAAGCCCAGCTCCTCCCTGAGCAGCTCCGTGACGATGCGGTAGGAAAACGGCGCGGGCTGGGCGGCGTCGATTTCGGTCAGGATCAAATGCCCGATCATCACCATATCGCTGCCGGAGGCAATCCCCGCCCGAAAGGGAAGCAGTTCCTCCCGGCGCAGCTGTTCGAGGGTCTTCGACACATATACAGCGCCGTCATGGGAATCGGCCAGCGTATCCCCGTGGCCTGGGAAGTGCTTCAGCGTGGTTGCCACGCCGCCGTTGTGAAAGCCCCGGACCGCCTCAGGGATCAATTCAGCCGCCTGTGCGAAATCGTCGCTGTAAGCCCGGTCGCCGATGACCGTATTGTCCGGATTCGACCACACATCCGCCACCGGAGCCAGGTCGGCGTTAAATCCCAGCACCCGCATATCCGAAGCAATGGTGTGGGCGTTCTGCCTCGCGGTTTCCGCCCCCTGGTCCCTATACCCGAACATCGGCCCGATATATGTCGTACCCACCGTACTCATCAGCCGGTTGACGCGCCCGCCTTCCTCGTCGCAGGTCAGTATGAGCGGTATTTTGGAATAGCTTTGGGTGTTGAACAGCATGTCACGAACCTGGGGCCGGCTTTTCAGGTTGGGACGGCTGTATATCAGGCCGCCCACCGGCATATCATAAAGCGCCTGCCAGGTGGTTTCCCCGGCCGCCGTTACGCCGGAAACGCCGGTGAGCAGTTCCGGGCTGAGAACAAGCATCTGGCATATCTTATCGCGCAGGGACATCCCTGCCAGAATCTCGTCTATGCTGTTCCAGCCGACAGAAGGCCCGTCGCTCTTCGGCGGTTTGCTCTGGCTTTCAGGCACGCTTGACGACGGGGCGGACGGTTCGGACGCGCTCTCCGCCGTCCGGGAAGGAGCCTGCGTCTCAGACGTTTCCTGCGGCACCGGTATGCCGGATTTCTGGGAAACAGAACTGCCCGAAGAAGTGCTGGGATTTGCACACCCGCCGGATATGGCGATGAAAGCGCAGCACAAGGCGGCGAGCATTCTCTTCCATTTTATCCCCGTCATTTCTCACACCTCCTGTCCCTGAAGCGGCGTTTTTCAGGCGTCTTCCGACCCTTCCGTCATCAGGATATTTTCCAAATGCCGGACGATCTGATCCATCATCTCCTGCAGGCTCCAGCGCGCCTTCTGCTCTGGTATCCCGTCGCAGGGGCGGCGCAGCGAAACCGTCAGTTCGGTTCCAAACGCTTTTTCCTCCGCCGTTATGGAAAGGGAGACGTCTGTTCCGCCCGCTCTCCATTCGGCAATAACCTTTCCCGGCGCTTCCTCCTCAAAAGCAACCCCTTCCTGCCGCAGCACGCCGTACACCGAGCGCAGGACATAGGAGCGCACATAGGGAAGTTCTCTTTGAACGCATTCCATCATTTTTTCTCCTGAATTTTTGGGGAACCGCGGCAGACGCCGGGAAGTGGATTCTTACGCCCTCATTTTAGGTAAAAAGAGGCCGGATTGTCTATGCGTAAATCCCGCCAATCGTATCAAAACAGGTGGCGGTCAACCGCCATTTTTCAAAAAACCGATGGCGGTCAACCGCCATTTATGCATATTATATGAAATAATAGACTGTTATTATAATTTATATATACAAAAGTCCCATCTCCTTGAAAAAGGGGATGGGGCCTGCATTTCTTTTCTGATTTTTCCTGTTCCGTCCGCTGGACGGCATAAATTTTATTTTCCAGGCGTTTGTCCTCGCACTTCCCTTGATATTTTGAAGTATGTAAAGTATAATAAGTATGATTTGTAGATGTAAGGAGGAATGGTTATGGAGAAGCCAAAGGGGAAATATGCGTGGACCGTCACGGTGGGGACAAAAGGGCAGATTGTGATCCCGAAAGAAGCGCGGGAGCTTTTTGACATCCAGCCGGGAGACACCCTCATCATCTTGGGGGACGAGGAGCAGGGCATGGCGATTCCGCCGAAGCCGGCGTTTTCCGAGTGGTTCCGGCGGATTTTCGGGAACGGGAAGCCATAACGCCATGCGGGAGGAAAAGCGGAAAGGAGGAATCTGTTATGCCAACAATACTGGGGATTCCACTCATTGGGTGGGGCCAGATAATATTAGGAGCAGCCATCGTCCTTTTTATCGTTTTCAAGCTTCTTGCCCGCAGAAGACGGACGAAAACAGGCGGATATATTCTGCGGGACGTACATATCGTCGTGGGGGACGGCAGTGAGCTCTATCACCAAAATGTGCTTGTCAAGGACGGCCTGATTGCACAGATCACCGCCCAGCCGCTGGTTAAAAAGCACGCCCAGGTGATAGACGGCTCGGGCAAAACGCTGATGCCCGGACTGATTGACTGTCACGTCCACATTCAGGGGCTGAATAACCGGAGCGACGCGGACAGCGACCGTTTTCTGAAAGCGGAAATCCCGGAGATTTTCAAGGAACGCATCCTGCCCTATGGGGTTACAACGGTAAAAGACCTGTGCGCGCCCCGGCATTTCATTTACAAGCTGCGTGAGCAGATACGGACGGGGAAAATCGCCGGCCCGGAGCTGTTGGCCGTTGGGCCGAACTTCACGGCGCCGGACGGCCATCCGGCCAATACGCTGGGCGGAAATAATCCATGGATCCGCAAGGAGATGGCGATAGAGGTTTCCACGCCCGAGCAGGTACACGCGGGCGTGGAAAAACTGAAAAGGGACGGTGTGGATTTCCTGAAGCTCACCTATCAGGGCGGTGACTACTGGTATTTTGACGAAAAGCTGCAAATCGCCAAAATGGCGCCGACGCTAATGCGGCAGATTATCCGGGAAGGAAATAAAAACGGCCTGATGGCCACGGCCCACGTTTTCTACAAGCAGGACGTCCGCGAGCTTCTGGAAGCAGGGATTTACGGCATTGAACACGGGATATTGGACGAATCCCTGGATCCCGGCGACGATATCATCCGGCTTTGGAAGGAAAGCGGGGCGCGCTTTGTCCCCACCGTCAACGCCATGACCTATGAAAAAGATCCCAATCGCCTGGTTCACAGCCTGCACAACCTGAAGGTGCTGTATGACGCCGGGATCCCGATAGCCATGGGGACGGACAATATGCTGGAAATGATGGGCGGAGAGGCGGAACATCGTGAGCTCGCCTATTATGTGGAAGCTGGGCTGACTCCCATGCAGGCCATTGTCCTTGCCACCAAAAACGCGGCGGAGCATTTAAGGATTGCCAGCCGGAAGGGCTGTGTAAAGCCCGGCATGGAAGCCGACCTGATCCTGCTGGACAAAAACCCGGCGGAAAACATCTCCAACATTCAGTTTATCGACAAAGTGTTCCTCAAAGGCAGGGTGGTCTTTTCCCAAAAGCCCATCCAGGCTTACGATATCCCGGCATACCGTTATCCTGCGGATGTAACCTCTCTTGCATACGTCCGGGAGGACGGGGCGGAAATACGCAAGCTGCAAATTTCACGGTTTGCGGAAGAAAAGGAAATCAGCCAAACCATTTCCCGCGAGGAAAAGGCGTGGTCAACCGAAACCTATACCGTGGAGGAAAACCTGTCTGCGGTGAAGTGGCGGTATACAAGGCCGTCCGACCATACCGAAATCGAGGCAGTCCGGGAAAACGACTTTATCCGTTTGACCGGCAGTTTCAAGGGCAAGGCCCAGGACAAAAGGTTCCGGATCGGCGCCGGGCTGTGGTATCAGATGATGGACATGGCGATGCCGGCGTTTATCCAGTCCGACAGGGAGGAAATCGTTTTTTACTCCATCGGGACGGGAAACAATCGCGGGGCGATGGGGCTGGGCGAATTTCAGGCCAAAAAGCTCGGGGAGGAAACCGTCACCGTAAACGGCGTGTCCTATTCCTGCAATAAGGTCAGCTTTGTACTCACCATGTTCCCCTGGGCCTGGACCGGCCTGTACTGGTACGACAAAACAACCGGACAGATGGTACAGAGCGGGGAGAAAAAAGGAAGCGCTGAAAAAATCCTCTTTCGGATTCAGCCGGATAAAACTTAAACCGCACACAAAAACACCCTGCCTCTCCTGAGAGAAAGCAGGGTGTTCTTTTATCCTGTATGTTAATCGTTACGGTAAAGCAGGTACATGGTGATGCGGGATTTTGCGCCCGTCTTTTCGTACAGGGCGGAGATATGCCGTTCCACCGTCCGCTTGGACAGGAACAGGCAGTTGGCGATCTCCTGGGCGCTGCTGTCCGAAGAGATCATCTGGGAAAATACATCCCATTCCCGTTCGGTCAGCCCGTATTTTGCAATAAACGCCTCCCGGCGCTCTTCGTCCGACTTTTGGGAAGCAGGCGGCTCTTTGGGCTCCATGACGGCGTTCATGCGGGCGGTATACACGGCCATAACGGCGCTGACCGCCGCGAACAGCACCAGGGCGATGACAATGGCGGCCAGGCTGTTGCCAGTGGCCAGCAGCGCCACCGATCCGTTGGTGATCAGGGCCGCGCTCACGTTATTCATAGCACGGCCCATGCCCGCCCACAGCGACGGTAGGCGCATATGCCGGGAAAGCTCCATAAAGCCCGTTGTGAAGAAGACAACGAAAAAGCCCGAGGACAGGTAAAAGACAACCAGCCCGATCAGGAACGGCCCGCCCAGGTTCAGCACCACAATGGACATAACCGACAGCATCATTACGCAGTACATGACGAGTCCCATATACTTCCGCTTACGGATATCGAAGACAAAGCCTGCGGCGAGGCCGCTGAGCGCCAGCAACAGGCGGGGCCACTGCCCGATATCCGTCCCGCCCGCATGGCGGAGAGTCACGGCGTTATCCAGCGTGCTGAACACGCAGGCCATCAGCACCACCAGCAGCGCCAGCATAACGCCCGCCGTCCATTTTTTCCGGGTGAGGGAAATGTCTTCAGCAGGTTCCGAAGACACGGCCGCGGCCTCCGACGCCTCGATGCGGCTGCGGTTGGCCTGTCTCGTTCGGATGACCAGCAGGCTCAGAGCCGCCAGGAATACCGAAAGGAACGCCGCCTCCGCAACCTCCAGGTTGACAAGGTTGTTGTTCGCGTACTGGAGCAGTATCCCCAGGGCGTAGGCGATCCCCGCCAGCCGCGCCAAGACCTTGTCGCCGTCTATGGTGACGGCAGCCAGATAGTGGACGGCGCTGCCGAAAACGCCCAGCAGCAGGAACAGTATCATCCCTGCCGTCATGGTCGCCGCATAGGAGATATGCTGCTGGACAATGAAGATACAGATAATCGCACCCAGCGCCAGGATAAAGGTCAGCGCGCTTTTATAGCGCCTCCCGACCCAGCGTTCCATGGCCGGATACAGGAAAAATCCGGCGGCGCTGGCGCCCAGCGCATAGTTTTGGGCAATGACGGTTTTCCCTTCCGTCACCGACAGGGAGATCATATTGACAAACAGATATTCCGCACCTAAAAAGACAAAAGTGAAAATACCGATCAGCAGAATGGCGTTGACAGACGCCGGCTTTCTCAGTTCCCCTTTCATCGTACCACCCTTTCCACAGAAGCCGCTGCAAGCGTCCCGTTATTTCTCCGATTCTTCCGTCAGCTCCACTACATCCCCGATGTCGCAGCGAAGCGCCCGGCAGATCCGCTCCAAAACCTCCAGGCTTACATATTCGTCCCGGTTCAGCTTTGCTATCGTAGAGGAGGACACATCTGCCAGCTCTGTCAGGGCGGACTTTTTCATCTTTTTATCAATCAGCAATTTCCACAGCCGGTTGTATTGGACAGCCATACGCTTCATCTCCCGCCTTGTTCATGGAGGGCAGTATAGCACAGAAAGCGTTAAAAGTCAATGGATTTTACGAGATATCACATATTTTTACGAATATTAAGCCAAAAGAAAACGGCCGCTCCTTTTACGGAGCGGCTGGAATATTAGGTATTTTCCCGTTTCTTTTTCCCTGCATACTGGCTGAACAATGCGCCGCCTGACACGATTCAAATTCGTATTTCACTCCCGGTGTAGAACTAAATTTAATTCCGTTGCTTGCACCCTCAGGCATAATGTATTTGATCTCAAAGGTTTCCCCCGGGCAGAATCGGGTATCTTTCGGGAACTCAACGCCTACGCTGATACCTTCTTTAATGCTTTCGTCTGCATTTGTAAAAAAAGGCTTAAACTGGTCGTTTGCGGCATAGGCTTCCTCGGAATCAACTGGCACGAGGATGGTTATACTCTCTGCCAAAACGTTATATCCAAACACATAATTCTCCATAGAAGGAGGAGTATTGCCCTCCATTACGACCGTTACATTCATTCCTTCGGGCATAAACAATTTCCAAAATGCTCCCAATCCTATCTCCGTAACGGTTGCCGGAATTATAATATAATCGAGATTATCGGCATCTTGAAAGGCATTTTCGCTAATCGTTGTTAAACCTTCCGGAAACTCGACGGACGACAAATTTTCGTACCCGGAAGAAGCATATGGAGCGATCAATTCCGTTCCTTCTCTTATTGTCACGCTTTCGATGCTTTGGTCTATCGGCCCCAGCAAATCCTTGTTGTCGTAAAACAGCCCGTCTTCGATAGCAAAACGGCTGCCTTCTTCAAAGTTGACCGTTACGTCACTGCCGTCGAGCCAGCCGCTTAAGGCTCCGAAAAATCTGCTGCCGTTAGAACCGATTTCCGTATGCAAATCAATATCAGCAGAAATATTAGACCCACAGCCTCTGAAAGCGCTGAAATAAATATCCGTAAGCGATGCGGGAAAAGCTATCTCTTCAGGTTCCGTACACAACTGAAAGGCAAAGGGATCAATCGTTTATAATGACTCCGGCAAGTCGATCGACGTTATAGCGGTGGCCTTGAAACGCACCGCCACCGATAGCTCTCAGTTGGCTGCCGGGCGCAAAGGTAATGCTTGTCAATTTAACCACATCGTCCGAGTCGTTGAATACGGGATTCACCGCGTAAAGCCCCGAAGTCGGATTCTTGTTGATCGTACCGATCGTCTCCACGGTGGACGGGATGTGAATCGTCGTCAATTTGGATCCGTAGAAAGCGCGATTGTTACTATATTCCAGTCCCTCTGGAAGCACAATACCGGTGAAATCAGCCTTGTAAAAAGCCTCCATCCCAATGCCGACGACGGAATACTCACTTTCAGCATGTTCAACTTTCGCAGGTACTTCAATCTTACCGCTATCCGATGAGGTGCCGATCGAACCGCCGGCTAATCTCTTGGGGTGCACGACTTCGACTGTCTTTGCATTCTCACCTACGATTTTATAAAAGATACCGTTTACATCGAAATACTCGGTGTTTGCCGCTGCGAACACGGTGGCGGGGATCATCATACCCACCATCACCGCCGCAATCAACAGAGCCATTCCTTTTTCATTTTGTTCAAACAACAAAAGGCGCATCTCGCCCGTGATAATTCCTACACGGGCGAAACACGCCTTTTACATTTCTGTGTTTTTTGACTTGACAAGAAAAAGGGCAGAGTTATCCTTGACTGACTGACAAAACCATGCTCTTTTTTTCCATAGAAACCAAGCCCCTGTTTGTGAATTTTCCTGCCCCGCCGGAAGGCAGCGCAAAGACTTAGAAAACTGTATAGATATACGCATATACTATACCATAATTTTTTTCAACTGTTTTCCGTTTGCCTGCTCCGTTTTACTTATCCAGATAGTGCCCGGCAATGACCGAAATCCGGTTATGGCCTAATTGTCGGCTGACGTACAGCTTGGCCTTATTGTCATAGGCCGCGCCCTGCCTGTCCTTCCTGCACCGATAGTAGGAAGATACGAGCCGCCATTCCTTGACGCGGCTCCCATCCGGCTTTTGTACTGGCCGCAGCTCCCAGACAGGCGGAAGGTCTCGAAAATCCCTTCCTTCCGTTTTCCGCAGCTTTTCCTGATAGCTGTGATACATGGCGTTTGCGTACTCCCTCCGGCAGCCGTGTACGTCCATGTGGGAGGGGACGGAAGCAAAGACGGGTTTTCCGGCAGGATTTCCCGCAAACTTCAAGACCGCTTCCTCCTTCCCCGGCAGCACGTCAATGTCCCGCACCTTGCCGCCCTTGCCTTTGACTTCGCAAAGTGTTACGCTCCCGTCCGCATTTTCCCGTATCTGCTCCGGCTTTACTGCCGCCAGCTCATGGCGGCGCAGGCCGGTCGCTCTGGCAAAGGCGAGGATATTTGCGTGATTCTCTTTGGAAAAGCCGTAATCTCGGGCGGCTTCCTTCCGGCTTCGCTCAATGTCCTGCCGTTCCCTGTGGAGAAGGATTACGGCAAAGTCCTGCGCTGTACAGTCGTAAAGCTTGCAAAGCTCCGCCCTTTGTGTGGCAAGGGTATAGGCGGACATGCCCAGGTCAATCCCGTTTTGCAGGTAGGTTTCTACATAGGGCCGGGCTTCTGCAAGCGTCCGGCATTTGTACTGTGCCTTCTTTGCTTCACGGCGTTTCTCTCCAATCCGCAGTTGAACTTGCAGGGCTTCCTGCACCTGCCGTACCATAGATTTTTATTTCATACCGGCCTCCTTTCAAGTGGGCGCAGTTATCCCGTTGAAAACGGGGGGTTAGTTGGGCGTTTTGTCGAAATTTTTTAGACAGCTTCCCGGTGCTGTTTTCCCGATTTCATGGGCTTTGCGTTTTTTTCACTCTGCTGCCGTTGGCAGCTCCGTTTACCCGTCGATTTTTTCAACATCGACTGTGTAATCGTTCTTCCCGTGTCGCTGCTTCCCGCACCCAGCGGGAGCCGCACAGCCTTGTCGGGTCTGCTGTGCTTCCTTTGAACCAGTTACCGCCGTTATTCGTTCAGACAGGTCACTGCTTCTTCGAACCGTTTGCCGCCTCTTTATCGTCAAGGTAGGCCACTGCTTTTTTCACTCCCTTCGTCTTTTCATGCTACATCTTTAGTATGACGAATACTGATAACTCTCAATAAACGCAGAAAAGCGGTGCCCCCAATTTATGGGAGCGCCGCCCGCAGTGGCCCGCCCGACGAAAGGTTCGAAGTTTCGTCAGGCGGCGAGGCTGGTTTTCTCTACATTTCTCCGTCCGTTTCTCCGGTCTCTCCATTCTTGAGCGTTACTTGTTTTCCTCTTTGTTCTCCGCTACTTTTTCTCTGCCGCAGTTCCCGCCTTGTTCTTAGTATGACAGGAATTGACCGTGTTTGGGCGCATAAAGAAAGGACAGGCCTTTTCGCCTGTCCTTTTCCTTCCCTTATGCCGGTTCCCTCTGCTCTTATACTTCCTTTTCAAGACGGAGGGGAATGCACAGGCGGGTTTCTTCTCACAGAAAAAACTAGATATTGGGCTTTATTTCCAAAGGGTCGATTTCCTTTCGGAAAATATGGCGCAAATAGATCACGCACAGCACGACTGAAACAAGCTCTGCAATGGGAAACGCCCACCAAACCAACGACAGGCCACCGACTTTCGACAGCACAAACGCGACAGGCAGCAGCACCACCAATTGGCGGATGAGCGACACCGTCAGGCTTAAAAAGCCGTGCCCCAGCGCCTGGCAAATGGAAAGGGTGCAGATTCCAAAACCCGCGAACAAAAAGCTTAAGCTGATGATACGCAGGGCCGGCACGCCGATTTCCAGCATAGTCTGGGAGGCGTTGAAGATGGAAAGAAGCTGGGGAGTAAAAATCCAGAAGGCGGCAAGGCCCAAAAGCATCATCCCCACCGCGTAGCAGATGCTCAGCCTGATGGTTTTCACGATCCGGCTCTTTTTACGGGCGCCGTAGTTATACGCAATGATCGGGACCATGCCGTTATTGAGCCCGAATACCGGCATAAACACAAAGCTCTGCAGCTTGAAATATACCCCGAAGACCGCTGTAGCAGTCGAGGTGAACGACATCAGGATCTTGTTCATTCCAAAGGTCATGACCGAGCCCAGGGACGCCATAATGATGGAGGGCACGCCAACCCCGTAAATTTTGCGGATGACCGCCCCGCTTGGCCGGTACTTACGGATTTCCAGATGCAGCTCATGGTTTTTGTGCCGGTTAAAGAAGTAAGCCATCACCGCCGCTACGATCTGGCCGAACACAGTAGCCGCAGCTGCCCCGGCCACGCCCATTTTCGGGAACCCGGCCAGGCCGAAAATCAGGATGGGGTCAAAAATAATATTGATGATGGCGCCGGTGCCTTGGGTAATCATGGTATAGAAGGTTTTGCCGGTGGATTGGAGCAGCCTTTCAAAGGTGACCTGTAAGAAAATACCGAAGGAACAAACACAGCAGATGACCAAATAATCTGTCCCCGCGTCCACGATTTCCCCAATGTCAGTCTGCATCAAAAAGAAGGTCCTTGAGAAAAAGCCGCCCAAAAGTGCAAATGCCAGGAAACTGAGCACGGCGAGAAAAACGCCGTTTTCCGCCACCTTGTTGGCCAGCGGGAAATTCTTCTCTCCCAGGCTTTTGGAAAGCAGGGCGTTGATGCCGACACCCGTACCGGTGGCCACCGCGATCATCAGGTTCTGGGCCGGGAAGGCCAGGGACACCGCCGTCAGGGCATTCTCGCTGATCTGGGCCACGAACATACTGTCCACAATGTTATAAAGCGCCTGGACCAGCATAGAAATCACCATAGGCAGCGACATGGTGACCAGCAGCTTATTTTCGGACATAACGCCCATTTTGTTTTCCTTCATTGGAATTTCCTTTTGACTCATGTTTCCCTCCATTAATTCCATCGCTCAAACCGTTTGCCTTGCAACCAAGCAGCCGGTCAGCCTCGTCAAAAATATGCAAAAAAATACCGTTTCGTCATTTTACGCCTTTCCATTTTTATTGTCAAGAGAAAATCCCTTGACAGGGTGAAAAAGATTGCCTATGATTAGGGTTGCAATGCAAACCAATGCACAAAGAAGGGAAATGGAAATGGAAGAGGCATCCACGCCGGATATATTAAAGCCGATTTCGCAGATTTACCGCAAGACTCAGATGTATTTAAACGAACGGATTAAACCCCTTGGGCTGACCAGCGGCCAGGCCCCCTTCATCCTGCTCACCTGCGAACAGGGAAAGGTGGCGCAGCACTGTTTCTGCTCCTATTTGGATATGGACAAAAGCACGGTGGCGAAGATGCTCGGTAAACTCGAGCAGGAGGGGTATGTTTCCCGGCGACCCAATGAAAAGGACTGCCGATCCACCGACGTCTCCCCCACGCAGAAGGCACGGGAGCTGTATCCCGTCCTCAAGCAGATCGGGGAGGAGTGGGCGTTTCAGATCACAGGCAACATGACCCAGGTGGAACGGGCCATTTTCTTTGAGCTCTTGCAGAAAGTGGCAAAAAATATCAGCGTGTACTTTCAAAGCCGGCCTTCCTGATCCAACCATTTTACGCATATCTGACAGAATCCCGGCACTTTTGCAGCCGGGGTTCTTTTTGATTTTAAAAGGAGATTGGATAAAACGACGGATACCCCGTCGTTTTTCTGGGTGAAAATACGCTTTTATAGCAAAAACGTGCTTGACTTTAAGGGCTTGTCGTGCTATTCTAGTCTGCCAACAGACTAATCGGAGGGATGGCAATGGATCAAGAAGGATTCGAACAGCTCAAAGCCTATACGGCTCTCTGGCAGGAATCCAACGCCATGTATGAGAAATGGGCTGAGAAAAGAGGCCTGTCCTTTTATGAGTTGCTGGTAGCCCTGTCGCTAGCGGAGGCGGACGGGAAATACAGCCAAAAGGATATCTGCACCCAATGGCTTCTGCCCAAGCAGACGGTCCACACCATTCTAAAAGCCTTTGTCAAGAAAGGATGGGTAGTGCTGACTCCTTCCGAGGTCGACCGGCGCAACAAAATCATCGGTTTGACCCAAACGGGAAGGCAGTTTCTATGCGCCGTGGCTGAGGACATGCAGGAGCACGAGCGGCTGGTCTGGGAAAAACTTGGGCCAAAGCGCACCAAGGCCCTGCTTCAAAACACTGCCAGGTACAACCGATTATTTAAAGAGGTGAGTGATTGAGATTTTCTAAGGAATTTTTCCGATATGTGCTCCCGTCCATGCTGGCCTTCGCCCTGTCGGGAATTTACGCCATCGCGGATGGCTTTTTCGTAGGAAACGCCCTGGGCGACAACGCGCTGGCCGCCATCAACATCGCCTATCCCATGACCGCGCTGCTGCAGGCGGCCGGTACCGGCGTCGGGCTGGGCGGCGCCATTGAGTATGCCATCTGCATGGGAGCGAAGGACCAGGTGCGCGGCAAACAGTATTTCGGCATGTCTCTGCTGGTTCTGCTGGGGACGGGCGCTCTCTTTACCCTTGTGCTGCTCCTGTGCGCACCCGGGCTGCTGACGCTGTTCGGCGCCTCGGGGGAAATTCACGCGCTGGGCCTGGAGTATATCCATTGTATTGCATACGGCGCCTTGTTTCAGGTGCTGGCAACCGGGCTTGTGCCCTTCATCCGCAACATGGGCGGGTCGGTGACGGCCATGGCCGCCATGATGGCGGGCTTTGTCACGAACATCGCGCTCGACTATCTGTTCGTCTGGAAACTACCCTTTGGAATGACAGGGGCGGCCGCCGCTACCGTCACCGGTCAGGGCGTAACCTTCCTGGTGTGTCTCCTTTTCTTTCTCATGAAGAAAGAAAAGCCCCTTCTGCGGTTTGAAGGGAAGGGCTGGACTTTGTTTTCGACACTCCTGAAGGCTGGCATCTCTCCCTTTGGGCTGACCTTCTCGCCCAACCTTACCCTGATATTCGTCAACAAGAGCGCCGTCCTGTTCGGCGGAGCCTTGGCAGTCACCTGCTACGCGCCCATCAGCTATATTTCGGCGGTGGTCATGCTGCTTTTGCAGGGGGTCAGCGACGGCAGCCAACCGCTTTTAAGCCGGTCGTTTGGGGAAGGCAACGCCGCAAAAACCATGGCGGTGCGCCGCTTGGCGTATGGGTTCTCGTTTTTGGTGGGGCTTGTTTGCATGGGTGTGCTGTTTTTCTGCCGTAACGAAGCGGCGGCGCTGTTTGGGGCTTCCCGGCAGGTGACACAGATGGTGGCCGATGTGCTTCCCATCTTTATCTGGGGTTATCTGTGCATCAGCGTCTCCCGGGTGACCACCGCCTATTTTTACGCCACCAACCAACACGCCTTAGCCGCCGTTCTCATCTACGGGGAACCCGTTTTTCTGGGTCTTTCCCTGCTGTTGGTTCCGCCGCTTCTGGGGATCACCGGCACTTGGCTTTCCGTCCTATTCTCCCAAGTGTTTGCCATGGGGCTGAGCCTTCTCTTTATTTTACTCGAAAGGAAGCGAAGCAGACATGCGACAAAATCTGATTCCCATTGACGAATTTACCCGGCTTCTCACATGGAAATGCCAGGCGCGATTCGGCCCGCGGCTTTTATACCTGGGCCTTTCAGGCAGCTATGCCAGAGGGGAAGCCACCGAGGAAAGCGACATCGATATTCACCTGATTCTCGACGAGCTGGCCCTCTCTGACCTGGACGATTACCAGGCCCTTCTGAAAGAAATGCCCCAGGGGGAAAAAGCCTGCGGCTTTGTGGGGGACGCGGCAGCTCTTGCCGCCTGGCCCGCGCACGAAATGTTCCAGTTCACCATGGGAAGCCGGACTCTCTCTGGGTCATTGGAGGGCATCGCCCCGGCCTTTGGGGAACAGGACATCCGCACAAGCATCCGCATCGCCGCTTCCGGGCTCTATCACATGGCTGGCCACCGGTATCTGTTCGAGGGTGGAGACGGAAACGATGACGATCTCAAGCCCGCGTATAAGACCGCCTGTTTCGCCTTGCAGGAGCTCTGGTTTCTAAAATCCGGGCAGTATATCCCCCGCAAAAAGGACTTGGCCGGATGCTTTTCCGGGCTTTACCGGGCGGTCATCGAGCGATACCTGCATTGGGATGCAAACCGGGAAGCTCTCTCTCCAGACGAGCTTACCCGCTTGCTTTTCGACTGCGCCCGCCAACTTTTGCAGGAGGCGAACCCGGACAGCACCTCCAGGCCAGCAAAAGGGAAATGCATATCTCAAACCAAACGCGGTGAAAAATAGGTCCTTTTGGTTTCACAGGACGCTTTGCGGGCTTGTGTTCCCTTTTCGGCAAAACGGCGGTGCATCTCCCTTGCGGAAAACAAAAAAGGCGGCGCGAATGTTCGCGCC
>NZ_JBBMFD010000021.1:0-43966 GCF_040096205.1 Solibaculum intestinale | reverse complement strand
ATCTGTGTTCATTTCTTTCGGCGACGCGAAAGAAATGAACACGAAGTCAGGTAGAAATCGAACGTCAGATTCCGACGAATTGAAAGCGTAAAAAATAAAAAAATTTAGGGTTATTCTCCCTAATAAGCCGTGAAAAATTCTTCATAATAAAGGCCATGGAGGAGGGATCGAAATGAGCCGCTACCGCATCCTTCGAAAGCGCAATCGTCTTTTGCAGATTCAAATTGCGATGAAAACGGGCATTGATCAGAGCGTCTACTCGAAGATCGAATGCGGGCGCCGGGAGGCGTCCCTTTCTCAATGCCGGGAGCTTGCCAAGCTCTTTGGAACCAGCATGGATTACCTAGCCGAACTGACCGACGAAGAAACGCCCTATCCCAGAAGCAAAAAGGAAACCCGCAGTGGAATCAAACCTTGATTCCACTGCGGGTTTCTTCCGTGATAAGCGCCGCCACCGCCGCCCGGTATTCCTCCTTGGTGCAAACGGTGTTGAGCACCTGCAAGAGCGCCCCGGAAGACAGGTGCTCCGGCAGGTCCAGCGCCTTGAGCAAAAGCCCCCTGCGGCGCTTGCTGTCCGCCCGGCCGGTGATGCCGTCCTCGTATAAGTCCGCCGGGGTAATCGGCTCGCCCTGCGTCTGCGGCGCTTCGTCCAGTTCCTCGAAGGTGGCCCCCGCCCTTTTAAGCGCGTCGAGAATCACCTGCTTGGGAACCCCTTCCACCCCCAGCTTCCCTTCCTTGGAGGGCTGTGCCTTGCGGCTTTCCTTGCCCAACAGGTCGGGGATATACGCGTGCTTGACGTACTTCGTGGGGATGGAACCGCCCAAGTACCGGCGGATGACGAAGCCCGCCCCGTCGCTGTCAGTGAGGATGAGAAGGCCCCGGGTTTCGGCCAGCCGGCGAAAAAGCTTGAGCCGGTCCTTGTTTTTGAATATGGCAAACCCGTCCGTTTCCAGAATCAGCCCGTCGATGAGGGAGGAAAGCTTGATCTTGTCGTACTTGCCTTCCACGATCACCGCTTCCTTAATTTTAAGCAATCCCCGGCCCTCCTTTTCTATACCGCCAGCAGCCCGGCCACCGTCTGTTCCAGAATCACCCGCCGGTCGGTTCTCGACCCTTTGAGCATCCGGTCGGCCTTGCTGAGCAGCTCCAGCGCCGCCCGCAGGCGGGACAGGTCCAAAGACGCGCAGTCTCTCGCCGCGTTTCGCAGGCGGAATTCTTTCCCCCGGTAGTCAAAACAGGTCTTGAGGGCCTCCGCCGGTTCCCCGCCCATGCTAGCGACCTTTGCCCGGTATAAGTCCGCATAGGTGGAGCACAGCGCCGCCAGCAGCATCACCGGCTCCTCCCGGTTGGCAAACAGCGTATCCAGCAGGGAAAACGCCTTGTCCGCCTCCCTGCGGGTAATGGCCCGCACCAGGTCGAACGCGCCCGCGTCCAGAGTGGGGGTGGCCACCGCCTTGATCTGCTCTTTGGTGATCTCTCCGCTCCCCGCAAAAGCGCACACCTTTTCCAGCTCGTGGAACAGCGTCTGCATGTCGCTGCCGCACAGGGTCACCAGGTAGCTTGCGTTATGAGGGCTGAGGGTGCAGCCCAGCTTTGCCGCCGCCGCGCATAACGTTTTCCCCAAGGACGCCGCATCCCGCCGTCCCAGCTCCACCGAGCAGCCCACCGCGTCGATTTTTTTCACAAAGGTCTTCCATTTCGAGGACCGTTTCAGGTTGGCCTCCACCGCGTCCAGCCGGAAAATCAGCACGCAGGTTTCCGGCGGGTCCTTGAGAAGCTCGGTCATCTTGGCCGACTCGGAGGCGTTCACGCTTTCCGCGTCAAAATCCCGCACGATCACGCAGCGCTTTTCGGCCATGACCGGCAGCATCTCCACCGCGTCCGCGATTTCGTCCACCGACGACTCTTTCCACTCGAACTGCATCCGGTTAAAGTCGTCCATCCCGTCACCGACCGCCTTATCGGCCAGCTGCTTGCAGTAGAGCTTTTTAAGATAGTCCTCCGCGCCGTGCAGGAGATACACCCGCGAAAGGTCCCCTGCTTTGATTTGCTTTTTGAGTTCCAATTCATTGATGGCCGGCATGATCTGTCCTTTCTTCGTCTATCGGATTTTTTCTACCATCACATCCGCGTTTCCCCGGGTGCGCACCACAAAGGTGTCGTTGGGTACGGCGAAAGCGCTCTTTTCCAGAGCTTGCAGCCGGATGAGGGCGGGCGCGGACGTTTTCGTTTCTCCCGTCACCAGGACCAGCGGGCTTCCTACCTGATGAAAGGACGCCGGAAGGCTGGCGTGAAACACCGCCGCTTGCAGCGGGACACTTGGGCACGCCGACCCGTCCGCTCCCTCGGTGGCGAACAGCGTGGCCGTGGTACCGGCGCGGATGAGAATCAGGCTTTCCTCTCCTTGGGTTACAATCTGCAGCGTAACCCCGTCCCAAAGCGCGATTTCGCAGGAAGCGTAGGGCTGGCAGATGGTGTCCTCTTCTACGGCCTTCTCCAGCTTTTTCGCTTCGCTCCCGTCCTCCGGGAGCATGGCCAGCGTTACCTCATAGGTGTTGAGCAGCTCCGAAGCTCCCGACGCGTATTCGTCGTTCAGCTTGGGGAGCAAAAGAAGGTCGATGCTTTTGACCCCGTTTGCCGCCAGATATTCGTTGGTTTCCCATCCAATGTCCCATGCCCCGCCGCAGCCGATGACCGCCGCCCGGCCATCCTTGGTAAGCACCACCGACGAGCCGCCTTCTGACCCGATAACCGCGATCGAGGTGACGCCCCGGTTGAGAAGCTGCCCCGACAGAATCCCGCAAAAGAGCAAGATGGCGGAAAGCAGGGCGGTCATACGCAGCAGTGTCCCGTTTTTTCGCAGGAGAAGCGCTGCCGCTACCAAAATCAAGGTCCCGCACAGCCACAAAAGGAAATAATCCTCTGCCGTGCTCACGGTGGAGAAGGGGAGATGGGCGCAGAAGCGGGCCGCGCCCATAAGATACCGGGCAAGAAGCCCCGCAAGGAGCGAAAAGGGATATGCCAGGAAGGAAAAGGGGCCCAGCAGAGAAAGTACCGAGCTAAGCCCGCCCATCAGCAGCATCCCCGAGGCCGGGAACATCACCAGCACGTTGGTCAGCGGCGCGACCAGGGACAGCTGGCCGAACACCAGAATCAAAATCGGCGTGTTAAAGAGCGTCGCCGCCAGGGACTGGGCCACAATCCCGCTGCCTTTTCGAAGGAGGCCGCCCACTACCCGGATGTCCGGCATGCGGGAAACCATGGCTCTGTCCAGCCGGCCCGCTAAAAGAATGATGCCCAATGTGGCCGAAAAGGACATCAAAAGCCCGATTCCCGCCGCCGCATAGGGATTCAGAACCGTCAGAAGGAGAGCGGACAGCCCAAGAGAGTTGAGCGGGTCGCTCTGCCGGCGAAGGATTCCGCCGAAAAGCACCACCAGCATCATAATGCCCGCCCGCACCACCGACGGGGTAAACCCGGTCAGCGCCATAAAGAAGAAAACAAATCCCGCCGCAATCAAATTCTTGATCCATATCTTTCCCTTGAGACGCCTCAGCAGCAGCATCACAAACCCGGTCAAAATCACGATATGGGTGCCGGACACTGCCAGCAAATGGCTGATGCCGCTGTCCCGGAAATCCTGACGAACCTGTGGGTCGATGAAATCGTCCACACCCAGAAGCACCCCGTTGATGAGCTCGGCCGCGTCGGGTGCGAGCATCTTCCGATTTTGCTCGAGCATGGCTGCCCGAAGGGAAACGATGTGGGAATAGAAAGGCTTCGTGTCTGGCGTGGTGAACGAAAATCCGTCCTCGCTGCGCACCGTCAGGTAAACACCCTTGGTTTTCCAGTTAAGAACCGTGGGACTGTAGGGCTTCGAAAAGGTCACGTCCCCAGAGAATTCGTCGAAGGGCTCGGCGTTGAGCAAAAAGTCGTTGGTGTAGGTGACCCTGAAATTCTGGGGTGCACCGGGCAGATCTACCGAGGTGATTTGCAGAGTGTACCGGTACCGCCCGCCGGTGGTGTATTCCGGCAGGTCGGTGATATACCCGGTGACGCTGGCCGTTTGTCCATCCAAGCGGACAATGGGCGCGTAGGAAAACTGCTCGGTCAGGCAAAAGGAAGCCAGCGCCAGCGTGCACGCAAGCAAAGCCGCCGGAATCACACGGCCCTTGCGAAGCGCCGGGACCAGAAAGGCCGCAACCGCGCCTGCCGCCGTCATGACCAGAAACACGATGGCCGCCGTAAAACCCAAAAATGCGGCGGCCACCAGCGTCAGCAGCCAGGAAAAGCCAACCACCGCCAGAGTCCGTCGCATTTTGTCACCGCCTGTCTTTAAAAAACGTTTTGGTTATTTGAAGAACAAGGGGAGGGGTTCTAAAAAGAGAATGTCGTCCCGGTTTGCCGCGTCCCCTTCCGCAAGGACAGTGGCACGGCCCGCGATGAGCCCGCCCGCTTCCTTTACCAGCGCTTCAATGGCGTTTAAGGATTCCCCGGTGGAGATCACGTCGTCCACAATCAGCACCCGCTTGCCGCAAAGAGAATCCGCCTCATCCCGGTCCAGGTACAGCGTCTGTACCCGGGCGGTGGTGATGGACTTCACCTCAACCGCAATGGGATCGCGCATATAGAGCTTGGTGGCCTTTCTTGCCACATAGTACCGCTTCCCGCTCTGGCGGCTCATCTCGTAAGCCAGCGGGATGCCCTTGGCCTCAGCGGTCATAATTACGTCGAAGTCCGGGCTTTTTTTGAGCAGCTCCTCCGCCGCCTTTACGGTCAGCTCCGCGTCGCCGAACAAAATAAAGGCCGCAATGTCGACTTTCTCATTAAGAGGGCAGCGTTTTAAGGTGCGGGTCAGCCCGCAGATCTGCATGGTATAGCAATCCATTTTTTGTTCCCCTTTTTATGTTGGATGGGATTAACCCATCTGGCCCTGCAGCGGCCGGCCGCCCATGATGTGAAAATGCAGATGCTTGACGGTCTGAGCTCCGTCGTCACCGCAGTTGGTGACCACCCGGAAGCCGTTTTTGAGCCCCAGCTTCTTGGCAATGCCCGGGATTACCTCGAAAATGTGAGCCACCAGGGCGGAATTTTCCCCCGTAATGTCCGCCGCCGAAGCAATGTGCGTTTTCGGAATCACTAGCACGTGCACCGGTGCCTGGGGATTGATGTCTTCAAACGCGTATACCAGCTCGTCCTCGTACACCTTCGTGGACGGGATTTCTCCGGCGATGATTTTGCAGAAAAGGCAGTCCATATTCGGTTCCTCCTTGATGGATTATTTGTTGATCATATCGTTGACGATGGAGCTGACCGCTTCCAGCGCTTCGTCCAGCTTCGTCAGGTCCTTGGCGCCGGCCATGGCCGTGTCCGGCCGTCCGCCGCCCGAACCGCCGGCGATTTTCGCTACCGCTCTCACCAGGTTGCCCGCATGGGCACCCTTTTTCACTGCCTGCTTGCCGCAGGAGGCCGCGATGGTGGCCTTGTCGCCCAAGGTCCCCGCCACGACAATCACCGTGTCGTCCCGCATGTCCTTGACCTGGTCGCAGATGGCGCGCAGCGCGTCCGGCCCGGTGCCTGAGAAGAGAGCCGAGACGATATGAATGCCTTCGATGACCTCGGCGCCTGCAAAGAGCCCGTCGATGCGGATTTGGGCAATCCGGCTGTTTAGGGCCGCGATTTCCTTATCCTTGGCTTTCCCTTCGGTCATGGCCTGGGAAGCCTTCTGAGGCAGGTCCTCCACGTTTGGCACCTTGAGGGCAGCCGCCGTGCTGTGAAGAAGGCCGTTTAAATGGTTCATATAGTCGAGAACGCCTGCGCCGGTCACCGCTTCGATGCGGCGCACGCCGGAGGCTACCGACGCTTCCGAGAGAATCTTAAAGAGGCCCAGCTTCGCCGTGTTGTCCACATGGGTGCCGCCGCACAGCTCGATAGAAAAGTCCCCGGCTTTTACCACCCGGACCACATCGCCGTACTTTTCGCCGAACAGAGCCATAGCTCCCATGGCCTTTGCTTCGGCAATGGGCATTTCCCGGGTTTGTACCGGCATGGCCGACAGAATGACCTCGTTTACCATCTGCTCCACGTCCTGGAGTTCCTCCGGCGTCAGGCTGGAGAAATGCGTAAAGTCGAACCGGACGGTCTGCTCGGTCACCATCTGGCCCGCCTGCTCCACATGGTCGCCCAGAACCTTACGCAGCGCCGCCTGCAAAAGATGGGCGCCGGTGTGGTTTCGCATGATGGCAAGCCGCCGCTCCTTGTCCACTGACGCGGTTACCGTGTCTCCCACGCTCAGAACACCGCTTTCGATGGTGCCCCGATGGACGAATACGCCGGTTGCCGTCTTAAAGCAGCCGAACACCCGGAAGGTCATGCCGTCTAAGGTTAAAACGCCGCTGTCGCTCACCTGGCCGCCGCTTTCCGCGTAGAAGCTGGTCCGGTCCAGAACCACCAGGGCTTCGCCCTCGCTCACCGCCTCGGAAAGCTCCCCTTCCCGCACGATGGCCAAAACCTTGCCCGTGGTCTCGGTTCCCTCATAGCCGGTAAACACCGTAGCCGGGCAGTCGGCCAGCACCGACCGGGTCCCCGCCCAGGCCTCCGCCGTGGCGGCTTTGCGGGAAGCGCGGGCCCGTTCCCGCTGCTCCTTCATCAGGCGGTCAAAGGTCTCCTCGTCCACCTTGAGGCCCTTTTCCTCTAAAATATCCATGGTCAAATCCAACGGGAAGCCGTAGGTGTCGTAAAGCTTGAAGGCGTCCTCGCCGGAAAGGGTATCTCCGGAGAGGTTTTCCACCGCCGTATCCAGCATGGCAAGGCCCTGGTCAATGGTCTTGCCGAAGGAGGTTTCCTCTACCAAAATGAGCTTCTTGATGAGCACGCTCTTTTCCGCAAGCTCCGGATACGCATCCCGGTTTTCAAGAATCACCGTGTCCGCCACCTCAGAGAGGAACGGCTCGTGAATGCCCAGAAGCCGCCCGTGCCGGGCTGCCCGGCGCAAAAGCCGGCGCAGCACATAGCCCCGCCCCTCGTTGGAGGGCATGACCCCGTCGCCGATCATGAAGACGGTAGAGCGGATGTGGTCGGTAATGACCCGCAGGGAAACGTCGGTTTTCTCGCTGTCTCCATAGTGCACGTTTGCGATCCGGCTGACGTGCTTCATGATATTTTGCACCGTGTCTACCTCGAACAGGTTGTGCACCCCCTGCATGATGCAGGCCAGGCGCTCGAGGCCCATGCCGGTGTCGATGTTGGGATGGTCGAGAGGGGTATAGTTGCCCTTGCCGTCGGAATCAAACTGGGTGAACACCAGGTTCCAGAATTCCACATACCGGTCGCAGTCGCACCCGACCCCGCAGGTGGGGGAGCCGCAGCCGTATTCCTCGCCCCGGTCAAAGTAGAGCTCCGAGCAGGGGCCGCAGGGGCCGGTGCCGTGCTCCCAGAAGTTGTCTTCCTTGCCCAAACGAACAATCCGGTCGGGGGAGACTCCCACTTCCTTGGTCCAGATGTCGAAGGCCTGGTCGTCGTCCTCGTAAATACTCACCCAGATCCGGTCCACCGGCAGTTTAAGCACCTTCGTGCAGAATTCCCAGGCCCAGGCGGTGGCCTCGTGCTTGAAGTAGTCCCCGAAGGAGAAATTGCCCAGCATCTCGAAATAGGTGCCGTGCCGGGCGGTCTTGCCCACCCTCTCAATGTCCGGCGTGCGGATGCACTTCTGGCAGGTGGTTACCCGCTTGCTGGGCGGCGTGATTTCGCCGGTAAAGTACTTTTTCATCGGCGCCATTCCGGAGTTGATGAGCAGAAGGCTTTTGTCGTTCTGCGGGATCAGCGGGAAGCTTTTCAAACGCAGATGCCCCTTGCTCTCAAAAAAGGAAAGGTATTTTTCGCGGAGTTCGTTGAGTCCTGTCCACTGCATGGTCAAAGTCACATCCTCATAAAAAATAAAACGCTTCCGTTCCCAATCGGGACGGAAGCGATTCCGTGGTACCACCCAAATTGCGTTTTGAAACAAAACGCCGCTTTTTCTCCGTTAACGCCGGAGTGACGCGCGGCTCCTCGCCGCGGCGGCTCGGGGGCGGCCGGACAGACGCCAAAAACGCCAAAAGCCTTTCAGCAAAACGGCTTTCTCTCTGCTGCGCGGCGGCTTCTTCTTCCCGTCAATGCCAAGTGTCCGTATAAAACGATCTTCATTGTTTTTATTATACGGTCTGTTTTTTCCCTTGTCAAGGCATGTTTAAATAAGACGGTGGCCTATCTTCTCAACCATCCCTTATTCCTGAGAATAGGTATCCTAAAAAGGATATTTGCGTTATTTTATTCTATCCAATTCGAATATATAATCATTTTACAAGCTTAAACGAGGTGATACTATGACGAATACAATTGAACAGCTTTGGAACGGAACCCTTGAACCTGTTCGGTATTTAGGGAAAAACAATCCGGAAATAAAGCAGCTTGAAATTTTACTACAACGTAACCTTAAAAATCTTGAAGAAAACCTTAATGAAAAGCTAGAAGGACTTTTACAAAAATATAACGACTGTATCAATGAATATCTTGCCCTGACCAATGAACAGGCTTTTTACGAGGGTTTCTGCCTTGGAACAAAAATTACGGTGGAATCGCTGACCGGCGCAGAACAAATCCTATAAAGTCCAGTTTTCCCTGCGATATTTCTTTTGTTTTGTATATAAACGCGATGGCTAAAACGCTTTTTTAGAATTGCTACCGAGGAGTTATAGGAAAATAGCCCATGAATCTGGGCGCCGCTTTATTCCACCTTCACATGGTCGGCGATGTATTTGAAGGCGGGGTTGGTGGTCTTGCTGCCCTGGATGGTGTCCTCCGCCAGCACCGCCACCGCGTACCGGGGGTTTTCATAGGGGAAATACCCTACGAACCAGGACTGGTTGACCGGATTCCCTTCTTTGTTATACATACCGGTCTGAGCGGTGGCGGTCTTGCCGCCGGCGCCCCCATTGTCCGGCATGGCGGTGGTGGCGGTGCCGTAGGAAAGGGGGGCGGCCATCATTTTCTGCAGGGTGCGGGCAATGTCCGGGCTCAATGCCTGCACCCCGTCCATCTTGGCCACCTGGGTTTCCTCCCCGTTTTCATCGAGGAAGCACTCTACTAGGGAAGGGGTGGTGAGGATCCCGTCGGAGGCGATGCAGTTGACCAGAGACGCCATCTGCATAGGCGTGGCCAGCAGGTCCCCCTGGCCGAAGGCGAAGTTCGCCACCGCCGCCGGGGAAGCGAGCACGTTTTCCTCGGGCAGAACCCCCTCGGGAGTGGCTACGCCGGTGCACAGCTGCAAAGAGGACCCAAACCCCAGCCGCTTGGCCATAGACAAAATCGGCTCATACCCAAGCTCTCTTGCTAAGGAGATAAAATAGGTGTTGCAGGACTTGGCCAGTGCTCCTTCCATAGTCAAATTGCCGTGGGTATTGTTGTTGTAGCAGTGAAAGACGACTCCCGCCACGTCCACGCTGCCGGTGCATTCGTGCTCCCACTCGATGGGGTATCCCGCTTCCAGGGCAGCGGCGGCCGTCACCAGCTTGAAGGAGGACCCCACGTTATAATTTTGCAGGGCCCGGTTTACAAGAGGGGCGTCCTCCGATTCCATGGCCGCCGCCAGCGTGTCCATGGTAAAGGAGGGCGTGCTCACGCTGGCCCGCACTTTTCCGGTGGGAATCTCCAGCACCACGATGGCTCCGCTTGGAATGTACTCGTCCGCCGCCTTTTGGGCGATGCTCTGAATATCCTTGTCCAAGGTGAGGACAATGCCTTTTTTCAGCTCCGTCTGGGTATTTTGCACCTTAGGGGAAATGCCGGACAGGGGCCGGCCCAGGGCATTGACCGAGTAGACAACCTTTCTCGCCGGCAGCGCGCCGGTCAGAAAGCTGTCGTAGGCCTTTTCCAGGCCGCTCAGGCCCTTCTCCTGGGTGTTGTCGGTGTAGCCCAGCAGATGGTTCACCGTCTGCCCGTCGCTATACCGGGTGTAGGCGGGAAAGAGGATCAGCCCCGGGGCGGATACGGAGGTGGGGAGCTTGAGGAGAAAAGGCTTTCCTTCTCCCATGCGTTCCAGAACCTGGTCCATCTCTTCTCCATCGAGCACGGTGGAAAGAGCGGTGGCCGCCTCCGGTTCGGGGCTGACGGCGGCCAGGTATCCGTCCTGCCCGCCCACAAGCGGCTCGCCGTTGCAGTCGTAAAAAATGCCACGGCTGCCCGGCACCTGCAAGGACAGGGTGGAATTCTGCTGGGCCGCCTGGGCAAACTGGGTGCCGGACGACACGGTAAAGACCCGCAGCAGCAGCACCATAAAAAAGACGGCGGTGACCGCATACAGGGTCACCACCCGTTTGTGTAGTCTGGACATGAAACCGCCTCCCGCCAATGAAACTCATATCGTTAGTATGCTTCCGTCTAGGAGGGGTTTATGCAGGCCAAGCGCAAAAAAACCGCGAAACAGGAAGGACCGGGATATTTCCCGGCCCTTTTTTGTCTGCTTATTTGTTGTTGAGCTCCGCGTAATTGAGAATGTCCCGGCACAGGTAGAAAATAAGAACAGACACCGCCAGGTTCCACACGGCCATTGCCGCAAAGGCCAGCGCAGTGGAGGACAGGAAAATGCCGACGATAACGCCCACAACCACGCCCGGTGCCGCCAGCACTACTAGAATGAGGAAATAGAGGAACAAAATCAGCGTCTTGCTGGTCAGCGTTCCCAAAATCCGCTCAATCAGGATATTTCCCGCCATAAAGAGCACGCCGAAGCCGATGCGGGCGAAAATACAAGCAGCAATCTCCAGCGGTTTTGCCTGCAAAATAAGCCCGGCCGGGAGAAACACCAGCACCGCCTCCACGCAGATTTTCAGGAAGGTTTCCCGGCAGATGGCCAGAAGCTTTTGAAAGGCCCCGGCCGGTACCAGATAGACGTAAGGCAAAGTAAGCTCCCGCAGCCACCGGCCCATGGACACGGAAAAAATCTGCATGTAGGTGGCAAAGGCAAAGACGGATACCAAGCCCCCGTCGCGCATAAAGAAGGAAAAGAACAGGATAACCCCCACAAACACCAGCGACGTGGTGTCCAGCAAAAACACCCGCGCCCGACGGTTTTCCACCTTGTGCTTATAGTAAAAGGCGGACGCGCCTGAGCCGCCCCCGATGCCTACGGGCCCGGTCTTGACGTTCTTTGGCACCGTTTCGCGCAGCTGGCCTTCCTTTTTGGAGGTGATGGCGGAGAAGGAGACCTCGGTGGCCTTGAGCACGTCTTCATAAAAGTCGGCGTGCATCCTGGTGACCAGCACAAGCATCAGCAGGACAAACAACACCGTCGCCCCGGCTCCCGCCGCTACTAAGATCCAGTTCCCCGCTAAAACGCCGGTTACCGCCGCCGTCAGCCAGCCGAAGACCGGGATAAAGTTCACCCACGGGGCCGTGGCTGACGCCACCGCGCTGCCCAGCAGGTCTTGGGTGTTTTCCAAGAGGGGCACCGCCACCGCCGCGATGAGCACTAGGTACACGCCGCGCATGGTGTATTTGATCAGGCGCTTGCGCCCTTCGTCGGCGCTCGTGAAGGAATAGATGGTCATGGCCGTTAGCTGGGAGCAAAAGGTCACCGCGCCGTATCCCAGCAGAATAGCGAGCATGGCTCCAATTGAAATGCCGTAGGTATTATAAAGCCAGCCATACTGAAAAACCAAGAAAAAGCCCAGAAGCAGGGAGGTTTGCAGCTGGCGGACCAGCCCGTACACCAGAATCTTTTTCTGGGAGATGGGGCAGGAGAACAAGAGGTTTACGTCCGCCATGGAATAAAAGGACGCGCCAGAGGAAAACCCGTTGTTCGAACCTAGAAAGAACATATACCCGTAGAGCACCAGCACCATGGCCGCCAGCTCCTTCGGGTCCCTGCGTTCATTGGTAGGCAAAGGGGCCGCCAGGGAGGATACCACCATCATCCCGATGAGCAGGACGAAGAAAAGCACCATCACCAGCTTTGCCGGATGCTTGACGAGTTCCTTGATGGAGTTTTTCACAGTCGTAAAGAAGAGATACCGTAATCCTTTCATTGTGCGGCGCCCTTTCCTTCGGTAATGTCGAAGAACAGCTCCTCGAGCGTCTTTTCCCCTTCCTGGCCGGGGCGGTTAAACTTGGTAGCCGCAAAAGAACCGTTCATCATAATATGGGCCACGTCCCAGTAATCCTCCACGCTGTCGAGCATGTGCGTGCTGATGAGGACCGATGCCCCCGCCTGCTTGAGCTCCACAAAAATGTCCTTGAGCTCCTTGATGGCATGGGGGTCCAGCCCCACCAGCGGCTCGTCAAAAATGGCGACTTTGGGCCTGTGCAAAAGGGCGCAGCAGATGCTGACCTTTTGCTGCATCCCCTTGGAAAGCTCCTTGCCCAGCTTCTCTTTTTTGTCGGTAAGCTCAAAGCGGGAAAGAAGCTCGTCGGCGTACCCTTCCCAATCGGTAAGTTGGTAGGCCCGGGCGATGAATTCCAGATGCTCGCCCACCGTCAAAAGATCGTATACCGCCGGCATTTCCGGAATGTATCCCAGTAAGGCCTTTGCCTGAAGGCTTTTGTTGGGATAACCGCACAGGTCGATTTCCCCTTCAAAGCGCAAAAGCCCCGCGATACATTTGATAATGGTGGATTTTCCCGCCCCGTTGGGACCCAAAAGCACCGCGATTTCGCCGTCCTTGACGTCAAAGCTAATGGAGTCGTTGGCCACGACCTTGCCGTAGCGCTTGGTTACGCCTCGTACCTGAAACATCGTGCTCTCCTTTGCTGTTTACAAAAATTTTTGCATAGAGTCAGCATCAGTATAGGGGAAAGCGGCCCTGTTTGCAAGGCTCGAAGAAATTTTGTGCCGAAAAAGAAGAGGCATACCTGCTTTTCTCTCCGCATAGCATAAAACAGGTGCGGGGGTTCCCTCGCCCAACGTCCAAATTCAGCCGGTGGACCAAATTGCACATCCCCGCCCACGGCAGCGGAGAAAAGGCAAGAAGACGATGGAAAAGCACAAAAGACCCAAAAAACTGAAAAAAAAGGCGGTCTCTACCGTGGCGGCCGTTTTGTCTCTTTTGATTTTATGCGCCGTGGTACCCTCCTTGGGCTCGGTGGCAGACCAGCTGTCTATCCTATCGGCCGCCTTTTTGCTGCCCGAAGGCTCCGGCGCCTTGTTCGAATCCCGGGCGTCCTCCAAGCAGCCGCCGGACGCCGCACCCCAGACGTCCAGCGCCAGCAGCGCCACGCCTGCCCAGACGCCTGCTCAGTCAAGCGCCCAATCTTCGTCTCAGAGCAGTGAAATTCCCGCGCCCGATGAGGTGCCACAGGAAAACAGAGGCCCCATCAGCGAAGAATTTTTTGAGAATTCCGGCGATAATTACGGCAGCGTTTGGATAAAGAATTCAACCGGGCGCACAATAGATATCAAGAACATCCTGGAGACCAAGCCCACTGTGGATATGTCCACCGAAGGGCCCAAGGTGCTCATTGTGCATACCCATACCACCGAAAGCTATGAGTTAGCCGACCGCGGCTATTACGATACCACCGTCACCGCCCGGCGCACGGATTTAAACCTCAACATGGTCCGGATTGGAAACGAAATCCAAAAACAGCTGGAAGACGCGGGCATCGGCGTCATCCACGATACGGAAATCCACGACTACCCCGCCTACAACGGCGCCTATAACCGGTCCGGCGCGGTGGTCACCGCCATGCTCGAGCAATATCCCTCCATCCAGGTAGTACTGGACGTCCACCGGGACGCCATCACCCGTTCGGACGGCACCAAGGTCAAGCCTACCGCCGTCATCAACGGCAAAAAGGCCGCCCAGGTGATGATCATTTCCGGCTGCGAGTACGACAACGGCGTTTCCTACCCCAACTGGGAGCAGAACCTCCGTCTTGCCGCCCGCGTGCAGCAGAGCATGGCCGATTCCTACCCCGGTCTTGCCCGTCCCCTCAACTTCAAAAACGCCTGCTATAACCAGAATTTAAGCCCCGGCTCCATTCTGCTCGAATTCGGTACCGACGCCAATACCTTGGAGGAAGCGGTCTATTCGGGAGAGCTCGTGGGCAAATGCCTGGCCCAGACCTTGAAAGGACTCTAAATCAATATGAAGGATGTAAAAAGAAAGGAATATTCTCCCGTTAAGCGAACCCTCTTTGTCTGTGTGGTTACCTTTACTCTGCTGAGCGCCGCGGCCTTAATCGTCGTCGGCATTGCAGTGGTGGACGAACGCACCGCCTATACCATCACCGGAGAAGCCGACCGCACCACCCCGCCGACAGTACGCGAGGATGGAAGCATCGCGGGCAAATACTTAGGCCGTCCATATGAAATTTCCCTTCCGAAGATGAAGCCTTTCCAGCTTTGCCTCCCGGATTCGACGAGATTCCTATTTCAGTGTGGAATATAATGGAAAACACATTTCAAAGAAGGGGAAGGAAACAGATGAAGGAACGTGAAAAGCTAGGATTGTCTCTCTTTTTGTCCGTCCTGGGGGCGGTGGCGGTCGGTGGGGGCGCCGGATACGCGCTGGCGGTTCTCGAACAGCACGGCTTTAACCTGACGGGTCCCGGCCTGTGGCGGCTGCCAGCCTTTGCCGGACTGCTCACGGCAGCGGCCATTTTGGTGACCCTTATCTATGAAGGAGGAAGGCTGCTTATGGGAAAGCTTTCCGGCTTAGAGCTGCTTCTGTTTCACATCGGCCCATTTTGCTGGCACAGGGATGGGGGGCATATCGTCTTCGGCTTTGAGCGCAGCTGCCTGTTTACCATTCACTGCGAGATGACCCTGAAACCGGAAGAAACGGATCTGGTGGATGAGAATGCCAGCCTTGCTTCCTATTATTCCGGCGGCATGATGACTACGTCCCTGTTCTTTACCTCCCTGGTGCTGGCGGGTGTGCTGTGGTTCCCCACCGGCGTCTTCGGATGGGACGCGCTGCTTTGCAGTACCATTGCCATGGCGGGATACCGGCTGGTAAACGCTCTGATTCCGGTGCGGCGGTCTGACGGGCAGATGGTGTTGCGCCTCCTGCGCCGCAAGGAAACAAAATCCGCCTGGACGCCCCCGCCGGAACCGGCGGCAAAGCAGGAGGCATCTTCCCAGGTGTGACACAAGCGGCCCGGTTCTCCACAACAGGAGAACGAGCCGCTTTCTTTTAGATATAGCTTTCCATCGGCGCGAAGGAAAGAAAACCCCATGATGCACGGATTTCTCCGATGCACCACGGGGTTTGTTGAAGAAAAAAGCTTTGCCGTTACTGGGAGACCGCGCTGGAAGAAGAATACGACTGCGTCACCCAAGGCATATCCGGGTTGTTGGCGGCGTAGTACTGGTAGAAACTAGTGTCCAGCTTCCATACCCCGTCCACCAGGTACATATTGATGCGGTTAGAGGGGAACGGCATATCCTCGTTGGAGTCAAAATAGAAGTAATCCGGCCCCCGATAGGTAAACTCAATCGTCGCCGAGGTATCGGTATATTCAAGAATAGTGACTTCTTGCACATCCACATAGGCCGGGAATTTGATAATGTCCTCATCGTCTAACACATATAGACTTTTGTCGTCCCCTTTGAGCCGGGGCTTTTCCGCATTTGGAAAGGACAAAAAGAAATTAGCAGACTCGTCGTTTGCGTAAATTTCATTCATCTTCTCCTTAACGGAGGCAAAGGACGGGAAAGTGTTGGAGAGAACCTGCGTGTAATTTTCCGCGTCCGTCTCCTCATCCAGGTATTCTCCATCCTCTACGTAACCGTTGAAAAACAGATCTATAACAGCCGCATCTTCGCTTAATAGCTCAATGGCGGTTTTGGTCAGCTGCTGAGCGGCTTCATCCACCGAAGACTCCGGAAAGGAGGGCGTCACGATGGACAAGTCGTCCGGCTTGGAATAGCGGTATTGATCGGAGGGATCGCCTTCGCAGGCGGTGAGCGTCAGGCAGGCCAGACCTGCAACAAGCAGAAGGGCCAAAATATTTCGCATCATTTTTCTTCCCCTTTTTGAACGTTTTCACTATATATCTTACTCGAAAAACGGCGGCCTGTCCACGTCTTCACCAAAAATTCATAAAATGTTCCAATTTTTTACGTCAGGACTCCAATTCCATACCCCTCCAGGGTCAGCGTTTGTGCTGCTGGCAGGCCGGACAAAAGTTCCTTGGAGAAGCCGGACACCGGCACGGATACCGGATCCTTCCCGTGGTTGAGGAGGAAAAGGACCTTCTGTCCATCCGGGCATTCCCAGGAGACTGCCTCCACTTCCTTTGGCAGGTCCGAAACGGGCGGGGTGATTCCCGCGTCTTTGAGCACGTCGCCAAGCAGCAACTCCATAGCGTCCGCACCCAGGTCGCAGCCCACGTACCAAGCCTTGCCCTTGCCAAAGGCGTTGACGGTGACGGCGGGCGCCCCCTCGCAATAATCGCCCCCGTAAACGGCATAAGGTTTCGCCGTGTCCGGTTCAAGCAGGTCGCACCAGATGGAAGCTTCGCTCTTGCCGAAGGGCCCCTTCACCGGAATGGGGTCTCCGTAAAGGATGGAATTGAACTCCGAGACGGTCACGCCGGTAATTTCCCGGAACAGACCCGGCAGGGTCCGCTCCGTCATCTGGTTATTCCATTCCCGCGCACCCGACCGGAAAGAGAGTACCACATGCCCGCCCCGGCTCACATAGTCCCTGAGCTTTTTGGCCATGGGAGGGGTTACGAGCTGGAAGGCGGGGAGAATGACCAGCTTATAGCGGGACAAATCGTCGTCAATGGAGCACACGTCGCAGGACACGCCGTTTTGCATCAGCCCTTCGTAATAGGAGCGCAGAAGGGCGTTGTAGTCGAATTTGGGGTTATGGGGCTGAAATTGATGGGAGAAAGCGTTGTCATAGCTTTTGATGAGCGCCGCCTCGCTGACCGGGCCGCCCCCCGCCAGCATTTCGTCGATACGCGTCAGCTCCTTGGCCGTCTGTCCGATTTCCCGGTACCGCCGGCGGGGAACCCCGTCGTGGTCGAGAATGCCGTACCAGTACTGCTCGGTGCCGAACAGACAGGCCCGCCAGCGGAAATACACAATCGCCTGGGCTCCGTGGGCGTACGCCTGCCACGACCACAGCCGCAGCTGCCCCGGCCTTGGAGTGTCGCCCATCACCGACCAGCCTGCCGGGCCGCTCTGCTGCTCCATGACCCAGAACTTTTTCTGCTTGAGCCCCCGCATGGTCTCGTGAGCCAGAGCCGCATCCCCATAGGAGGATTGCTGCCATTGATGGCAAAGATAATTGTCCCAGGAGACGAAATCCACGCCCTTTGCCAGTTTAAAGTAGTCTAGATGGTCGTAATTGCCCATAAAGTTGTGAGTGACCGGCTGGGAGCAGCCGGCCTCTTTTAAGGCCTTCACCTGCAGGTCCAAAAAGGCGGCCACGTTGTCGGTACGGCAGCGCATATAGTCGAGCAGCAGCCCCGGATTGTGGCAGAAGTTGCGTGTGCTTTCCCCGTCGCACTGGGCGTAGCCGGGCACAATCACCTCGTCAAAGGACCGATAGGTCTGGCTCCAGAACACCGTTCCCCATGCCCGGTTGAGTTCCTCCACCGTGGCGTACTTGCTCTTGAGCCATCGGCGGAATTCCCGCTGGCAGTGCCCGCAGAAGCAGACCTCGTCGTTGTGGCAGCCGAACTCGTTGTCGATCTGCCAGCCGACCACCGCCGGATGCGCCCGGTAGTGGGCGCCTAAGGCTGCGGCAATGCGGCGGGCCGCCTTCTGGTAATCGGGGCTGTTGAAGCAGTAATGCCGCCTGGAGCCGAAGCCTCTTATACGGCCGTAGCCGTCCACGCTGTACATGCCTTCGTATTTGTCCATCAGCCACTTGGGCGGAGCGGCGGTGGGAGTGCCCAGAATCGCAGAGATGCCGTGGGCGGACAGGACGTTAAGCGCTTCGTCCAGCCAGGAGAAGTCGTAGTTCCCCTCCTCCGGTTCCAGCTTCGACCAGGAAAATTCTGCTAATCGCACCACGGTGAGCCCCATTTCTTCCATCATGGCCGCGTCCGTCTCCCAGCGGGAGACGGACCAGTGTTCAGGATAATAGTCTGCGCCGATGATCATACTGCTTGCATCCTTTCGTATCTGATGATGGTTCACACCGGATCCGGCGTGAACGTGCCGCAATGGTTCTTCAAAGGAAAGTCCTGACTTGGGATTGTCCAAAAAAGAAGACCACATAGGAGCGGCGGACCGTTTTTTTTGGATCGCTTTCGCCTCAAAACAAATCCCCGTCCCCAGGAAAGGGAGGCGGGGGCGAAAACCGTAATTACCGCTCGTCAATGGGAATGTAAGGCCGGCCCTTGGCCACATTTTTGTAAGCGGGACGGATGATCTTCCCGGCGTTGATGAGCTCCTCAATGCGGTGGGCGCTCCAACCGGCGATGCGGGCGATGGCGAAGATGGGAGTGAACAGCTCCTTTGGAAGGTCGAGCATACTGTACACAAACCCGCTGTAAAAGTCAATGTTGGCGCTCACGCCCTTGTAGATCTTGCGCTCCCGGGAGATAACCTGAGGAGCCAGGCGCTCCACCATGGAGTAAAGCTCGAACTCCTTGGTGCGGCCCTTCTCCTCCGACAGGCTCTTGACGAACTTTTTAAAGATGTTCGCCCTGGGGTCGGACAGGGAATAGACCGCGTGGCCCATGCCGTAGATGAGCCCCGCCTTGTCAAAGGCTTCCTTATGCAAAAGCGCCACCAGGTACCGTTCGATTTCCTCTTCGTCGGTCCAGTCTTTGAGCTTCTCCTTCATGTCCTCGAACATCTGCACCACCTTGATGTTGGCCCCGCCGTGCTTGGGCCCCTTGAGAGAACCGATGGCCGCCGCGATGACCGAATAAGTATCGGTGCCGGAGGAGGATACCACATGGGTGGTGAAGGTGGAGTTGTTGCCGCCGCCGTGCTCGGCGTGAAGTACCAGCGCCACGTCCAGAATCTTCGCCTCCAGCTCGGTGTACTTGCTGTCCGGGCGCAGGGTATGTAAAATGTTCTCCGCCGTGGAAAGCTCAGGCTGGGGGGCGTGAATAAAGAGGCTGTTGCCGTCGTGGTAATGGCTGTAGGCCTGGTAGCCGTAAACCGCCAGCATGGGGAACAGGGCAATGAGCTGCAGAGACTGACGCAGTACGTTGGGAATGGAGATGTCGTTGGCGTTGTCGTCATAAGAATAAAGGGTCAGCACGCTGCGGGCCAGGGTATTCATCATATCCGAGCTGGGCGCTTTTAAGATGATGTCGCGCACAAAGCTGGTGGGCAGGGTGCGGTAGTTTGCCAGCATCTTCTTGAACGCATCAAGCTGCTCGTGATTGGGCAGATCGCCGAAGAGCAGCAGATAAGTGACTTCTTCAAACCCGAACCGTTTTTCCCGGATAAAGCCGCCCACAATTTCGTCAATGTCCACCCCGCGGTAGAAAAGCTTTCCCTCACAGGGGATCATTTCGCTGTCCACAATGGTGTAAGAACGGACCTCGGAAATTTCCGTAAGACCTGCCAGCACACCCTTGCCGTTGATGTCGCGCAGGCCGCGCTTAACCTCGTATTTGGTATAAAGCTCGGGATTAATGGAGCCATTTTCCTTGCAAAGCTCCGCCAAAGCCTGGATTTCAGGCGTAATCTCGGTAAATCTGTTTTTTTCCATTCCATACACTCCTTCACACATACGCTTCACCGATGAGAAACCGCAATCGGCAATACGTAAAATTTAACTACAATCATACTCTATTTTTCATTATATCTGACAAGAAAGGGAAAAGCAATTGATATTAGTATAATTCACAGTTTCGTAAAAAATTGTCGTGCGGCCCCGGGCAAACTTCCCGTTGTCAGAAAAGGAAGGGTCTGCTATCATGAAAATAGAGAAAAGGAGGGCGATGGTATGACGGGTTGTCCCATCCCAGCTGAGAAAGCGGCGCCGGTTTTTTACCGCCGGGCCTACCGCCTTTTCGGCGGCAGAACTCCCATCCCGGCCGACTGCGGCCGGCTTTGTTCATCAAAATGCTGTCAGGGCGGGGAAGAGGACGGAATGATCCTGTTCCCATTTGAGGAATTGGCTCTTGCCCGGGCCGATTTTCTCACCATCACAAAGCAGCGTATGGGAACCCAGCGGGTGGCATTCGCCGTCTGTCCGGGCCATTGTGACCGGGCGCTTCGGCCCTTGTCCTGCCGTCTCTATCCTTTCGCCCCCATGTTGGAAAAAGGCCGGGTGCGCATCGTCCCAGACCCTAGGGCCGCCTACTTCTGCCCGCTACTTCAAAAGGAGGCGGGGCCCTATCTGGACAAGGCTTTTCCCTCCGCCGCCGCCCGGGCGGTGGAAAGTCTGCGCGCCCTGCCCGGATTTGACGCATTTTTGATGGACTACGGCCATATGCTAAAGGAATACGCAGCCTTTACCGGAGAAATCCTATAAGGAGATATTCTAATGAAGTATACTATTGGTATTGATCTTGGCGGCACCAATATTGCAGCCGGCCTAGTGGACGAGGAAAACCGCCTGCTTGCGAAGACCTCCGTTCCCACCCATGCCCAAAGGCCCTGGCGGGAAATCGGGAAGGACATGGCGGCGCTGGCGAAAGCCCTCCTTCATCAGGAAGGGATCGACGATTCGCAGGTGACCTCCATCGGTGTGGGAAGCCCGGGAACACCGGACAGCAAGCAGGGCGTCGTCCTCTTTTCCGGGAACCTGGGCTGGGACCGGGTGCCTGTGGCAAAGGAACTGTCCCGCCTTACGGGCAAGCCCGTTTTCTTGGCCAACGACGCCAACTGCGCCGCTTTGGCGGAAGGAAAGGTCGGGGCGGGGAAGGGCTTGTCCTCCCTGGTACTCGTCACCTTCGGCACCGGCATCGGCGCGGGCATCCTGCTGAATGGACGCATCTATGAAGGCTTCAACTTCGGCGCCGGCGAGTTCGGCCATATGGTGATTTGCAGCGGCGAAGAGCCATGCACCTGCGGACGAAGGGGCTGCTGGGAGGCCTACGCTTCCATGACGGCGCTGGTGCGCCAGGCAAAAAGAACGGCCCGGGAACATCCGCGAAGCGTCTTGTCCCGCCTGGCGCACAGCGGCGAGGGGCTAAACGGCCGCAACGTGTTTGAGGCAGCCAAGGGCGGGGATGCCGCCGCCAAAGGGGTGGTGGACCGGTTTTTGCAGTATGTATCCGACGGCGTAGTCAACGTCATCAATATTTTGCAGCCCCAGGCGGTGCTCATCGGCGGGGCCCTTGCAAACGAAGGGGAATATGTGCTTTCGCCGGTACGAAAGACAGCCGAGAGGGATGCCTTCTGCCGCAACAACGTGCTCCCGCGCATTTGCTGCGCAGCTTTGGGAAACGACGCGGGCATTCTCGGCGCGGCCCTTTTGGGCCGCTAACCTAAAGCATGGTGTAAACCACCGCTAAAATCAGCATCCGGTCCGCCCCTTCCGACATCAGAAGGAGGACCATTCCCAGCAAAAGCAGCCGATCGCCGTCCATCCCCAAGCCTTTGAGAATGCCGCCGATGTCCAGCGGCGTGACCCCGTTTTGGTGAGCTGGCGTCCCGCCCCGGCGGGAGCTGCTTTGTGGAAAGGGACGCGGGTGCGGCTTTTCCTTAGGCGCGTGATGCTGCTGGGCATGCTTGAGGGGCTGGGGAATGGAATAGCGGGTGGGGCCTCTCCTGCCGTTTTCCGGCGGCCCCGGGGAATGGGACTCTTCCCGCTGCGAGGGCGGCGCCGGTCCCGGCCCCACAACGTGTTCTTGGCCTTTTTCCAGGGTGCGCCGCGCCCGTTCCTGCATTTCACGGACCCGGCGCACGGCGTCCTGCTGCATGCGAAGCATCTCTTCGCGGGATTCCATCGGGCTCATCGGCCCACCTCCTGCCTATCCGATTTATCATGAGAGCCGGTCAGCGCGGACTTGGGAAAATGCCCTGTTCCTGAAGCAGGGGAAGCAGGCGGGAAAGCCGGAGCAACTGCGCCGCTTCGTCGAGCTTTTTTTGCCGCTCGGGTCTGAGATGGGGGCGCAGGGCGCCCAGCAAACGGGTACGGTCGTCATCTTGGCCCATGGACGCGAGCAAGGGCGCCAGTTTCAGGAGCATTTCCGGCTTGATAAGGCTGTTTGCCCCGCCCGTACCTCCTCCCGACTGACCCAGAAGTCCCATCAGAGAGGAGAGATCCGGTCCGCCTCCTTGGCCTTTTCCCTGGCCTAGAGAGCCAAGCAGCGCGGACAGGTCCGGCATGGAAGAGCCGCTTTCCTGTCCTGTGCCCCCTCCTTTCGAGAGCGCGCCCAACAGGGCAGACAGGTCCGGCCCGCCCTGGTCCGACTGGCTGGAGGATTGCCCTCCCCCCTTAGAAAGGGCGCCGAGTAGCGCGGACAGGTCCGGTCCGCCTTGGTTGGACTGGCTGGAGGACTGGCCTTGTCCCTGGGAAAGAGAGCTCAAAAGGGAGGAAAGGTCGAAGCCGTTGTTTCCCCCCTGGCTTTTGTTTTGGCTGCTCTGTTGGGCGCCGGTCTGCTGAGATGGCCCCGGACTTGCGTGGTGGGCGGGCTGGGAGGAACGGTTTTGTCCTCGGGAGGAGTTCCCTTTGCCGGTGCCGGCTGCGTCCGGCTCTTCGTCCAACAGGTCGGCAAGGCTCCGGATGACCTCCCTCCCTTGCGGCGTGGAGAGGATACGGTTGAGCTTTTCGGTACGATCGTCCATATGGAGCCCCCTTCTGCGTGATACAAAATGGCGTTACTTTCCTCCCATGAACCGCTTGAGAAGCATCTGGGCCTGGGGAGTGGAAAGCAGTTTCTGCGCGGCGGCCGGGTCGTTTAGGATGCTTTCCACCTTCTGGGCCTGCTGGGGCGACATGTTTTTGAGCATCGACTTGACCTCGCCGTTTTGCAAAGCCTGTTTGAGCCGGTCCGGGCTTTGTCCCAGCCGCTGGCTGGCGGCGTTTAACAGCTCCTGCTCCTTGTCGGCGGAAATATTGGGGGTCAAACGGTCCGCGCCGTTGACCTGGGAATTGGCGTTCTGGGCGCGGCCGGTGGAGGCTTGCCGGTTTTGATTGGCTGGATTGTTGGACGGATTATGAAAACGGTTGTTCATGCCATCACCTCATAGTATAATGTATGCATAGCCCTGCCTCCCTATGCTATGCGGGAAAAGCGGGGTGTGACACGAAAACGTTTCCGCTTTTGTAAAACGAAAGGAGGCGCTTATCATGCGGATTTTGGTTCTTTCCGACTCTCACCGGGATTCCTTTTCCCTCAAGGAAGCCATCGACGCCCAGCCGGGGGCGAAAACCGTCTTCTTTCTGGGAGACGGCCTTGCCGAGCTGGATGCACTCATTCCCCAGTATCCAGGCAAAACCTTCTTTTCTGTCCGCGGCAACTGCGACTGGGGGAGCGCCGCCCGGGAAATCGGTTTGGTTACGGTGGACCAAACGTCTATATTCTATACCCATGGACATAACTATCATGTAAAATACTCATTGTATGATTTGAAGTCCGCCGCCCGGACTGCCGGCGCCCGGGTTCTCCTCTATGGGCACACCCATGAGCCTATGCAGTCTTACGAAGAAGGCCTGTATATCGTAAATCCCGGCACCGTGTCAGGGTCCCGCACAGGCAAGCGTACCTACGGGATTCTCGACCTGACACCGGCCGGGGTCGTCACCAATATTGTGGAGCTTCGCTAAGGGAAGAGACTATTCCCCCAGCAGCGCCAGGCACCTGGCGTATTTGGACCGGTTTTCGGGGGCCAGGTCGTATTCCTTGCAGAAAAACTCACCCATTTTTTTCAGGTATTCCTCGCTTCCCGAACAAAGTTCCAGTTCCAGCTCCCAGATTTCCTCCGTTTTTCCGCCTGCGCTTAGAAATCCGTCGTCCACGCACAGCTCGATCACCGCTTCGGGGCTGGTGATGTTGGAGGTGCGGCGGATAAACTGGGTGCGGCAGCGTTCCTCAAAAGGACCGTTTCCCATGGCGGCCAGGATTTCCTTGAGGGTCTGTGTCGGGTCGGTGGAGAACACCTCGTTCGTGAGGAAGCGGGAGGGAACCGGAGCGGCGTCAGGCTGGACAATGTTCCATTCCAGCCGCCGGTGGATGCCGTCCTTGGCGCCTCCCTGAGCTTTGATGGTGGCGATGTAGCGTTCCCCTTCCCTGCGTACCCGGTAGGAGATTCGTTCCCGGTGTAGCCGGCGGTCGGGGGTATCGTAATAAATGGCCATCATATTACGCGAAACCATACTGGACAGGCGTTTGCGGGAGAGGAGGCGGTCGTACCCCTCCTTGGTTGTAAATCGTAGTTTCAGTTCCGTTTCCATATGTTTCCTCCTCGTGCTGCTTTTCATTTCAAGTATAATTATACATCAAGATTTGGCAGGCTCAACAAAAAATAATTTTAATCAAATGGGTATTGCGTACGACAGATAAGGATGATATAATACTGAAAGTTTAAGCATTTTTCCTTTTTCGCAGGGAAAAATGGACAACAGAATGGTCGACCGAAGCAAAAGCAGGCTGTGAATCACGAAGGGAAAGGTGAGACTTTTGAAGAAAGCTTTCCTGCTATTGGAGGATGGGCATTTATTTACCGGGCAGAGCATCGGCTCTGAAAAGGAAGTCGTCTGTGAAGTGGTATTCAACACTTCCATGACGGGGTATCTTGAATTGTTGACGGATCCTTCTTATGCCGGACAAGGCGTGGTCATGACGTATCCCTTAATTGGCAATTATGGTGTTTGCCTTAAGGACGAGGAGTCAAGACGACCCTGGGTTTCGGCTTTTATTTTGCGCGAACTGTCCCGTACGGAAAGCAATTTCCGCTGCGAGGAAAGCCTCAACCAGTACCTCAAAGACAATGACATCACCGGCATCCACGGCATCGACACCCGCGCGCTGGTCAAAATCCTGCGGGAAAGCGGCACCATGAACGGTATGGTCACCACTGAGGAGATCACCGATCTGGACGCGGCTTTGGAGAAAATCCGGGCCTACCGCCACAAAGACCTAGTACAAAAAACCACCTGCAAGAATATTGAAATATTCGGAAAAGGGAATCGCTGGAAGGTAGCGTTGCTGGACTTGGGCGCCAAACAAAACATCGTGCGCTGTCTGGTGGAGCGGGACTGCGAGGTTACGGTTTACCCCGCGACCACCAAAGCCGAAACCATTCTTGACACGAAGCCCGACGGCGTCATGCTCTCAAACGGCCCCGGCGACCCCAAGGACTGCGGCCCCATCATCGACCAGGTGCGTATCCTGCTTGACTCGGATGTGCCTACCTTTGCCATCTGCCTGGGCCACCAGCTGACGGCTCTGGCTATGGGGGCGGATACCTGCAAGCTCGCCTATGGCCACCGGGGGGTCAACCATCCGGTGCGGGATACCAAGTCCGGACGCAGCTACATCTCCTCTCAAAACCACGGCTACTGCGTCATGGGAGAAACCCTGCCCGAAGGGGTGGAGGTGGCGTTTGAAAACGTCAATGACGGCACGGTGGAGGGCATGCGGTTCCCCGGCCGGCCGATTTATACGGTACAGTTCCATCCGGAGGCCTCTCCCGGGCCGAAGGACACCGCCTTTTTATTCGATCATTTTATCGACATGATGGGAGGAGAGCAGCATGCCTAAAAATCCGAACATAAAGAAGGTTATGGTTCTGGGCTCGGGCCCGATCATCATCGGTCAGGCGGCGGAGTTTGACTATGCGGGCACCCAGGCTTGCCGGGCGCTCAAGGAAGAGGGCATCGAGGTAGTGCTTGTTAACTCCAACCCCGCCACCATCATGACCGATAAGGACATTGCCGACCGGGTGTACATCGAGCCCTTAAACGCCGCTACCGTGGCGAAGATCATCAAAAAAGAAAGGCCCGATTCCATTCTGCCCACTCTGGGCGGCCAGAATGCGCTCAACATCGCCATGGAGCTTCAGGAAAAAGGCTTTCTGGAAGAGGAAGGCGTCACCATGCTGGGCACCTCCTCGGAAGCCATCCGCAATGCGGAGGACCGCCAGGCGTTCAAGGATACGCTCGACCGCATCGGCGAGCCTTACGCCACCAGCAAGGTGGTGCACGATCTGGAATCGGCCATTGCGTTTACCGAGAGCATCGGCTACCCGGTGGTGATCCGCCCGGCTTATACCTTGGGCGGCACCGGCGGCGGCATTGCTCACGATTATGAGGAGCTGGTGGCCATCACCACCAACGGTCTGCGCCTGAGCCGGGTGCACGAGGTGCTGGTGGAACGGTATATCGGCGGCTGGAAGGAAATCGAATACGAGGTCATGCGAGACAGCAAGGGCAACGTGGTCACCATTTGTAACATGGAGAACATCGACCCGGTAGGCGTACACACCGGCGACTCCATCGTGGTCGCTCCCTCCCAGACCCTGGCGGACAAAGAGCACCAGATGCTGCGCACCTCTGCTTTGAACATCATTTCGGAGCTGAAAATCGAGGGCGGGTGCAACGTGCAGTTCGCCCTGCACCCCGATTCCTTTGAATATTGCGTCATCGAAGTCAATCCCCGCGTCAGCCGCTCGTCGGCGCTGGCGTCCAAGGCCACCGGCTATCCCATCGCCAAGGTGGCGGCCAAGGTGGCGCTGGGCTACGGCCTCGACGAAATCAAAAACGCCATCACCGGCAAGACCTGCGCCTGCTTCGAGCCTATGCTCGACTACTGCGTGGTCAAGATCCCCAAATGGCCCTTTGATAAGTTCGTCACCGCCAAGCGCACCCTGGGCACCCAGATGAAGGCCACCGGCGAGGTCATGGGCATCGCCCCCTCCTTTGAAGGGGCGATGATGAAGTCCATCCGTTCGCTGGAGCAGCACACTACCTGTCTCAAGCTTAAGATGCTCGAATCCTTGAGCGACGAGGACATTGAGCAGCGGCTTCACAACATCGACGACCGGCGCATCTTCGTCATCGCCGAGGCCATGCGCCGCGGCGTCACCAAGGAGCAGATTCACGCCATTACGAAGATTGACCTGTGGTTTTTGGACCGGATTCTGTCTTTGGTGGAGATGGAAGCGGAGCTTAAGAAGAACGGCACCGCCCCGGCGGTCATCGAACGGGCCAAGTACTTAGGGTTTATCGACAAGGACATCGCCGCCTTCGCGGGCGTAACGGAAAAGGATATCAAGCGCATCCGCATGGAGACCGGCATCGTCCCCGGATATAAGATGGTGGATACCTGCGCGGCGGAGTTCGCCGCTGCGACTCCCTACTATTACTCGAGCTATTGCAGCGAGAACGAGGTGGACACCGCATCCGACAAGAAGAAGGTGCTGGTTTTGGGCTCCGGCCCCATCCGCATCGGCCAGGGCATCGAGTTTGACTATTGCTCGGTTCACTGCGTCTGGGCCCTCAAAAAGCTGGGCTTTGAAACCATCATCGTCAACAACAATCCCGAAACCGTTTCCACCGACTTCGACATTTCCGATAAGCTTTATTTTGAACCCCTCACTCCCGAGGACGTGCAGAACATCGTGGAGCTGGAAAAGCCCTACGGCGCGGTGGTCCAGTTCGGCGGCCAGACGGCCATCAATTTAAGCCAGGCCCTGCGGGAAATGGGCGTGCCGATTCTCGGCACCTCTGCCGAGGACGTGGACGCGGCGGAAGACCGCAAGAAGTTCGACGCGATTTTGGAGCAGTGTGAAATCCCCCGTCCGGCGGGAACTACCGTGTTCACCACCGCCGAGGCGCTCAGTGCCGCCAACAAGCTCGGCTACCCCGTGCTGGTGCGTCCCTCCTACGTGCTGGGCGGCCAAGGTATGCAGATCGCCTTTTCGGACGACGACATCGTCCAGTTCATGGCTATCATCAACCTGACGGTGCAGGAGCACCCGATTCTGGTGGACAAGTACCTGATGGGCAAGGAACTGGAAGTGGACGCCGTTTGCGACGGCAACGACATCCTCATCCCCGGCATCATGGAGCACCTGGAGCGGGCCGGTGTGCACTCGGGCGACTCGATTTCCGTTTATCCGCCCCAGTCCATCGCCCAGAAGCACCAGGATACCATTGTGGAATACACCCGCCGGCTTGCGAAAGCCCTTCACGTCAAGGGCCTTGTGAACATCCAGTTCATCATCTATGAGGACGAGGTTTACGTCATCGAGGTCAATCCCCGTTCTTCCCGGACGGTGCCTTATATCAGCAAAATCACCGGGGTCAACATTGTGGACCTGGCTACCACCGTCATCTTCGGCAAGACCATCCCCGAATGCGGCTATTCCTACGGCCTGGTGCAGCCGAAGAACCATGTAGCGGTCAAGCTGCCGGTCTTCTCCTTTGAGAAGCTCTACGGAGCGGAAATCAGCCTTGGTCCGGAAATGAAGTCCACCGGCGAGGTGCTGGGCCTGGCGTCCTCTTTCCCGGAGGCCATGATGAAAGCGTTCATCGGCGGCGGGTACGACCTGCCCAAGACCAAGAAGCTCATCGCCACGGTGAAGAACGCGGACAAGCCGGAAATCGTGGACATAGCCCGCCGTTTTGTCAAGCTCGGCTATGAGGTTTATTCCACCGGCGGCACCTGCGATTATCTCAATGCCCATGGTGTCCAGACCCACCGCCTCCATAAGATCGAGGAAGGCACGCCCAACATTCTCGATATGATCCTAAGTGGAGAGGTGGACCTGGTGGTCAACACTCCCACCAACATCCGCAAGGAGAACCGGGACGGCTTCTTAATCCGCCGCAACGCGGTGGAAACGGGTACGCCCTGCATCACCTCCCTGGATACGGCGACGGCTCTCCTGATGAGCCTGGAACAGGCGGACAAGGAAGATCTGTCGGTGATCGACATTGCGAAAATTTGAGGCTGCCCGGCAAAGCGGGCGTTCTATGGCTGTGCCGGCAGACGCCGGCACAGCTGTTTTTATGCGTGATGAAGCCCCTTTCCCAATGGTGGGGACGTTTTCGGATAACTTCCGAGGGAGGACAAGGGCGTCGGTTTGTATGTTCTCTTTTAATCCCTATCTGCGCCTTTTTGAATTTAAGACAGGTGTATGTCTCGTGTTTCCCGTAAATTTTTCATTATTTTTTGATCTTTCCGCTTTACAAGCACGGAAAATTGTGCTAGGATACGGAATGTAAGGACAAAGGCGTTCCCTTTTAGGAACGCCTTTGTCCTTTTTTCGTTGATTACCAGCCGAATATTCCGGCGGTTTTACAGGATTCTATGGGTTAGGCAGGGATGAAACACATGAAAAAGGTATTACTCGCATTTTCGGATGGCCTGATGGCGGCCCAGCTTCGTACCGTGCTCGAACAGGCGGGTTTCTGCGTTTGCCGGCAGTGCGCAGCCTTTCAGGAGCTGGTGGATGCATCCTATGAAAATGAGGAGGAATATGTAGCGGTCACCCAGACGAAGCTGGGGCGGGGCAGCATCACTCAGTACGCCCCTATGGTCAGCAGCCGATGCGAGATTTTGCTGCTGCTGGCAGAGGGCGAGGAATACATGGGCCGGGCCACCGGCCTGTTGGCATTGCCGTTGCCCACCACTCCCGCCGATCTGGTGGAGAGCGTCGAAATGCTGTTTGAAACCATGCCCGCCCGACTTTCCCAGGAGGCGCGCACGCTGCCGCCCAAACCGAAGACCGACGAGCAGCGGGAACTGGAACGAAAGGTGGTCACCGAAGCCAAAGAGGTGCTCATGCGCCGCAATCAAATGACCGAGGAGCAGGCCCATCGCTTCATTCAGAAGAGGAGTATGGACTCGGGCGCCCGCATGGCCCAGATCGCTTCCCATATTCTCAGCACGGACGGGGACATGGCCAGCTGATATGGCTTTCGCAGGAAAAACCGCTTTTGACCGGGACTGGCCGAAAGGCGGTTTTTTTTTGAATGCGTCTGCCCACTCTTTTCCCCTTTCATTGGAAAGAAACCGGAAAATGGAGAAAAACCTCCACAATCCGGACGCCGGGCAAAGGAGAATCTCCCTGATGACGCCTTTTCTGTGGAATTTGGATATTCCACAAATGAAAAAAACAGTGTATAATAGCCCCATCAGAGGAACGCGGCAGTTGGATATCACCCGCGGGAATGGAGGAAACGTCCCTTGAAGTTTACCAAAATGCATGGCATCGGCAACGATTATATTTACGTCAACTGTTTCGAGGAAACGGTGGAAGACCCAAGCGGACTGGCCAAACGCCTGTCCGACCGGCATACCGGCATCGGGTCGGACGGCCTGGTGCTCATCCGCCCGTCTGAAACGGCGGACTTTCGTATGGACATGTTCAATTCCGACGGCTCCCAGGCGCAGATGTGCGGCAACGCCATCCGCTGCGTAGGCAAGTATGTATATGACCACGGCCTGACGAAGGAAACCACCATCACCATAGATACCCTGGCCGGAGTGAAAACTTTGTGGCTGACGGTGGAGAACGGCAAGGTGACCGCCGCCCGGGTCAACATGGGAAAGCCGGAGTTTGCGCCGGAAAAAATCCCGGTGGCCGCTGAGGGCGAGAAGGTGGTGGATTACCCGGTAATGCTTTCCGGCAAGGAATACCGCATCACCTGCGTCTCCATGGGCAACCCCCACGCAGTGCTGTTTGTGGACGATGTGGATGCGCTGAACCTGGAGGTGCTCGGCCCCCGGTTTGAGCATCATCCGCTGTTCCCGGAACGGATCAACACCGAGTTTGTCAAGGTGCTCGACCGGGGCCGCCTGCGTATGCGGGTGTGGGAGCGGGGCGCCGGGGAAACCATGGCCTGCGGCACGGGCGCGTGCGCGTCTCTGGCGGCAGCCTATGTCAACGGGCTGAGCGATTACAAGGCGGAGCTTCTGCTAAACGGCGGCTCCTTGTTCATTGAGTGGGACGAGGAGAGCGGCTGCATCTTTATGACCGGCCCGGCTGAAACGGTGTTCACCGGCGAAGTGGAGCTCTAAAAAGGCTCTTGGTGATTGCATCACGAAGCTTCCAGGCGGACCGAAAAGAAAAGGCCGCCTTATCCATAGAATCAGAAAGGATGTTTTATCGTCATGTTCACCATCAACGAAAATTACGGGAAACTCCCGGGCAGCTATCTTTTTTCCAACATTGCCAAAAAGGTCAACGCCTATACCGCCGCCTACCCGGATGCAGACATCATCCGTCTCGGGATTGGCGATGTGACCCGTCCTCTGGCCCCGTCGGTCATCAAGGCCATGCATGAGGCGGTGGACGAAATGGGGAACGCCGCCACCTTCCACGGCTATGGCCCGGAGCAGGGATACGACTTTCTCAAGGAAAAGATCGTCGCCTATGACTTTGCGCCCCGCGGCGTGAAGCTGGATTTGGACGAAGTCTTTGTCAGCGACGGCGCCAAGAGCGACTGCGGCAACATCGGCGACATTTTAGGGCTTGACAACGTAGTGGCTGTTTGTGACCCGGTTTACCCGGTCTATGTGGACACCAACGCCATGGCCGGAAGAGCGGGGAACTACGGCTCCGACGAGCGGTGGGACCGGCTTATTTACATGCCCTGCACCGCCGAGAACCAGTTTACCCCCGACCTGCCTCAGGGCAAAGTGCCCGACGTGATCTACCTGTGCTACCCCAACAACCCCACCGGCGCCATGATTACCTACGAGGGCTTAAAGAAATGGGTGGACTACGCCAATGAACACGGGTCCCTGATTCTTTACGATTCTGCCTATGTGGCCTTTATTTCCGAGGACAAGCCCCACAGCATCTATGAGATCGACGGGGCCAAGAAGTGCGCCATCGAGTTTCGCTCCTTCTCGAAGACCGCCGGCTTCACCGGTACCCGCTGCGCTTATACGGTGGTACCCAAGGAACTCCAGTGCGGCGGGGTTTCCCTCAATGCCCTCTGGCTGCGCCGGCAGACCACCAAGTTCAACGGCGTGCCCTATATTGTCCAGAAGGGCGCGGCGGCCATCTATTCCGAGCAGGGCCAGAAGGAAATCCGCGAAACCATCGACTATTACCGAAACAACGCCAAGACCATCCGCGAGGGCCTGACCGCCGCGGGCTTTACGGTATACGGCGGCGTGAACGCTCCCTACATCTGGATGAAAACGCCGGACAACATGACCTCCTGGGAGTTCTTCGACACCCTGCTTCATAAGGCCCAGGTGGTGGGTACCCCCGGTTCCGGCTTCGGCCCCTCCGGCGAGGGCTACTTCCGCCTGACCGCCTTCGGCACCTATGAGAACACCGTGCGCGCCATCGAGCGCATCAAGCAAGTCTTCTAAGCCATCCGTTTTTGCAGGCCGCTTTCTTTCTTCCGTCTTTTTTGGGGAAACAGGGCGCTGGTCGGATTTTGTCGGAGAAACCGGATTCCTGTCTTGCAATGTGTGCACATTTGCGCTAAAATAGAAGCCGTGAGCCAATCGAAGATTACAGCCGCATCTGGCGGCGGAATGGGTGGTAACATGCAGAAAAGTGAACAGCTTTATGAAGGCAAGGCTAAGAAAGTTTTCAAAACCGACGACCCCGAGGTCTATATCGTCGACTATAAGGACGATGCCACCGCGTTTGACGGCCTGAAAAAGGGCACCATCGTGGGCAAGGGCGTGGTCAACAACCGGATGTCCAACCTCTTGTTCCAGATGCTCGAGAAGAAGGGAATCCCGACCCACTTTGTCAAAGAGCTTTCCGAGCGGGAAACCGCGGTGAAAAAGGTTTCCATCGTCCCGCTGGAGGTCATCGTGCGAAACATCGCCGCGGGCAGCTTTAGTAAGCGCTTTGGCGTGGAGGAAGGCACCGTTTTGAAGTGCCCGACTTTGGAGTTCTGCCTGAAGGACGACGACCTGCACGACCCGATGATCAACGAATACCACATTCTGGCGCTGGGCCTGGCTTCCAAAGAGGACCTGGAGACGATCACCGACATGACCTTCCGGGTCAACGATGCCCTCAAGGAATTTTTCCTTTCCATCGGAATCGAACTGGTGGACTTTAAGCTGGAATTCGGCCGTACTACCGACGGTAAAATCATCCTGGCCGACGAAATTTCGCCGGATACCTGCCGCCTGTGGGATTCCAAGACCCATGAAAAGCTGGATAAGGACCGGTTCCGCCGGGACCTGGGCGGCGTGGAGGATGCCTACCACGAGGTTATGCGCCGCATCGGCCTGGAGAAGTAAGCAACTGAACAAAAATCAGAGGACAGAAAACGGTCCTCTGATTTTTAGGCTTAATTTGGAGTTAAATGGCAGATAATACTTTTACATGTAATTGCAGAAGGCCAAACACAGACAAAAGGAAAACGATACCAATGGATGGGAGACGTAAAACTTTGGCTATGACGAAACCGATGCCCTTTGATGGGCTGCATGAGGAATGCGGCGTATTCGGTGTCTACGGATGTGAGGACGGGGAGACGGCGTACCATATCTACCGGGGCCTGTTTGCCCTGCAGCACCGGGGGCAGGAAAGCTGCGGTATCGCGGTTAACGACCGGGGCGTCATCGCCAGCCATAAGGATATGGGGCTGGTCAACGAGGTGTTCTCCCCGCAGGTTCTGGAGGGGCTGCCCGGCCAAATGGGGATTGGGCACGTCCGCTATTCCACCACCGGCGGCAGCTTCCGGGAAAACGCCCAGCCGTTGGTGCTTCGTTACATCAAAGGAAGCCTAGCCATCGCTCACAACGGGAACCTGATCAACACCGTGGACCTGCGCCGGGAGCTGGAGGTCAAGGGTTCCATCTTCCAGACCACCATTGACTCTGAGGTGATCGCTTATTTGATCGCCCGGGAACGGATTCACTGTAAGTCGGTGGAGGAGGCGGTGCGCCGCACCATGATGCGCATCAAGGGGGCTTATTCCATGCTGGTCATGAGCCCCAGCAAGCTCATCGCCGCCAGGGATCCCCAGGGCTTTCGTCCGCTGGTGATCGGCAGGCTGGGGGAAGGCTATGTGTTCGCTTCGGAAACCTGTGCGCTGGACGCAGTAGGTGCGGAGTATATCCGGGACGTACAGCCCGGTGAAATTGTCCTGGCCGGCAAGGAGGGCCTTACCTCCATTACGGACTTTTGCGGCCAGAAGCACGCCCACTGTATCTTTGAATACATTTATTTCGCCCGCCCTGACAGCCAGATCGACGGCCTGAGCATCTACGAGGCCAGGCAGGAAGCAGGGCGGATGCTGGCGAGGCAGCATCCGGTCGAGGCAGACTTAGTTATCGGCGTGCCGGAATCGGGCATCGACGCAGCCATCGGCTACAGCCAGGAATCGGGCATTCCCTACGGCAAAGGGTTCGTTAAGAACAACTACGTGGGCCGTACCTTCATCCAGCCTGCCCAGGGCCAGCGGGAGAACAGCGTGCGCCTGAAGCTCAATGTTCTAGCCACTGCCGTCAAAGGCAAACGGGTGGTCATGCTCGACGACTCCATTGTCCGCGGCACCACTGCCGCGCGGATCGTCAAGATGCTCAAGGACGCTGGGGCCACCGAAGTCCATGTGCGCATCAGCTCTCCGCCCTTTCGCTGGCCCTGCTATTTCGGCACCGACGTGCCCGAACGCAGCCAGCTTTCCGCCGTGCGCTATTCGGTGGAGGAAATCCGCCGCCAGCTGCACGCTGACAGCCTGGGTTATCTGGACCTTTCCACCCTCGGAGAGATGCTCTGCGGCCAAAACCTATCCTATTGTGACGCCTGCTTCTCCGGGCGCTATCCCATCACCCCCCCGAAGGAGCTGCTCCAGCTGGACCAAAAATGTTAGCAATTGAACAGGCGCCCGGCTGCAACGCCGGGCGCTCATTTTATTTTGTGCCCTGTGTACGGGACAAGGACAGAGTTTTATCCAATCAGAGGAAACCAAAGGCCTCTTGTTAACCGATTGGCTCAGCTTTGTTCACAGTTTCAGCAAAGAGCTGTTACGGTTGTAAGAAATTGTTCAAAACCGTATCCATTTTGAAATGCTTTTGTAACCAGATTGTGGTTTCTTTTCCCTTTTTTCGGGGTATAATAAAGACAACAACAGAACATTCCCTTAAGCAGTTTGCATCCCTTTTTTCTTCCTCCTTTCTTATTTCTCATAAAAAAGCAGCGCCTGTGAGATTCCGACTCACAGGCGCTGCTTCGTATTGCGGAAGAATCGCCGGGAACATCAAAGTCGAGCCGCCCTGCATTGTGCGCCCGTGTGTGTTTGACATGCTGTTTCCCGGCCCGGTCGCCGCACAGAGGCCAGGCAAGAAGACGGCACGCTTTTTTATAAAGAAACCGACAGAAAATTCGTGCCTTTGGGCGGCATATTTCCATCCGAGTCCGGCAAGACTACTGTCGGAGGTGCATGAGACCTATGGGAAATATGCGATTTGAAAAAACAAAATTCGGAAAGTTCTGGTCCGGAAAAGGCTTTTATGTTGCACTTGCCATCTGCATGGTGGCGGTAGGCGGCGTTGCCTGGGGCGCGTTCGACGGGTTCGGCATTCTCAACACCGAGGATCCCGCGCAAAGCTCCAGCAACACGGTGGTGGACTATAATTACAACGAACCGGCCGGCAATACCGTCAGCGGCGTCCCCATTGAAGACAACAGCGACCCGGCTTCCTCTTCCGAGCCGGTTTCCTCGGCCCCCACGTCTTCATCCGAGGCCCCGTCTTCTCAGCCCGCCGAGCCGACCAATACCACCCCTTCCTATGTATACCCCGCCGGGACCTCTGTCCTGAAGGAGTTTTCCGGGGAGGCGCTGGTCTACTCGGAAACCATGAAGGACTGGCGTGCCCACGAAGCGGTGGACTTTGAGCTGGAAAAGGGAGCCATCGTCCGTGCCATGACCGACGGCGTGGTCAAATCGGTCTATGACGACGACCTTCTGGGCAAGGTCGTGGAAATCGACCACGGCAACAACCTGGTCGCCTCCTATTGCGGCCTTGGAAACACCGTGTCGGTGCGCAAAGGCGACGAGATCAAGGTAGGTCAACAGATCGGCACCATTGGGGACGTTCCCTGTGAGATCGCCGAGTCTGCTCATCTGCATCTGATTCTCACGCAGGACGGTGAAACCATCGACGCTGCCAAATTTCTGAGCGAACAGCCCTGACGCGCCCTCGTCATCGCTTCAGGGGCACCGGGCGCAGCAAGCTGCGTCCAATTCAAGAAGCCCGTGGGGAAAACCGGATTTCCGGTAAGCCCACGGGCTTCTTGCGCAGTTGACAGCACATGGATCCCGTGCTATAGTCAACCCAGAAAACGTGCATGGGAGGAAAGCGGATATGACAAAAGGCTATGTCCAGGTGTATACCGGCGACGGCAAGGGCAAGACCACTGCGGCGGTGGGTCTGGCGGTGCGGGCCGCCGGCGCGGGTCTGCGGGTGTATTTCGGCCAGTTTCTCAAGGATGTTCCCTGCTGTGCAGTCAAAGCGCTTTCCGACCGGTTCCCGGAAATCACGGTGCGCCAGTTCGGCAGCGGAAAGGGCTTACTTCTGGGACGGGACGAAAAGGAAGAAGACCGGGAATGTGCCCAGCGGGGCTTTGTGGCGTGCGGGGAAGCAATCCGGTCGCAAGTATATGACCTGGTCATTCTCGACGAAATCAACGTGGCGGTTTCGCTGGGGCTCGTTTCGGAAGAACAAGTGCTTTCCCTGCTGGAGCACCGCCCTTCCGCGGTAGAGCTGGTCCTTACCGGTCGGGGCGCAGGCGAATCGGTGCGGAAAGCGGCCGATCTGGTGACCGAAATGTGCGAGCGCAAGCACTATTTTCATCAGGGAGTGGCCGCCCGACAGGGAATCGAGGAATAAAAGGCTATGTTCGCTGAAATCAGCGCGGCAAGGGGCCATCCTGTGAAATTCGGCAGACTCTCGAACATCTGTAGCAGGCAAAAAGCGGACACGTCTCTCCATTGAGACGCGTCCGCCTGTTTTTTTCTTATTGTGCTTTCCAATTTAGTCCGACGGAACCAACCGGTCCTTTCTGTGCCAACGCCTCAATGACCGTTTCTTTTACAGCAGTCATGTCATCTGTCGATGGCTTTTCCATAGTCAAATACTGCGCCGCCTCCAGATAGCTTTTTTCTTCAAACATTTGGATGGGCAAGGCGCGCAGCGCATCCGCCTGCTGGCGGGTGATGCCGCATCGCTTGAGATCGGATAAATACGGGCAGCCCAGAAACACCGCAAGATAGTCGAGAAACTCCATCGAAATCCTCCGCTTCTCTCTTCCTCCATTTCATTGGATACAAGTTCAGGATACCACGATTCAGCAGAGAAATCAACACTGATAACTAAATGTTTAGCTATTAATATCTGTATAATTGAAGCTATTCCTAATAAACTATCCTTAGGTGATAGGGATGAGTGTGGATTATAGCGCGATTGGGCAACGGATCAAACAAAAGCGGAAAGCGGCGGGGAAGACCCAGGATAATCTTGCGGAATCCCTGTCGGTTTCGGTGGGATATATCAGCCAGCTGGAGCGGGGGATCACAAAAATCAGCCTGGATACCCTTTCGAAAATTGCGGAGATTTTCGAGTGCGACCTTGCCGATTTTGTCAGCGACGTAACCCCGTCCCAAGACAGCTATCTGGACGCGGAGATGCAGAGTATCTACCGGGAAATGGGGTACCGCAAAAAGCAGCTTTTGCTGGAAATTGCAAAGATGCTCGCAAGGTATTGACTCAATCAATTGAACGGATGCGGTAGCCCAGCGCCTGGGCCAGCGCCCGGTCGCCTTCGGCCGTAAACCCGGCGGTGGTCAGCATGTCGCCGGTGATGGCGGCGTTAGCTCCCGCCAGGAAGGCGTCCTTTCCATGGTCGGCCATGGCGCCCCGGCCTCCGGCCAGGCGGATGGCGCTGTGCGGAAGGAGAAACCGCAGCACCGCCACCGAACGAAGAAGCTCCTCGTGTGAGAGGGGCTTATTATTTTGCAGCGGCGTTTTAGGGATGGGGCTTAGCACGTTGATGGGAACCGACCGCACCCCAAGTCTGCGCAGCTCAAGACCCAGGTCGATGCGGTCTTCCATGGTTTCCCCCAGCCCGAAAATCCCGCCGCAGCACACCGTCAGCCCCGCTTTTTCGGCAGCAGTTACCGCGGCAAGCTTGTCGTCATAGGTGTGGGTGGTGCAAATCCGGGGGAAAAAACGCCGGGAAGTCTCTAGGTTGTTGTGATACCGGGTAACCCCCGCTTCCCTTAACCGCACAAACTGCCCTTCGGTCAGCAGCCCCAGCGACGCGCAGAGGGAAAGGGACGTGCTCTTTTTGATCCGCTGGTACGCGTCGCACAGGGCGTCCACTTCTTCGTCGGTCAGCCGCCGCCCGGAGGTAACCACGGAAAACCGCAGCACACCGTGGGCCGCCTGCTCCTTTGCCGCGGCCTCGATGGCGTCCCCGTCGAGCAAAGGATACTCGGTGACAGCAGTGGGGTAGTGGGCGGACTGGGCGCAGAATGCGCAGTTTTCTGGGCAGCGGCCCGATTTTCCATTGAGAATGGCGCACAGGTCGAAGGCATCCCCCAGAACCTGCTGGCGCAGCGTGTTTGCTTCCTTTGTCAGCTCCCCCAGGGGCTGCCTGCTCAAAAGCAGCGCCTCCGTCTTGGTCAGTTGCTGTCCTGCTTCCACTTTTTTGCGCGCTTCTTTGGCAAACGACATGTTGATTCCTCCGCTTTTCATGAAGATGCCTTTATTGTAGAAAGGAAACCGAAGATTGTCAACAACATTATCACTATACAGTTTACAATCCGTGGATTTAGTCCGTTATTGTTGCAAAAAAACCGCGTTGCGCCTATAATGAAAGCAGAATCCCGGCTGAAGATACCGGTACAAAGGAGGAAGGCAGGATGAAAAAACTCCAGGGAAAAGGGCGTACGGCGGCTCTATGGACGGCAGCGGCTGCTACGGCGGCGGCCATTGTTCTCATGGCCCTGCCCATTGGGGCGGTGCTGACCTTTGCAGCGGGTCCGCAGGAATGGATTGAAAGATGCTATTCCTATTTTGATATCGGAGTTCTAGGCATGTCGGGCAACGGCTTTCCATTTTTGACCGCTTGTATGAGCGTCCTTTTGCTGCTTTGGGTGGTGTGGCATGCCGTATGGCGCAAGAACCCGGGAATCGATGGGCGTCTGGTCAAGCTCCTTTCGGTGGTGTGTGTGGTCACCTCGGTTCTGGGCCTCTTTTTGCTCTCCTTCAGCCCGGTGGGCTATGGGATTTCGGCGTTGCTGGCGGCGACCAGTGTGCTGTTGTTCCTTTCCATTTAAGTCCATGATACAAAAAGCCCCGGTACAGGCATGTGTTTGCTGTGCCGGGGCTTTTTGTATCATGAAAACTGAAGATGGAACGAAAAGGACAGGGATGCGAATGGAAGAAACTCATTCGATTGCATTCCCGTTTTCATCGTAGTAAATTGTGCTTTGGATTTCATATTCGCATCCGGATGGGTTCTCCAACGGGTCTTTGCGTTGTTTGTAAACTTCTCTTATCCGGATTCGGTCTCCGACAACGACGGCATTGACATAATCGTAGTAAGACACATCCGCATGCCGAAATCCTTTTACATACGCCACGTATCGTTTTCCGTCCCTTTCAACCACGTGTTCCGGCGTATAACTGAGTACGGCGATAAAGTAGATCACTGGGCTGGCGAAAAGCAAAATAATCCCAAATATCGCCATCCAAAGAATTTTTTTGCTTCTTTTCTCCCATTTTAAAATCAGTTGGATGACGCCAGCGATCGTCCCAAGCAGTATAATGGCGCCTGCTGCGAAAAATACCCATTCCCGAAACGTCATATGAAACGCTTTTATCACGAAGAGAGCTGTCACAGCCATCGCCAAAAAAACAGCGGTATCCAGCAATAATATTTTGGGAATGTATTTTCCTATCTTTTTCATTGGCTCCCCCATGTTTCATCTGCCAAAGCAAAGCGGGAATGGAAGGGTCCCTTATGGATGGAAGAAGTCCATCCGTCGGCATAACGGATACAACCAGACCCGTGCCTATTCTCCGCATATCCTACGCCGGTCAAACACCAAGCCAATCGGTCATCTGTCCCAAATGATCGGCAATCAGGAGATGGGGATACTCCTCCATTTGAGCCCGGGTGGTGGTCCCAGTGAGCACGCCCACAAAATCCACCCCGGCCGCCTTGGCTGTCCGAGCGTCCACATAGCTGTCTCCCACATAAAGCACCTGCTCTTTGGAAAGGCCCAGCATGGCAATGGCTTTGTTGAGCCCCTGAGGATCGGGCTTGGGGCGGTCAATGTCCTCAAACCCCACAATGACATCGAAAGAGCCGGCCAACTGAAACTTGTCCAGGCTCAAAAGAGTCCGGGCATGGTTCTTGGAGGTGACGATGCCCAGCTTGCAGCCAGCCGCCCGCAGCCGGCGGATGGTATCGAGCGTGTGGGGGAGCAGCGAGGTTCCCGGTACCATTAACTCATCCGCCTTGATGCGGTATACCTCCCGATATTCGGCGATGCGGGCCTTGTCGTGACAGCCGGACATCTGCTCAAGAGAATCCTCCACCGTCAGCCCAATGGTGCGGCGGATCACTTCGTCATCCGGGGGCGTGCAGCCCATTTTCATCAGCGTATGCTTATAGCAGGCGAGGATGGCGGGGCTCGCGTCAATTAAGGTTAGGTCGAAATCAAACAAAACCGCACGGTATTTCACAAGCATTCCTCCTAGGCAGATCGGGCGTTTTCCCTAATGATACCACACGTTGCGTTTTTCCAGCAACGGCAAAACCTCCAAAACCCCGTCTGCTAATCTAGAGTTCTCCGGCAGGCCGCCACAAGGACACCCTCGCCCAGGGGCTGTCGATCATCGGGCCGCCTGTTTTTCCTGGTGCCGCCGCCAACCTTCTTGGATGCTCCGATAGAGCCATTGGTAAAACCAAAAGAGCAAAAAGCAGCCAGCTAATACCACAAACAAAATCAGCACGAGAACCGGCGTAAAGGTGGACAGGGAGAAAAAGTCCCGGAAAAAGACAAAGCAAATCAGCAGCGCTCCGCAGATGCTGCAAAACAACAGCCGGCGCAGCAGGTTGAAGGGGACGCACAGCTTATAAATCAGCAGCACGCCCGCAAAAGCGGTCAGCGCCACACAGAGGGTGGAAATCTGTTCTCTTGTCAGGGCAAAGGACGGACCGAAGAGCATCACGCACACGACCCCGGTCAGAATGGTGGCCGCCGTCGGAATGGAGCGGGAGACGACGTTTAGAATGAAGCTGCCCTGAATCCGGTCGTGGTTGGGTTCCAGCGCCAGAACAAAGGAGGGATACCCGATAGTCAAAGCGCTGACTAGGGTCAGATGGATGGGGAGGAAGGGATACCGCATGGGCAAAAACAAAAAGAGCAGCGCCAAACAAATGGAATAGATGGTCTTGACGATAAACAGAGAAGCGGAACGCTGCAAATTGTTGATGGAGCGGCGCCCTTCCTGTACCACCCTCGGCATGGAAGCAAAGTTCGAGTCCAGCAGCACCAGCTGGGAGACGTTTCGCGCCGCGTCGTTGCCGGACGCCATCGCCACGCTGCAGTCCGCTTCCTTTAGCGCCAGTACATCGTTGACTCCGTCCCCGGTCATGGCGACGGTGTGCTTTTTCTTTTGCAGAGCCTGTACCATCTGCTTCTTCTGCTGGGGGGATACCCGGCCGAACACTGCATACCGTTCCACCGCGTCCGCAATGTCCTCCTGGGTGTGCAGGGTGGTAGCGTCCACATACCGGTGCGCATCCGGCAGCTCCACTCGCCTTGCGATGGTGGACACGGTGATGGGATTGTCTCCCGAGATGACTTTGAGGGTCACCCCCTGCTCGGCAAAATACCGCAGCGTATCCTTTGCATCGGGACGGATCACGTCCTGAATGAGCAGCAAGGCCATGGGGGAAAGGTCTTGCGGCAGCTCCTTGCCGCGAAACCCTCCCTTTCCATGAGCAAGCAGCAGCACCCGCCCCTGGGTGGCCAGCTCGTCCAAAGGTTCCTTCAGGTCTCCAAGTGCAGAAAGCACCATTTCCGGCGCCCCCAGCACATAGCTGCCCGTTTCCCCAAAGGAGGCGCCCGACCACTTTTTCTCCGAAGAAAAGGGGACCACTTGCGTAGCCTTTTGCGAATCCGCACCACTGTACCGCCTGGAAATGGATTGAAAGGTGGGAGTGTCGTCCTCCATCACGGCGCACAGGGCGGATAACGCCGCCTCCACGTCCTCCTGCGCAGTCCCACAAACCGGCCGCACCTCACTGAGCTCCATGGATCCTTCGGTGATGGTCCCGGTTTTGTCCAGGCACAGCACATCCACCCGCGCCAGCGCCTCGATGCAGGTAAGCTCCTGCACCATCACCTTGTGTTTGGAGAGCCGGATGACGCTGATGGCAAGCACCGAGCTCGTCAGCAGCACAAGGCCCTCCGGAATCATTCCAATCAAGGCCGCCGTGGTAAAAACCACCGCGTGCTGCAGGGTATTTCCATCCAGATTATACTGGTTGTAAAAAAGCGCCGCTCCAATGGGGATAATCGCAATGGACACCACCAGAATGATCCGCTGCAGCGCGTTCATGATTTCCGACTTGGCCTTCTTGTGCTTGCGCGCCTCATTGGAGATCACCGCCACATAATTGTCCGCTCCCACGTGTTCCGCTTTCGCCCGGCAGCGGCCGTTGACCACGAAGCTGCCCGACAACAGCAAATCCCCCGGCTTCTTGCCGATGGAATCGGACTCCCCGGTAATCAGCGATTCGTTTACGTCGCAGGTCCCGTCCAGCAAGATACAGTCACAGATCACCTGATTGCCGCGGGTCAGCTCCAGTACGTCGTCGAGCACGATTTCCTCCACCGGCACCACCGCCGTTTTCCCGTCTCGCACCACATGAGCCCCAGCGGCGGACAGCAGGGAAAGCCGGTCGATGATGCGTTTGGCCCGGATTTCCTGAACGATCCCGATGATCAGGTTGCAGAACATGATCCCCATGAACAGCAGATTTTTATAAGACCCAACCAGCAACACCGCCACCCCCAAGATGGTGATAACCAGGTTGAAGAGGGTGCAGACGTTGTCGCGGACAATCCGTGCCACCGACTTGGTGGGAACGGTGCTGTTGTGGTTAACCAGATCGTCCGCCACCCGTGCGGCCACCTGCCCGGAGGAAAGGCCTTTGTGCGGGTCCGGATGAAAACGAATGGGTTTTGGCTGCGCGGTTTCTTTCATAATGCGGCTCCTATCGGCTGTGATGTGATACCATTATTATACGCTGCCCTGTTTGGGCTGGCAAGAGGCCAATCCAGCAGGCGAAGAAAGCCTGCATATCCCCTGCAAATGCAGCTTTTGCTTTCTGGCTGCACATTCCAAAGCATTTGTGAGTGTGCGAAAAATCAGCTTTTGGAACAGAAGTCCCGCCATTTGAGCCCACCAGTCATGCCAAAAGTGAGCTTTTAGCCAATTGAGCAGTTTTAAAATTCTGCCTGTGTCCCACGAAATCTTTCCTTAAAAACAAAAAAGCCCCGGAACCGTAAGGCTCCGGGGCTTTGCTGCTATTTGTTTTTCTTTTCTGCGTTGGGATAGTCGTAGGTTAAGGCCCTGGCCGAGTCGGTGACTCCTGTGGTGGTGGGATCGGTGACCGCGTGCCACATACTCACCAGCACCGCCACCACCACCACCGGGTTTTGTACCGCCTGCACAAACAGATTGCCCAGTGCCGGCCAGGAGGTCATATCCTCCCAGTTAAGGCCGAAATAAGCCAGAATCGGCGCGAGAATGGATACGGCCGCCTGCCACCAGAAGATGGGGTTTCTCAGCCGGACTTTCCAGTTGATGTTCATGGGATCTCCTTTCCGCCCGCCGCTTCGGTGGGCAGGTTCATGATGTCGTCATACGCCTGTTTTCCGGTCCCATTGCCGCCCAGGGCGGCGTAAGGCCGGAACAGGTATTCGATGTTCTTTTTGTCGCCAAGAGGGCAAAACCCAAGCAGGGAGTAATACCGGTGGGCCTGATAGATGCGGTCATGCAGGATGGCCTGGAGGCCTTCCCGTATAGCCTCTTGCTCGCCCCGCTGGGCCTTGAGCCTCCGGCAGACCCAGACGCAAAACGCGCCCAGGCCGCC
>NZ_JBBMFD010000020.1:0-47329 GCF_040096205.1 Solibaculum intestinale | reverse complement strand
CCCCCCCCCCCCCGCTTCGATTTTCCATGAAACCGAAAACGATGCAGCACGCATAGGGCGCTGCATCGTCTGCACGTTCGATTTATTTCGCGTATTCGATCGCGCGGCTTTCGCGGATCAAATGCACCTTGATCTGACCGGGATAATCCAGGTCGTTCTCAATGCGCTTGACAATCTCGCGGGCCACCAGCACCATCTTGTCGTCTCCCACGGCTTCGGGCTTGATGATGACGCGGATTTCCCGTCCCGCCTGGATGGCGTAGGAACGTTCCACCCCGTCAAAAGAGCTGGCGATTTCCTCAAGCTTTTCAAGACGCTTAATGTAGTTCTCCAAGTTCTCGCGCCGGGCGCCCGGACGGGCGGCGGAAATGGCGTCGGCCGCCTGAACCAGGCAGGCGATGACCGTCTTCGCTTCCACGTCTCCGTGATGAGCGTGAATGGCATGCACCACCGCTTCGCATTCCTTATACCGCTTGGCGACCTCCACACCGATTTCGATGTGAGAGCCTTCCATCTCATGGTCGAGAGCCTTGCCGATGTCATGCAGCAGGCCCGCGCGCTTGGCCAAAGCCGGGTCGAGCCCCAGCTCGGCGGCCATGATGCCGGAGAGATAGGCCACCTCCAGCGAATGCTTGAGCACGTTCTGGCCGTAGCTGGTACGATAACGCAGGCGGCCCAAAAGCTTGACAAGCTCCGGATGCATACCGTGCACGCCGGTTTCCAACACTGCACGCTCGCCTTCGGCCTTGATGGTAGCGTCCACCTCGCGGCGGGCCTTCTCCACCATTTCCTCAATGCGCGCCGGGTGAATCCGTCCGTCCGAAATCAGGCGCTCAAGCGCGATGCGGGCGATTTCCCTGCGCACCGGGTCAAAGCAGGACAGGGTAATGGCCTCCGGCGTATCGTCAATGATGATGTCCACGCCGGTGAGGGTTTCCAGGGTGCGGATGTTGCGCCCCTCCCGGCCGATGATGCGCCCCTTCATTTCCTCGTTGGGCAGGGCGACCACCGACACCGTAGCTTCCGCCACATGGTCCGCAGCACAACGTTGGATGGCTTGGGAAATCAGCTCTCTGGCCTTTTTCTCCGACTCCTCCCTGGTCTGCTGCTCGATTTCCATGATCTTCAGGGCTTTCTCGTGAACCAGTTCGTCCTCGAGGTTTTTGAGTAAGTATTCCTTCGCCTGTTCGATGGTGAAGGAAGAAATGCGTTCGAGCATTTCAAACTGGCGCTTTTTGATTTCGTCCGCCTCGGTGAGCCGAACCTCCACCTCGCGCACCTTGGAATTGAGGACCTCGTCCTTCTTTTCCAGGTTTTCCAGCTTGTGGTCCAGCGACTCTTCCTTCTGCAGGATACGGCGCTCCTGGCGCTGCACCTCCGAGCGGCGTTCCCGCATGTCCTTGTCTGCCTCGCTGCGCAGACGGTGAATTTCATCCTTGGCTTCCAACAGGGTCTCTTTTTTCTTTGCTTCTGCACTCTTAATAGCGTCGCTTACAATCTTCTTGGCTTCTTCTTCCGCCGAACCGAACAGCGATTCCGCCGTACGTTTTCTATGTGAAACGCCAAGATTAAAGGCGATTATAGAACAAACAATTACCAAAGCTAACGCGACTACGATCAGAACAACGATCAACCATGGTTCCACTAATTTCTGCACCTCCTGTTTCTAGTTTTTTCTTGTACCATTAATTGAAATGCATAAAAATTGCATTATGTAGATATTTTATCCTTTGCGGGTCCACCTGTCAAGGTGTTTATTCTTTTTGCTCGAAAAGCTGCGTTGAAATCCCACTTTTTTGCAGGAATGTCCACAAAAATCCCCAGGGTTCCCCAAACCCTTTTGTTTTGAGGAAACCGCTGGTATAATAGAGAAAACAAATGAGCCGGAGCTTCCGGCGGGTAAAGAAGGCGGATGCGGATGAAAGAAAGAATCCTCACGCTGCTGCAAAACGCCGACGGGTTTCTCTCCGGCGAGCGCATCAGCGAACAGTTGGGGGTATCCAGGGCGGCCGTGTGGAAGGCGGTAAAAAAGCTCAGGGAAGAGGGCTATGGGATTCAATCGGTGACCAATAAGGGCTATCGGCTGGTCTCTTCCCCGGATCTGCTTACCGAGGGGGAGCTCTCTCCCCTGCTCACAACCGCGTGTCTGGGGCGCACGGTCTTTTCCTATGAGGTGACCGACTCCACCAACCGCCGGGCCCGGGAGGAGGCCGACCGGGGCGCGCCTCACGGCAGCGTGTTTTTCGCGGAGGAGCAGACGGGAGGCCGGGGCCGGCTGGGACGAGCTTGGAGCGCCCCCAGAGGCGAAGGCGTATGGATGTCGGTGCTGCTGCGCCCGAAGCTGGCGCCTGCCGACATTGCGCAGATCACCCTTCTCACTGGGCTTGCAGTCTGCGACGCCATTCGGGAGGTGACCGGGCTACCCGTGCAAATCAAGTGGCCCAATGACATTGTTCTGGACGGAAAAAAGCTGGTGGGCATCCTGACCGAAATGGCGGCGGAGGAGGACCGGATCTGCGCGCTGGTGGTGGGCATCGGCGTCAATGTCAACAACCCCGCCTTTCCAGAGGAACTAAAGGACAAGGCGACCTCTCTCCTCCTTGCGACGGGCAAGCCCGTTTCCCGCAAAGAGCTGGCTGCCCGCATCCTTCTGCGGCTGGAGAAGGAATACGAGACCTTTCTCCGGCAGGGAGCAAATGCGGCCTTCCGTAAGCGCTACGCCGAGCGCTGCGCCACCATCGGCAGCCTGGTAAAAGTGGTCATGGGCAACGAGGAATTCGCCGGGACGGCAATCGGAATCAGCGAAACCGGCGCGCTGCTGGTACAGACCGGGCAGGGAATCCGGGCGGTGAACTCAGGGGAAGTATCGGTGCGGGGAATGCTGGGCTATTGCTAATTGTAAACCATATTTAAATTAAATGTTTACAATTTAATTTTTTTATGTTATACTCCTTTGCAGAATCTAGCAGGGGTTCCCTGCCTCAAAGGAGAAATAACGCATGCAGGAAAAGACGGTTTCTTCCGTAAAATGGAGGGTCTCTCCCTTAAGCATCGCGCTCATCGGCTTGTTCGTAGCGCTGAGCACGGTAGGCGCCTATGTGAAAATCCCCGGGCCGCTGGTTCCTTTTACAGCGCAGTTTTTCTTTTGCACCATCGGCGGAGTGCTGCTGGGTGCAAAACGGGGATTTGCGGCCCAATGCATCTACCTAGTGCTGGGGCTTTTGGGTCTTCCTCTCTTCACGGGGGGCGGCGGAATTGGGTACGTATTGCAGCCCACCTTCGGCTATCTGATCGGCTTTGCTCTGTCGGCCTTGCTGGCGGGCCTGGTTTGCGACTGGCTGATGAAGCGAAAGGGTAAAATCACCTTTCCGGCCATGCTTTTTACTGCCATCGGCTGCCTGGCGGTGGTGTATCTGTTCGGGGTTTCCTATTATCTGCTGCTGCAGAACGTCTACTTCGGGCAAAACGCGCAGTTGGGGTATGCGCTGAGCGTCTTTGTCCTTCCGTTCCTGCTTACTGACTTTCTCTGGTGCTTGCTGCTGGCGGGAGTAGCGCCCCGTATCCGCAAAGCGGTGCAAAAGTATTTATAAGCACGCGGTGAAGGGGCTGGAATGAAACCTTCTAGAATCTAAAAAGCCGTCGGATGAAAAATTTCATCCGACGGCTTTTTAGTGGGATTCTTTCCACAAAAACACCGCATGGGGATGCCCGGTGCTCTCGATGGAAATCTTTTTAACTAGAATACCGGCAAGAACCGCGCGTTTGCAGAAATCAGACGGAATGGGACAGCGGACGCACATTCTGCAATGGATCCCAAAAGGGTATAAGGGTAGCCTTTTGCGTAAAGAATGCCGGCCGAAGTAGCCGTAGACCCGCCAGACAGCCTCAAGGAACCGCTTTCCGTGATACGCCAATGTTTTCCCGGACGCATCGCTGCCGCTTTCGCCGTCGAAAGCGACGGATTCTTGTCAAAACAACAGAGAAAAAGGCCCGGTGTGTATGATACCCGCCGGGCCTTTTGACAAACGGTTATTTTGCCTCGGCTTCCCCACCGCGCAGCTTCTTCTCTCTGAACTGCTTCCACATGACCCACAGCGGGCCGGTAACACAGGTAGAAGAATAGCAGCCGGCAATGATGCCCACAAGCATCGGAATGGAGAAGGAAAGGATGGAGGAAATGTTATAGATGACTGCAAAGACACTAACCGTACCCACCGCGATGACCGTACTGATGGTGGTGTTGATGGTACGGGAAAGGGACTGGTTGATGCTTACATTGACCACCTCGGCGATACCTGCCTTCGGGCCCATCAGACGGCGGTTTTCACGGACACGGTCGTAGACCACGATGGTACCGTTGATGGAGTAACCGAGAATGGTGAGAACGGCGGCAATGAAGCTGTCGTTGAGCGGAATCTGCAGCACAATGAAGGTAAAGTAAACCAGAGCGATGTCATGCAGCAGGGCCAGCACCGCAAAGATACCGGCGGACAGACCGCCGATCTTGCGAAAGCGGATGCCGATGTAAAGAATCATCAAAAGCGCCGCCAGGCCAACGGCGACCATGCTCTTCTGGAAGAACTCCTGGCCCATGGTGGGGTTGACGGAGTTCGCCTGCAAAAATTCAATGCCGGTGTCCGCAAACTTTTCGGCAAGCGCCGCGTTCATGGCATCCATCTGCTCGGTGGTGAGCTCGGTGTCGTTGGAAAGGTTGACCACCAGCTTCTGAGATTCGGTCATCCGATCCTCCGACGCCTGCACGTTGACCGGCATGCCGATGGCTTCCTGGATGACGCTGTCGGCTTCGTTGACGTTGATGGAGCCGTGATAGGTATAGCTGACCATGGTGCCGCCCTTGAACTGGATGTCCAGGCTGGTGCCGAAAATGAAGTTGAAAATCAGGCCGATGAGCAGCAGGCCGATGGAAACCGCGAAGATGTACTTGCGGTTTTTAATAAAATCGAATTGTCTTTTCAGTTTCATGCTTTTTCACCTCCGAACAGCCAGGGCTTGCGCAGTCCCTTGAATCTCGAGAGGGATTTGAGCATGAGACGGGAAGCAGTAACACCCATTACAAAGTTGAAGATAATACCGGTCAGCAAGGTGTAACCGAAGGAATACACCGCACCGGTCGCAGCCGGGCCAAACATAAAGAGAACCGGCGAAAGAATCTTCGCAAACAGGCTCTCCGGCGGGCCGAACACGCCCATGAGGATGACCGCAACAAAGATACAGGTGATGTTGCTGTCGAAGATAGCCGAGAAGCTGTTTTTGTTGCCCGCGTCGATGGACCCGTCAATGGTCTTTCCGGCGCGCAGCTCTTCACGGATGCGCTCAGAGGTAATGACGTTGGCGTCCACGCCCATACCGATGGACAAGATGATACCGGCGATACCGGGCAAGGTCAGCGTAAAGCTGCCGAAGGCCCCGAAATATCCGGTGACGCAGGCCACCATACCGGCCACCTGACCCACCAGCGCAATAGAGGCCACCACGCCGGGCAGACGGTAGTAAAGGATCATGAAGATGCTGATGAGGATCAAGGCAATCAAGCCGGCCAAGACCATCACGTCTCTCGCCTTTTCACCCATGATAGGGTTGATGGAGCCGTAGGATTCCGCCTCCAGCTTGAAGGGAAGGGAACCGGCCTTGATGCGGTTGGCAAGCTCGGCGGCACTGGCGGCATCAAAATTACCAGAGATGATGCATTTGCCGTCGGTAATGGCGCTTTGCACCGTGGGAGCGGAAATCAACACATCGTCCATCCAGATGGAGATGGAGCCTTTGGAAGAAGCCAGTTTCCCGGTGGCGGTTGCAAAGGCCTTAGTGCCCTCTTCGCTGAATTCCAGGGAAACATAGTGCTGATTGACACCTGTGCTGTCAATCGGGCCGTAATTCGCCGTGGCGTTGACCACGTCCTTACCCTCTAAGATGATATTGTTGAGGGTGTCCCCCGTGGGTTTTCCTTCGTCGTCCACCGAATCGCCTTCCCGGAAGGTCAGCAGGGCGGTTTCGCCCAGCTCCTGAATGGCGGCGCTGGCGTCAAAGTCCTCTTCCCCGGCCTTCCAGGGGTACCGGACGATGATGCGGTCGTTGTTATAGTCGGGATATACCTCATAGTCGGTGATGTTCTGGTACACCAAACGGGTCTCAATGATGGATTTGGCGGAGTCGATTTCCGCGTCGGTGGCGTCGTACCCCTCCGGGGGACGGAAGGTCACGTCGACGCCGCCCCGGATATCGATACCCCATCGAATGTCCCCGGCGCCTTTGATGATTGTGGTCTGCGAACTGCCGCTGCCAACCTTAATGCCTGTAAACGATGTGACGGTGAGCGCGACAATCAACAGAGCCACAATGAAAAACACTGGCTTTCCGATTCGCTTCATTGTAAGTCCTCCATTGATCAACTTCTGGTTTTCCACACGGAAAAAAGCGCAAAAATATGCGCTTTTTCTGCAGGAAAACACCAATAGGACTATTATATTCTGGACAATCTCAAAAGTCAATGAGATAAAATCCGCCTATTTTCGTGAAAAAGTGACAAAATCCCGCCGACGCTTAAGATTCGAGCATTTTTTCCACCGCTGCCAGCTTTGTGCAGATACAGAAGAGCTCGATGGCCTCTTTTACCTCTTCAAGAGGCGGATAGGTGGGGGCCAGGCGGATGTTGCGGTCCAGGGGGTCTTTGCCGTAGGGGTAGGTGGCGCCGGCGCCGGTGAGGACCACGCCAGCTTCCTTACACAGCTGCACCACCCGCTTGGCGGTGCCCTCAGCTACGTTTACGCTGACGAAATAGCCGCCGGTGGGCTTTTCCCAGGTGGCGACGGAATAGGGAGTCAGCTCCTCATCCAGCTTATCCAGGACGGCTGCAAACTTCGGGCGCAGGATGGCCGCATGCTTTTTCATGTGGGCGCGCACGCCATTGGCGTCCTTGAAAAAGCGGACGTGGCGCAGCTGATTGAGCTTATCCGGGCCGATGGCCTGCACGGTCAGACGCTTTTTGATGTAGTCGATGTTCGACTTGGAGGCGGCCATGGCGGCCACCGCCGCGCCGGAGAAGCTGACCTTGGAGAATGAGGTGAAAATCAGGGGCATATTGGGATTGCCGGCTTTCTCACATTCGGTAAGGAGGTTGAGGATTTTGGCCGGCTCTTCGCCCAGATGATGGATCATATAGGCATTGTCCCAGTAAATGCGGAAATCGTCCGCCGCGGGCTTCAGATGCGCGAAGCGGCGTACCGTCTCGTCGGAATAAACCACGCCGTCGGGATTGGAGTACTTGGGCACGCACCAGATTCCCTTGATGAGCGGATCAGAGGAAACCAAGCGCTCCACCATATCCATATCCGGGCCGTCGGAATGCAGGGGAACGTTGATCATTTTGATGTGGAAATACTCGCAGATTGCAAAATGCCGGTCATAACCAGGCACCGGGCACAAAAACTTCACTTCCCCCTGTCTTCCCCAGGGCTTGCCGTCGCGCACGCCGTGGGTCATGTTGGAAGCGATGTTGTCGAACATCATGGTCAGGCTGGAGTTACCACCTACGATCACCTCGTCCGGGTCAATCTCCAGAAGGTCGGCAAAAATTTTGCGCATCTCGGGCAGGCCGTCGCTGTTGCCGTAGTTGCGGCAGTCCAGCCCGTTTTCCGCCTTGTAGTCGTCGGCGGTCAGCACCTCAAGCATACCGTTGGAAAGGTCGAGCTGGTCGTTTCCGGGCTTGCCGCGGGACATATCCAGCTTTAGTCCCCTGCTTTGAAACGCGTGGTAACGCTTCTCTAGCTGCGCTTTTTCCTGTTCGAGCTGTTCACGGCTCATCTGGCTCAATGCCATCATAACGGTTTCCCTCCACAAGTTTGGTTCATTGGTAGTCGAATCCGCTCATTTTCTGCGGATACAGCGGTTTTCATTGTAAACGAATCAACGCTATTTTGCAAGTTCTTTTTTACTTTCCTGCATATTTTCATATGCGGTTTCTGCGGCGGCACAAACGTCGCGCAGCGGCACCCCGGCGGACAGACTCGCCTGCCTGGCGTCCTCATACTCTACGCTGGCCTTTCTTATGTCCCCGTAGGTGCATTCCTTCATAGAAACCGGGCCGTACGGGGTTTCCACGGTCTTTCTCGTCCGGGCCATCACCGCACGCCCGCACCGCCTTTTGCGCAGGCCGATGGCGGAGGTTTCCCGGAAGAGGAGGCGGGTCATCGCTTCCACCGACGGGTCCTTACAGAGAACTGTCAGCTGCACGCCGGGGCGGTTTTTCTTCATCTGGATCGGCGTAAACCATACGTCAACGGCCCCTTCTGCAAACAGCCGCTCCATGGCAAAGCCCAGGGCTTCCCCGCTCATGTCGTCGATGCAGGTCTCCAGGCACCAGACCCAGTCGGCCGCTTCCTTGTCCGGCTCTTCGAGCAGGTAGGCGCGCAGAATGTTCGCCTGGGGAAAATCCTTCTTCCCGGCGCCCACGCCGACGGCTTTGATGTTCGCAAGAGACGGGGCGTCGAAGGTGTCGGCCAGCGTCGCTGCAATGGCGGCGCCGGTGGGGGTGACCATCTCCCCCTGGGTTTCGGTGATATGCAACGGGATCCTATGCTGCTTTGCCAGCTCGCAGACGGCGGGGGCGGGCACTGGAATGCACCCGTGCTGACACTCAACCGTCCCTCTTCCCTCGTACAAGGGCGAGCAGCAGACCCGTTCCACCTTTAAGTCAACAAAGCAGACGGCGGCGGCGCACAGGTCCACAATGGAGTCCACCGCGCCCACCTCGTGAAAATGCACCTCTTCGGGCGCCTTCCCGTGAACCGTTCCTTCCGCCTGGGCAAGCCTTTGAAACATTTCCTTAGCAAGGAGCTTTGCGGACGGATCCATTTTCGAGCCGTCGATGATCGGGAAAATTTCTTTGAGGCCCCGATGGACATGGTGGGAATGGGCGTCCTCCAGGATCACATGAAAATCCTGCGCGGCCACGCCGTTTTTGAAGGTGCGGGTGATCTCCACCCGGTAGCCGTCCAAGGGCAGGCTCTTTAAGGCGGCCAGCAGCTTCTCCCGATCGGCCCCCGCGTCCAAAAGAGCGGCCACCGTCATGTCTCCGCTGATGCCCGAATAGCATTCCAGATACAAGGTTCTCATAGGCGTTCCTCCGGTTTTCGTCCAGCCAGGCGGTTGATTTGAGCGGCCAGGTATCCTCCGCCGAAGCCGTTGTCGATATTCACTACCCCCACGCCCTCGGCGCAGGAGTTGAGCATGGTCAGTAGGGGGGCGATTCCGTGAAGCCCCGCCCCGTAGCCCACGCTGGTGGGCACGGCGATCACCGGCGCCTCCAAAAGCCCCGCCAGCACGCTGGGCAGGGCCCCTTCCATCCCGGCTACCGCCACCACGGCGTTGGCCCGCCGCACTTCGGGCAGCACGGTCAACAGCCGGTGAAGCCCGGCAATGCCCACGTCGTAATACCGCTCCACCCTTGCTCCGAAAAGCTCGGCTGTCAGGGCGGCCTCCTCGGCCACCGGGATGTCCGCCGTGCCGCCGGTGCACACCGCCACAAGCCCTATGGGAGCTACGGGCTCGTTTAACAGGGTGATTGCCCGGGCATCCTCATGGTAGCGGGCGCCCGGCGTTTTTTTCTGCACCGCCTCGTACTGCTCCTTTGTGCAGCGGGTGGCCAGCACCGCCCGGCTTTTCTTCGCCAAACGGGCGAAAATCGCAGAAAGCTGTTCACAGGTTTTTCCCGGGCCGAACACCACCTCGGCAAATCCCTTGCGCAGCTGCCGGTGATGGTCGAGCCGGGCAAAGCCTATATCTTCGAAAGGGAGCTCCTTGAGGCGCTCCTGGGCTTCTTCTATGCCCATGTTTCCATCCCGGACCGCCTCGAGCAATGCCTTAACATCCATAGGTCTGACTTCCTTTCCGTTCCCGGGCCGCTCAGCGTACCGGCGTATAGTCGACGGTCGATTCTTCTTGGGTGGCTTCCAGCTTAAAGATGACCGGACGCAATCCGTCGTTGCAGCTGCAGATAGCGACTCCCGGCTTACGAATCCAGTCGCCGTAGTAAAAAAGGCCCTCCCCCGCCCCGTGGGACAGGGCGAATGCATACTGGTAAACCGCCTTCCACGCCTCGTCGCAAAAGCCCTCCGGCTTCGCGTAATCGGCGTAGAACACCTGCCCTTCCCTCATCATAGGACATGCCGTCAGGCCTTGTGCGCCGTATTCCTTCGCCAGTTCTTTATCCAGAGTCGTTTTCAGCACCGTGATTTTGACTTTTTTCATCAGGTATCTCTCCTATGTATTGGGATACGGATGGTTATTTCCAGTTTAATACGTACCCGCAGCCCTGTCAAACCGTGTTTCTTCCCCTCGTCCTCCTTTCCGAAAATGGGCAGGCCATATGCCGGGAGGGGAAAACACCAATTTTTCATAGAATTCCATCCGGGTTTTTTCTTGTCCTTTTTCGATTCCTATGGTATGATTAGGAACCGATGTATGGCCTCAGAAAAGAAAATGGACGAATGATGTCGGCTTTTGCAGGGCTTTGGGGAAAGGCCGCGTCTCTTCAGTATATGCTTCTTTGTTTTTTGCGACATTTTGAATAAGTGAGGGTTCTAACGTTGAACGACATGTTGTTTTCCATTCTAAACGGCGTCAACATTGCCTTCGGGGTGATCGCCACCCTGTTCATGGTCTACCAGATCGCGATTGCGGCCTTCGGCCTGAAGCCGGCCAGGAAATGCCGGGCACAGGTCACACGGCAGCACAAGTTCGGCATCGTCATCTGCGCGCGTAATGAGGAAGGAGTCATCGAGTACCTCATCGACAGCCTGCTCGCTCAGGACTATCCCAGAGATTGCTTTGACATCATCGTGCTTGCGGACAACTGCACCGACCAAACCGCCAAAGTGTCCCGGGACAAGGGCTGCATCGTTTACGAACGGTTCAACGACCAAAAGGTGGGCAAGGGCTTTGCACTCCACTGGCTCTACGACCGGCTGCTCAAAGAATGTCCCGATACCTACGACGCCATCTGCATGTTCGACGCGGACAACATTGTGGACAAGGGGTATCTGGCGGCAATGAATCGGCAGCTGTGCGCGGGCACACAGATCGCCCAGGGCTACCGGGACATGAAAAACCCGGCGGACAACTGGGTTTCCGGCGGGTACTCGCTGTACTGGTACACCCTGATGCGATTTTATTATGTGGCACGCAACAACATTGGCCTGACCGCCATGTGCACCGGCACGGGTTTTATGTTCCGCTGGGAGGTCATGAAAAAGCTGGGCGGGTGGAACACCCGGTCCATGTGCGAGGACGTGGAGTTCTCCTTCCGCCGGGTAGCGGACGGGTACAAGATCGTCCTGGACACCGAGGCCATTTTTTACGACGAGCAGCCCACCTCCTTCGCTCTGTCCATCCGCCAGCGGTACCGCTGGGCGGTGGGCAATATCCAAAGCGTCATCTACTGCGCAGGGGATCTGCTCAAGGCCGCCTTCCAAAAACATAGTTTAGTGGCTTTGGATGTGTTCATGTTCTCTTTGTGCATCCCAAGCGTCAGCTTCATGGTGTTTTCCGCCCTGCTGCAGCTGGGCCTGATGATCGCAAACCCCGCCTCATTACCTACCACCCTGCCCATTGCGCTGCTGTCTCTGGCGGGCGGGTACCTGGTGATGGTAGGCCAGGGAATCCTGGTGCTGCTGTTGGAGAAAAAGAAGGTACAGCCCATGTGGAAAGGGCTTTTGATGTATCCGATTTTCGTGGTGTCCTGGGCCATCATCAACTTCGTGGGTTTGTTCTACCGCAAGTCGGTCTGGAAGCCCATCAAGCACACCAAGGCCATGACCATCGAGCAGATAAAGCAGGAGCTGTAACCTCCAGACAGATCCCGATGCCGGGCACGCTTGCCCACAAGCAGGCTGTCAAATCCACCTGTGAAGGACATAAAGCATGCCAGCGCTTCCATAAAAACGGAAAGAAAGCCGTGTGCAAATCATGCACACGGCTTTCTTTCGCACAGAAGCAACAGGTCCCGCCAAGGCAACGCTGCCAAGGAGAACTGCTTTTTCGCATAAACCCGTACAGGCCGCTAAGGCGCCTCGCTTTAAAACGTCCTCAACTTATGCCTTTTCTTCCCCGTCGTGAGGGTCCTGCAGGTTTTCCCGACGCTTATACCGGGTGATGTCGGTGCAGCACAGCAGATAAACCTCGCTGTCGTCGGTCCAGTTCATCTTCGCGGCGGTGGCGCTGGTCCATACATGGAAGGTAGTATTGTAAATCTCCATGGTACACCGGTCGTGATCCCGGTCGATCCCCTTCATGGGGCAAACCTCGCAAGGGCTTTCCCTCCCGCCCCAGAAAGCGTGATAGCACCGGTCCCCCACCTGGGCGTCCGGCGCCAGCTCCTTGGTCTTCTTGTTGATAAACAAAAGCTCATAAGTATTCTTGCGGATGACATAGGTCCACATATCCTGGGTATCCAGAACGGTTTTGGTGATCTGGTAGGATTTCTCCAGCCGGTCCTGGGCCCGCATCTTCAAAAGGAAGGTGCTCAGGATTTTGGAGATGAAGGTCAAGGTCCCGATTTCCTCCTTAGTCCAGAGCCGGTAATCCCTGCATTCGTCAAAGCCCACATAGCCTTTGAACTTCCCGTCGTTGAGAATGGCGCACTGGAGCATGGAATGAATGCCCTGAGGCGCGAGAATGCCGTAAAGATTTTCGGGCAGCGTGCTGATGTCTGCGCAATAGAAGATACCATCCTCGTTGAAGTTGGACTCATAGTCTCCGATAAAGCGGTACGGCACCTTTTGAAGCCGGTGTGCCTGGGGCTCGATCCCCTCGTTGCACCATTCAAAGGTATTGTTGCAATAAAGGTCGTCCTCCGAGTTTTCGAACACATAAGCCCGGCTGACGTTATAGTACCGCCCGACGATGTCGAGAATCAGGCGCACTGCGCTGCGCACATCCTTAGCCTCATAGAGAATCTGGAAGATGTATTCCGACACATGGTCGCGGAAGGGTTTCGCTTCGTCTCTTTTTTCCTCCTGCTCCAGCTCCAACGCATAGTGAGCTTCTTCAATGGAATCGTCATATATCCGAAACCCGTCCTTGCCCTGGTTTTTCGCGCAGTACAGGGCGTTGTCCGCGTTCTTGAAAAGCGTGGGATACGTCTTTCCATCCCGGGGATACAGGGCGATGCCGATGCTGCCGGATATCTTATAATCCATATTCTGCCCGGTGAAGGAGTGGCGGAACACGTCGATCATCGCCTCGGCCTTTTCATACACCAGGTCCAGAGAGCGCAGGTTCTTCAAAAAGACCACAAATTCATCCCCGCCGATGCGGCCGACAATGTCGGAAGAACGGAATTGGCCGGTAATCTTCGAGGAAATCTCGCTGAGCACCGCATCTCCGAAAAGGTGGCCGAGGTTGTCGTTGACAGCCTTGAAGTTATCCACGTCGATGGCGAAGAGAGCGTGCATATCCCCGGGCTGACTGGCGGCAAGACAGCTGGAAATGAGACGTTCGGCCGTCCCTTTGTTATAAAGGCCTGTGAGGGTGTCCCTCTGGGCACGGGAAAGGAGCGTTTCGGTTTCCCGCTTGCGTTCGTCGATGTCGGTCAGTTTCCCGACCACCTTGAGAGGCTTGCCGTCATCGGAGAAAATGGTGGTCGCCTGCACCGAGCACCAAATGTAGCTGCCGTCTTGTATCCGAATACGAAGGTCCACCCCGCCGCTCTTTCGGCCGTTTTTCAACTCGGTAAAGAGCGTTTGGAAGGTTTCCTGATCGTCCGGATGGACGATTTTCCGGTCGATGGCTTCCTGAATAAAATCGTGGGTAATGGGTGTATAACCGAACTTATCCAGCCAGTTATGAGAATGAAATACGCTGTCGTCCTGCATGTTATACTCGAAGATGACGTTTTCCGACAGCTCGCTTACGATCCGGTACCGTTCCTCGCTGGTACGCAGGGCCTCGTTATCCCTCGCCACTTGGTCCATTAAGTCGTTGAAAGCGGCACCGATTTCTCCAAACTCGTTCTTTTGGTCGTACTCCACCCGATAGGAAGCGTCCCCCTTCTGCAGCTGACGGATAGAGGTAATCAGCTGGTTCATAGGCTTGGAGATGACGCGGGAGGCATACAAAAACAGCACGATCACCAAAAACACCACCAGCACCAGCAGACCTAGAATCAATAAGATGGTGTCCTGAATGGGCGCCATGAACTCCGACCAGTCCACCGCGCTGATGACCACCCAGCCGGTGTCGGCGATTTTCGAATAGCAGCCGATCTTATTGACGTTGTCTATGGAATAGTCAAACAGGCCGCTCTCCCCATCCTGCGACCTGATTTGCTCGATCTGTTCCGTCAAAGTGTTGGCCGGCCCGATTTGGTCAATGCGGTCTCCCAGATAAGGGCTGCTGGTGGCGGCAACGGTTCCGTTTCCGTCCAGGACGATGAAGGTTCCCGTTTCGAAAAAGCCGGTGTCTTCCAGAAGCCGCTCAAAATAATGCATGTTCATGGCGTAAATCATCGTTCCCTGGTATTCCCCGTCCTTGAGGACCGGGCAGGCCACCACGAAATGCTTCTGCCCCGAAAGAAACCGGTCGGATTTCTCCACACTGGATACCACATAGCGATTGGCGCGCAGCTGCTGAGCATAGTCCACAGGCATTAGAGTTTTTTCTCCCACCATCTCTGCATCGGAGGACGCGATCACGATATTGTCCCGGTTCACAAGCGACATGCGAATGAGGAAGTCCTGCTCCTCTTGGCGGATCTGCAAAACCTCGCTGACCATCTGCTGATAGGCGCGATACTCCTCTTCGCTCATCTGGGGCTCGGCCCGGTTGCTCTCAACCGTAAACTGCAGGACAGACGGAAGACGGGCGGCCACCTTCAGGTTTACTTCCCGCTGTTCGAAAAAGTTTTCCAGATGCTTTGCCTGTACCATGGCGGCCGTGCGCACGTTCTCCTGGGCCATATAAATGGAATTGTGCGTAAAGCCCCCCACGCAGATGCCGGCCACCGCCAGCATGGGCAGAACGGAAAAAAGCAGCAATGCGGTCAGCACGACGCGCTTGATCTTCACCCAATCCCCTCCATTGGTCCGGATACGCTGCGGCTATTTCCGGGTTTCTTCCTCTTGCGGCTGCCTGACCTCCACCTTTACCTCAATCACACGGCGGCCGTCCGCTTTGGTCACGGTGACGTGCAGGTTTTCTACGTCGAAGGATTCGCCCGCATGGGGGATTTTCCCCATTTCCTCGATCACCCAGCCGCTCACGGTAAAGGAGTCGTATTCCCGGTCGATGTCCAACACTTCCAGGGTCTTTTCCAGATTGGCGCCGCCTGCCACCAGATAAACCCCGTCTGCAATGGGCTGCATGTTCTCCACGACCTTGTCGTGTTCGTCCCAGATTTCACCCACCAGCTCCTCCAGGATATCCTCCATAGTGACGATGCCCTGGGTTCCGCCGAACTCGTCCACCACCACGGCCACATGGGTCTTCGAACGCTGCAGCTGGCGCATCAGATCGGAAATCTTGAGACTGCCGATGACATAAACGGCATTGCGCATGGTTTTCTTCATCTGGAATTCCCCGGCGTGCAGGGCCGAATAGAAATCCTTCTCATGCAGCACGCCGACGATATGGTCGATGGACTCCCGGTAAACAAGAAGCCTGGAAAAGCCGCAGTTTGCAAACTTTTCGGCGATTTCCTCCCTGCTCGCATCGTCTTCCACCGCCACGATATTGACTCGCGGGGTAAGGATATCGTCCGCTTCCAGGTTATTGAACTCAATGGCTGAACGAATCAGTTCGCTTTCGTACTGGCCGATCCCGCCCTGGTCCTCCGCTTCGTCCACAATGGTCATCAGCTCTTCCTCGGTAATTCCCTGGTCGTTTTTCGCGCGAAAGAGCTTCCCAAGCAGCCTTTTCCACTGGGCGAACAGAAAGTTGACCGGCGTCAGCAGCCAGATCAGCACCCGCATAGCCGGAGCAGAAAACATGGCAAAGCTCTCCGGGTTCTCCTTTGCCAGGCTTTTGGGGGAAATTTCGCCGAAGATCAGCACCACCACCGTCATGATTACGGTGGACAGGGTGACGCCCACATCCCCGAAATACTGGACGAAAATCACCGTCGCCAGGGAGGCGGAGGTGATGTTGACGATGTTGTTACCGATGAGAATGGTGGACAAAAGCTTATCGTAATTGTTCGACAAGGAAAGGGTCAGCGCGGCCTTCTGGTCGCCTAAGTTTGCCATATTCTTCAAGCGGATGCGGTTGAGAGAGGAAAATGCGGTTTCCGTCGCGGAAAAGTAGGCCGACAGGGCAACAAGCACCACCAGCGATGCGATCATGGCTATGGAACTGCTATCCATGGAATGTCAACGACTCCTTTAATTTACCGGCCTTTCAGGACGCCGGTTGATTCGGGCATTTTGCTGACGCCCGGTTTCTCCTATTAAACCGCGTTTTTCCTTTTTTGTAAAGCCGATTGCGTCAAATCTCTCTTCTTTTTCTATTTGCCCTGCCTTTCTACTCATGATATGATAAAAAAACAAAAACATGACCGTACGGAAAACCGAACGGTCCTAGGAAAGGAAGGCGGTTTCATGCCCAGCATGCGAAGAAAGGACCGGGAACAGGGGGAGGACTTCGCCCGCTCGGTTTTAAGAAAATGCGAATACGGAGTGCTCGCCACGGTAAACGGGGACGGAACGCCCTACTGCATTCCGATTTCGCCGGTTCTTTGCGGCGACGTCATCTATTTTCACTGCGCGCTGGAGGGTCAGAAAATAGATAATCTGACAAGCCGGCCCCAGGTATGCCTGACCTGCGTGGGGGACACCCGGCTTTTGCCCGAATCGTTTTCTACCGCCTACGAATCGGCGGTGGTCTGCGGACGGGCGGAGATGGTGGAGGACGCGGCAGAAAAGCGGTTCGCTTTGACAAAGCTCTGTGAAAAGTACGCGGCGGAAAATATGGCGCAGGTTCCCGCTGCCATCGAGCGGTCCCTGGCCCGCACCGGCATCTGTAAAATCACGGTCACCACTCTGACGGGCAAAGCGAAACGCATTCCCGGATAAGCACGGATACGGCAGTTTTTTCGTCCAAGAACGCTTTGGGCCGTTACCGGACACGCATGAGAGAAGGCACCGTATTTTGGTTTTCGCACGTTCTGCCCGAACCGGTTTCTGCATAAAAAGGCCCCGAAACGGCTGCACTGCCGTTTCGGGGCCTTTTTATGCCAAGCTGCGTTACCGAATGTAATGAACCGTTCCCTCCCGGCGGGGCTTGGGCGCCGGCCGCTCGGCAGGATAGCCGAAAATCCCGGACCCCACGCAGCGGTAGCCGTCGGGGATGCCCAGAGTTTTGCGCATGACCTTGCCATCCTGGGTCCTCTCAAAAAAGTCGATGACGCAGTTGACCCAGCAAGAACCCACACCAAGGGAGGCGGCGGCCAGGAACATGTTCTCCAAGGCAAGGCTCGCGTCGCTTACCGGAGAGATGGCGTCTTCCTGGCCGAAGGCAAGGACCAGGGTGGGGGCGTTATAAAAGGGGGTAAAGGGCTCTCCGCGGCCGAGTGCCTTGCCGGCGGCAGCGGCGATGGAATCAATGACCTCCCGACTTTGAATCACGGTAAAATGCCAGGACTGCTGGTTCATGGCGCTGGGCGCAAAGCTGCCCGCTTTGAGGATTTCCTGCAGGTCTTGTTCCTCCAGCTGCCGCTGCTCATACTTGCGGATGCTGCGGCGGCTGAGAATGGTTTTCATTACTTCATTCATCTTTTGGACCTCCTCATGATTTTTCTTCTTTCATCCTAGCGCAGAATGCTTTATAATGCAAGAAAAGGCCATTGAATGTCCCATAAACGGGACAGCGTTTATGGTAAACTATGGGAGATGAAGGAGGGATTTCTTATGAAACCGCTGTCTTATACCATTGTGCGCACTCGGCGCAAAACCATCTGCCTGCGGGTACTGGAGGACGGAACGCTTCAGGTGCGGGCGCCCCTGCACGCCTCTGCGAAGGTAATTGAGGGGCTGGTAGAGCAGCATTCCTCCTGGATTCGCGGGCGGCAGCAGGCGGCAGCGGCGCGAAACGCAGCGCGGTCCCGGATCTGCCTGTATCCGGGCGGGCAGATGCTCTACCGGGGAAACTGGTACCCGGTAACGGGATTTTCCCAAAGCCCGGAGGTGGCCTTCGACGGTACGTCCTTTTCCCTTCCCCAAGCGAGACGGGAGCAGCCCGGGCCGGTCATGGAAGCCTGGCTCAAAGGGCGGGCGAAAGCGATTCTTAACAAAAGGTGCGCCGAGCTGGCGGCAGAAATGGGCGTTTGTTACCGGCAAGTGAAGGTGGGGCATGCCGCCTCCCGGTGGGGCTCCTGCAGCAGCAAGGGAAATCTGAACTTTTCTTACCGGGTGATGCTACTGCCAAAGGCGCTTGCCGATTATGTGGTGGTGCACGAGCTGTGCCACCTGCGGCAGATGAACCATTCCCCGGCCTTTTGGGCGCTGGTGAAGGGGCAAATGCCCGATTATGCCGCCAGAAGGCAAAGGCTTGCCGATTTGGGAAACGAAATTGATTTCGTGCACTGGAGCACCGTCAGGGAAGAATGAGGAGGGGATGGCGTGAGCCGCACCGAAAGCATTAAGGCAAAGCTTTTAAATCTGTACCGGATTTTGGACGAACAAACGGACGAGGAGCACGGGCTGACCATACCCGAGATCCTAGAGGCACTGGAGGCGCGGGGCATATCCGCCGAACGAAAGGGCATTTACAGCGACCTGCAAGCGCTGCGGGAAGCGGGGATGGACATCGTTTTGCGCAAGGTGGGAGGAAGGTGCGAGTATTTCATAGCCGGGCGTACCTTTGAGCTGGCGGAGCTCAAGCTTTTGGTGGACGCGGTGGCCTGTTCCCGATTCATCACTCCCAAGAAAAGCCGGGAGCTTATCGGCAAGCTGGAGAGCCTCACCAGCATTCATCAGGCCAGCCAGCTCAACCGGCAGATTTTTGTGGCCGACCGCATCAAGGCGGACAATGAGGAAATCTACTATACCGTCGACCGGCTGCAAAGCGCCATCCTGGATGACCGGCAGGTCTCTTTCCTTTATTTTGACTACGCGGTGAACAAAAAGAAGGTGCTGCGCCGGGGCGGGGAACGGTATGTGGTCAGCCCCCTTTCCCTTTGCTGGAACAACGAAAATTACTATCTGATCGCCTATTACGAGCGTTACCAAAGCCTGTCTCATTTCCGGGTGGACCGGATGATGGACCTGAGCCGGACGGAGGAAAGGCGGGCCCATATTGACGCGGCCCGCTTCAATGCGGCGGATTATTGCAAAAAGCTGTTCGGCATGTTCGCGGGCGAGGAAACGCCGGTAAAAATCCAGTTCGACAATTCTCTGATGAACGTGGTACTCGACCGGTTTGGGCAGGAGGTCTATCTGCGGCCGGTGGACGAGGGGCATTTCTGTGTCACGGCCAGGGTGGTGCCAAGCCCCTCCTTTTTCGGCTGGCTGTTTGGCTTTGCTGGAAAAGCAGTTCTCCTTTACCCGCCGTCGGTGATGGACCAATACCGGCAGATGCTGGAGACGGCCGCCGAACCTTTTTACCAGAAAGGAGACCAATCATGACCGTTACCCTTCGCGCCGCCGTTCCTACGGACGCCGGTGAAATCAGCCGCCTTTACGCCCAAAGCTGGAGGGCTGCTTATCCGGGCCTTGTCCCTCAAAGCTACCTGGACGAACTGCAGGACCATCACTGGACGCAGACGGTGGCAGACTGGATTACAACCGGCCGGTTTACCGCTCTGCTGGCCTTTGAGAAGGAAGTGATCGCAGGGTGCGCCATCTACGGCCGGGCAAGAGAGGAGAAGTACGAAGGCTGGGGAGAGCTGGTATCCCTTTATGTAATGCCAGGTCGCTTTCGCAAGGGTTACGGCAGCCGTCTGGTCCAGCGAATGGTACAGGAAATGAAAGCGCAGGGCTTGTCCGGCTGCTACCTGTGGGTGCTCGACGGCAACCGGCGCGCCCGCGCTTTTTATGAGAAGGCCGGGTTTGAGGATACCGGCGAGACCCTCACCTTTACGCTGGCGGACGCGCCGCTGCTGGACTGCCGGTACCAGATGGAATTCAAACCGCGCTGAGCAAAAGCGCCGGACGGGGAGCTTCTTTTCCCGTGCGGCGCTTTGTATTTTGTGTCTGCATACGATTAAACTGTGTGTGCATTTCAGACGGACGCTCTATGAACGCAGGTGCATGAGGGATTCCTCCGCCATCTTGGCTGCCGTCGCCCCGTCGGACACGGCGGTGACAATCTGCCGGAAGGCCTTGCGCCGGATGTCCCCGGCGGCGAATACCCCGGCAAGCGGCGTGGCGGTGTCCTCCCCGGCCATGACGTAGCCTTCCTCATCCAAAGGGAGCTGGCCTTCCAGGAAGGCGGTGTTGGGTACGCTTCCAATGGCGATGAACACGCCCTGGCAGGGCAGTTCGCGGATTTCCCCGGTCTTTTTGTTGCGAAGCCGGAGACCGGTCACGTTGCCGTCTGCCAAAATGCGTTCTACCACACTATCCCAAATAAGCTCCACCTTTTCGTTGGCAAAGAGCCGCTTCTGGTATTCCTTCGCGGCCCGCAGAGCGTCCCGCCGGTGCACCACATACACCTTCTCGCAAAACCGGGTTAGAAAGAGGGCGTCCACCGCCGCGGTATCTCCGCCGCCGACCACCGCCACCGTTTTGCCCCGGTAGAACACCCCGTCGCAGGTGGCGCAGTAGCTGACGCCTTTTCCCCGCAGGCGCCGCTCTTCTTCAAAGCCCAGTTCTCTAGGGGAGGCCCCGGCCGCCACGATGACCGTGCGGGCGCAATAGTCCTTGCCGCCGGCCGTGACCGTTTTGACGGGGCCGTCCAGCTGTACCTTTTGTACCTCGGCCTGGACCGTTTGGGCCCCGAACCGGGCGGCCTGGCGCTCCATGGCGCTCGCCAGGGAATAACCGTCGGTTCCGTCCGGAAAGCCGGGGTAATTGTCGATGTGGTCGGTGGTAGACATCTGCCCGCCGGCCGTCCCTTTTTCCAGCACCAGTATTTTAAGATCCGCACGGCCCGCATACAGGGCCGCCGTATACCCGCACGGCCCGCCGCCGATAATCAACGTATCGTATACCATCCGCATTCCCGCCCTTTCGCGTTGTTCTCTGTTTAGTATGGATGAAGGCGGGACCGATTATGTACCGCAGGGCGTCGGCCGGGTTGCACGGGCAGCCTATTTTTTTAGCAAGACGGCGCGGCCTTTGGCCTATCGGGGATCCTTGGCGCGCACTGCCCGAACGAAACCCGGTGCCATGCAAAGACGGGTCCCTCAAATGAAAAAGGGAGGCGCTGCAGTACGGCGCCTCCCTTTCTATGTTTCAAATGCACCCGTGGGCCTTACCGCACGGACAGCTCTTCCTCGATCATGGTTTCGTACACGCCCGCGGGCTTCATCCCCACCTGCCTGCCCGCCCGCTTTCCCTTGTGGAAGAGCAGCACGGTGGGAATCATCTGAACGCCGTACCGGTCGGCAAGGGAAGCATGCTCGTCAATATCCACCTTCACCACCGTCACCTTTCCCGCATACTGGTCGGCCAGCTGCTCAATGAGCGGCGCGATCATTTTGCAAGGAGTGCACCAGGTAGCCCAAAAATCCACCAGCAAGAGGGGCTCGCTTTCCAAAAGCCGGTCAAACTCCTCTAAACTGGGATGCAGCACCAGATCAGACATATTCTTTTTCCTCCTTATAAATCTCGTCAAGGTACTTGGCAGCCTGCTGCCCGGCAATCAGGCCTTCTCCCACCGCCTTGGACACCTGCAAGGGTTTCCCGGTACAGTCGCCGCAGGCGAATACGCCGGGGATACTGGTTTCCATGGCGGAATTGACCACCACAAACCCGTTTTTTATTTCGAGGCCGTCCATCAGCGCATCCGGGGCGATGGAATTTCGCAGCAGGAAGACGCCCTGGGCTTCCAAAATCCGGTCACCGACCCGTGCGCCGGTCACCGTCTTGCTTCCAAGGATTTCCGTGATGGTTCCCCGCAGGTAGGGGATAGCGGGCGAAAGCTCGGCGGGGCGTTCCCGGGCAGTAACATAGGTCACCTCTACGCCGATGCTATGGAGGAAATTGGCTTCTCCCGCCGCCCCGTCCGACTGGCCGTACACCACGGCCTCCTTGCCCCGGTAAAGCATACCGTCGCAGGTAGCGCAGTAACTGACTCCGTGCCCGAGAAGCTTCCCTTCCCCCGGAATCTGCTTGGGAGAGGAGGCGCCCAGGGCCAGGATCACCGTTTTTGCCTCCAGGATTTCGCTGTTGAAATTGACCATAAACTTGTCGCCAAAGGGCAGGATGTTGACCACCCGGCCGATTTCCGGCTCCACGCCCATGGCCTTGACGTGCTCTAAGAAGGATGCCATCAGTTCTTTGCCGGACACGTGGTAAAGTCCCAAATAATTGTCCACCCGCTCGGCTTTTTTCAGGAAGGGGTCCCCGCCCGACAGAATCCGCACGGTCTTTCCCCGGGTCAGGGCGTTGACCGCCGCGGACAAGCCAGCCGGTCCCGCGCCGATAATCATAACGTCAATATTCTGTTGCGTGGTCGATCACCTCTCTGTTATCTATGTATGCGGTTGGGGTCGGTATTCGTTCGTGTTTTCTCCTTGACAAGGGCGGCGTTCTCCGCTATGATACACAAAAATCAAGGAATACGGAGGACACGGCCCATGAAAAGCGAAAAGGAAAAAATGCTTACCGGCGAGCTCTACCGCGCCAGCGACCCGGTTCTGGTACAGGAGCATCTGGCCGCCCAGGCGCTGACGGCGGAATATAACCGTACCCTTCCCCACGAGCGCGGCCGCCGGGAAGCGCTTTTGCGAAAGCTCTTCGGCGGGGCCGGCCTCGCCCCCTTCATAGAGCCGGACTTTCATTGCGACTACGGGTATAACATCCGGGTCGGCGACCGGTTTTACGCGAATTTCGGCTGTATCCTTTTGGACGTAGCCCCGGTCACCTTCGGGGACGACTGTATGCTAGGTCCCCGGGTTTCGGTTTTCACCGCCGGGCATCCCCTAGACCCCCACAAGCGCCGAAGCGGGCTCGAATACGGAAAACCCGTCACTGTGGGCAACAACGTCTGGATCGGAGGCGGCGCCATCTTAAATCCCGGCGTCACCATTGGGGACAATGCGGTGATCGCTTCGGGCGCGGTGGTGACCAAGGACGTGCCGCCGAACAGCCTGGCGGCGGGCGTCCCCGCCAAGGTAATCAAGACCATGGAATCCCGTTAAGGCAAGAACTGTTCGGGCTGGTCGCACAATTCCTGAAGCTTGCGAAAAAGCCGGCCGGTATGAAACCCATCCGCTGCGGCATGGTGAATCTGCACCGCCAGCGGCAGGCGGATTTCTGCGTTTTGCTCCTCGTAGCGGCCGATGGTGAAGATAGGAAAGAGATAGTCCTGGTTCTCAAACACGTGGATATGAAAGGCGGTAAAGCCGGTCCAGGGAGTACAGGAAATGGGAAACTGATTCTTGGGCCCATCCGGCTTTGCATAAAAGGCCTTGTTTTCCCCATATTCGGCAAGGTCCTCCTGCATTGCACGATAAAAAGTAGAAAACTGCGGCGAATAGGGCGTCCAAAGATTGGAAAAGGTCTCGCTGTCCTCATGAAAGACCGTGTAGGAAGGGACCATCTCGTCATAATAGCCCACCTGCCCCTCCCCGTCCAGCGCGAGGCGGAATTCCCGATGGGCGTTTACCTCTCTGGCCAACAGATAGACCAGGGTGGGAAAAAATTTATAGCCCCCTTCCCGGAGGAGGGGAAGCAGACGGGTAATGCGCAGGGAGACCGTCACGCTGTAAGCGCAGGGAACCGATCTGCGATAATGGGCAAAGTGCTCCGCCCGCTCCCAGGCGGACGAGTCAATCCGATGAAAACCCATGGTTTCCTCCTTTTTACAGCGCTTTCTCCCACTCGGCGGGCCGAAAGCCCACAAGCACCGCAGAATCGGTGACCAAAAGCGGGCGCTTGACGAGCATGCCGTCCGAGGCAAGCAGGGAAAGCTGTTCCTCCTCGCTCATGGAGGGGAGGGTTTCTTTGAGGCCCAAAGAGCGGTATTTGAGGCCGCTCGTGTTAAAGAATCGTTTGAGGGGCAGGCCGCTTTGGGCCGCCCACTTTTGAAGCTCCTCAACGGTAGGGGGATGCTCGACAATATGCCGATCTTCAAACGCCACATGATGCTCCAAAAGCCATTTCTTCGCCTTCTGGCAGGTGGAGCATTTGGGGTATTCCAAAAACAGTGTCATACCAGCCCTCCTCTTTTGACGGTTCTGCGCAGATGATGCCGCCGGTAAAACCGGACGATATCCTTCTCCGAATGCACCACCACCGCCTGCTGCAGGCGGCCGCTGTCCTTTTTACGAAACCCAATTAGGGTTTCCCCGGTACAAATGCTGGATTCTACCGCCACGTCCTTCTCGGTAAACTCCCCGTCCTGCGGCAACGGAGCACGGTGCCTATGAAACAGTCCCATTACGATTCCTCCAAAATCGATTGTACCCGGCCCACCTGTCCGTCCTCCAGCATCACCTTGATGCCATGGGGATGGGTGGGGCTTTTGGTTAAGATTCGCTTGACACGCCCGCGGGTCAGACGGCCCGTGGGCTGATCTTTTTTGAGCACCACATCCACCGTCGCCCCGATGGAAATGGCGCTGCGCGTTCTTGCGTCCATATTTCTCCTTACTCCTATCGCACGCTGGCCCCAAAGGGCATCAGCGCCAGCTTTGCCAGCTTAAAGCATTGCATTCCAAAGGGAATGCCGATGATGGTAATGCAGAAAAGGCAGCCGATGAGAGCCGCTTCGACAGCAAGCAAAATGCCGCTGAAAATCATCCACAGGATGTTGAGAAGCAGCGAGCCTACCCCGCCGCCGTATACCACTTCCTTGCCAAACGGAAAGAAGGCAAGGGACGCGAACTTAAAGCATTGCGTCCCGATGGGGATGCCCACGATGGTGATGCACCACAAAACCCCCGCCAGCACCCAGCTCAGGCCCATAATCAGGCCGCCGAACAAAAACCACAGCGCGTTGCCAACACATCCCATGTTTATCCTCCTTTTGCGGCGTCCCGATAGGCCTGCTCATAAGCGGCCTTGGTTTTTTCGTCAAAGCAGACCATGGTCACCCATTGGATGGTCTGGTCTTTCTCCAGGAAGGCCAGGATAGTATTCACCGCAAGGGACGCGGCCTTTTGCAGCGGGAACCGGTAAACCCCGGTGCTGATGGAAGGGAAGGCCACCGTTTTGCATCCCTGCTCCTTTGCGAGGGTAAGGCTGTTGCGGTAACAATTGCACAGAAGCTCCTCTTCCCCGTGTCCCCCGCCCTGCCAAATGGGGCCGGGAGTATGGATGATGTACTTTGCCGGCAGCCGGTAACCTCTGGTCAGTTTTGCCTGCCCGGTTTTACAGCCGTGCAGGGTGCGGCACTCCTCCAGAAGCTGCGGCCCCGCCGCCCGGTGAATGGCCCCATCCACCCCGCCGCCGCCCAGCAGCGACGTGTTGGCGGCGTTGACGATGGCGTCCACCGCCTGGGTGGTAATATCGCCTCGTATGATGGAAAATCGCTCCATCCGTTCTCATCTCCTTGCGCTAGCATATGGATTCTTTGGGTCGTTCATGCCCGCTTTTTTCGGCGAGTATCCATTGCCCGGCCGTCTGTCCTGGCATGCCCCATGCGTTTGGGTTTTCCCGTGTTCCGCCGGCCGGGCAGGACCGGGTACATTTTCTCAAAATCTTCCCGGGTGGAATGACCCGGGGTAAGCTCACATACGTATAGCCTGTACTCTTTAAAGGAAGGGGACCGATGGAGGATGCTGTTCATCCTCAGCACATTCTCCGCAGGTTTCCCTACTCCCAGGTTTTCCAAACCTCGGGGCAATATCCCACCGTGGCCTGCCTGCCGTTTCGCACAATGGGGGTCTTGAACGCGTTGGGGTTTTCCAAAAGCTTTTCCTCCCGGTCGCTTTCATAGGCCAGATACCGGATGAGGGGCGCCGCTTGCGCCTTCTCGTCGATGAGGGCGTTTAGAGATCCCACCGCCCGTTTGACACTTTGCAGCTCGCCTGCGCTCATACCGTATTTCGCCACATCGATGCGCTGAAACTTGACTCCCCGCTCCTTAAAATAGCGCTCCGCTTTCTTCGTGTCGAAGCACTTGTTCTTCCCGTAAATCTGTATATTCATAAGAGGCTCCTTTGCTTATCCGTTCTTGCTCTGGCTCCATTGTAGCATAGGCGGCAAATTTTGCAAGCAAACCGGGCTTTTTTGTATGCCTGCGCCGCGTCACCTCGCCTTGACAAGACGCGGGATCCGCGTGTACAATGAAATTAATATTTCTTCACAAATTCTTCACATTTTCTTCCAAGGAGGACCTGCCATGACCCTCGATCAGGTAAAGCCCGGCTACGGCGGGATCATCACAGCGGTTGGCGGGGAAGGCGCTTTGCGCCACCGGCTGCTGGATATGGGGCTGACCCCCAAAACCCAAGTCATGGTGCGCAAGGTGGCGCCCATGGGCGACCCCATCGAGCTGTACTTACGCAGCTATGTGCTCACCATTCGGCGGGAAGATGCGGCTAAGATCCAACTTAAGGAGGTCTCTCCCGTATGAGCGATTTACTGGCTCTCGCCGGCAACCAAAACTGCGGCAAAACCACCCTGTTCAACTGCCTGACCGGCAGCAATCAGCATGTGGGCAATTTCCCCGGCGTGACGGTGGAGAAAAAGGAAGGATCCATCAAGGGGCACAAGGACATGATTTTGGTGGACCTGCCCGGGATCTACTCCCTTTCTCCCTACACCTCGGAAGAGGTGGTCACCCGGGATTTCATTTTGAAAGAGCACCCCAAGGCCGTCATTAACATTGTGGACGCCACCAACATTGAGCGCAACCTCTATCTGTCCTTGCAGCTGATGGAACTGGGGATCCCCATGGTGATCGCTCTGAACATGATGGACGAGGTGCGCGCCAGCGGAAACTCCATCGATGTAAAGCTTTTGAGCGCCCATTTGGGGGTGCCGGTCATCCCCATTTCCGCGGGCAAAAACGAAGGGATTTCCGACCTGCTGGACGCGGTGACCGAAACCGTTCGCCATCCGAAGCCACCGGTACGCATGGACTTCTGCCGGGGTGAGGTACATAAAGCGATTCATTCTATCGCCCATATCATTGAAGATCAGGCAAAAGCGGCGGGCTATCCGCTGCGCTTTGCCGCCACCAAGCTCGTCGAAGGGGACGAGCTGATGATGAAGGCGTTGCATTTGACCTGCGACCAGAAGCATATTCTCGACCATGTGGTAGAGAATATGGAAAAGGCGCTGGATATGGACCGGGAAGCGGCCCTGGCAGATATGCGCTACACTTACATTGAAGAAATCTGCCGGGACTGCGTGGTCAAGCACCGGGAGACCAAGGAACAGGTCCGCTCGGAAAAGATCGATCGGCTTTTGACCCACAAGTACCTGGGCATTCCCATCTTTCTGGGGATCATGCTGCTCATCTTCTGGCTTACCTTCTCGGTACTGGGCGCGCCGCTGCAGGATCTGCTGGACAGCTGGATCGGCGTGGGCACCGACTGGCTGGAAGGAGTTCTTATCTCTGCTGGGACCAGCGAATGGGTTCGCTCCCTTCTCATCGACGGCGTCTGCGCGGGAGTGGGGAGCGTGCTGTCCTTCCTGCCCATCATCGTGCTGCTGTTTTTCTTCCTGTCCTTGCTGGAGGACAGCGGATATATGGCCCGGGTCGCCTTTGTGATGGACAAGATGCTGCGGAAAATCGGCCTGTCCGGTCGTTCCTTTGTCCCCATGCTCATCGGGTTTGGGTGCAGCGTGCCGGCCATCATGGCCACCCGCACCCTCTCAAGCGACCGAGACCGCAAAATGACCATTGTGCTCACGCCCTTTATGTCCTGCAGCGCGAAGCTGCCCATCTACGGCATGATCACCATGGCTTTTTTCCCCAAGCAGGGGGGAATCGTCATGTTTTCCCTGTACGTGCTGGGGATGGTGGTGGCGATTTTGTCGGGCCTTCTTCTCAAAAGCACCATTTTTAAGGGAAACCCCGTTCCCTTCGTTATGGAGCTGCCGTCTTACCGGATGCCGGCCCTGCGAGGGGTACTGATGCTCATGTGGGAAAAGGCGAAGGATTTCATCCGCAAGGCCTTTACTATCATTTTCGTAGCGGCCATCGTCATCTGGTTTTTGCAGAGCTTCGACTGGTCTCTCAACTGGGTGGAGGACTCCACCGACAGCATTCTCGCTTCCATCGGCTCGGTCATTGCCCCCCTGTTTATCCCGCTGGGCTTTGACGACTGGCGGGCTTCCACCGCACTGATCACCGGGCTTACCGCCAAGGAATCGGTGGTGAGTACATTAACCGTGCTTACGGGCGCCGCCAGCGACGCTCAGCTTTCCGCGGTGCTGCACACCATCTTCACCCCGGTCAGCTCCATCTCCTTTTTGGCGTTTACTGTGCTTTACATGCCCTGCGTGGCCGCTTTCGCCGCTACCAAGCGGGAACTCGGCTCCCTGCGGGCGGCCGTAGCCACCGCCGCGTATCAGACCGGGGTGGCTTATGCGGCGGCGTTTGTCATTTTTCAGTTCGGCCAATTGTTTTTCGGATAAGAAAGGAACGTTATGACTCCTGCGGATATCGTGGTATTGTCCATTCTAGCCGTTTTGGTGATCGCCGTGTTCGTCTTTTTCAGGCGGCGCAAAAAGCGGGGCGCCCATTGTGCGGGCTGCTCAGGCTGCACCAGGGCGGACGGCTGCTCCGGTTGCCAAGCAGAGAAAAAAACGAACACTCCGCCCGGCTCGTCTAAATAACGGGATCGGGCGGAGTTTTTTTGCAAAAAGGGCTTGACATTGCCCTTAGGGCAACCGGTATGCTAAGGATGCCGCCAGCGCGCGGGGCGGCGAAACGAAAGGAATGGTCTTACATGTACAGCATCGGGATGTTTTCAAAAATTCACCATGTCACCACCAAGACCCTGCGTCACTACGACGAAATCGGGCTTTTAAAGCCTGCCTTCACCGCCCCAGACACAGGGTACCGCTACTATTCCAGCGAGCAACTGATGCAGATGCACCAGATTCTCTCCTTAAAGCAGATGGGCTTTTCCCTGACGGAAATCGGGCTGCTGATGGAAAACCGCGGCGCGATGGAGGCCCTCCTTCTGGCCAAAAAGCGGGAGCTTGCGGGCGCGGCGGCGGACATCGGGGAAAAGCTTATGCTGATTGAAAACGTCCTGCAAAGCGCGAAAGGAGATTTTATGAAACAATATACCGCCACCATCAAGGAGCTCCCTCAGGTCATCGTCGCCAGCCTCAGGCGGGTGATGCCCGATTACAGCGCCCTGTTTACCCTCTTTCCCCAGGTGATGGGGCCGGAGCTGATGCGGCTGGGGTGCAAGTGCCGAGAGCCGGAATACTGCTTTAGCATCTACCACAGCGGGGAGTACAAGGAGCGGGACATCGATACGGAGGTGTGCCAGGCGGTTACGGAGAAGAAGGAGGACACCAAGCTGCTTTCCTTCAAGGTTTTGCCGGCGGTGCCCGCAGCGGTGTGCGTGCTCCACAAGGGCAGTTATTCCAATCTGCGGGAGGCCTATCTGTTCGCCACCAAATGGATTGAGGACAACGGCTATCAGATTCTCGACAATCCCCGGGAAAGCTACATCGACGGGATTTGGAACCAGGAAAAGGAAGAGGACTGGCTGACGGAAATCCAGTTCCCGGTGAAAAAGAAATAAAACCGCAAAGGGACCCGGAAGTGTATACTCCCGGGCCCTTCGTTTTACGGCCGCAACTCGCAGGCATTTGCACCCGGCCTGATGTTCTACCGCCGGGCGGTCACGGCCGTTCCCCATAAATCCGGCCCCGCCGCGTTTTGGAGCCAGCGCCCCGTACGGGCCGCTTCGTCGGCCTGTTTGTGCCGCGCTCTATTCCCCGTATTCGTAACGCACCAGGTCCTCCAGGGGTTTGCGCTGCTTCGGGCGCAGGGTATCGGCGGCGGCATAGCCCACCGCGATGACCAGCCGCACCCGTTTAGAAGCGGGGATGCCCAGCAGTTCCTTGAGCTTTGCTTCATTGAGCCAGCCCAGAATGCAGGTGGAAAGGCCCTGTTCGGTGGCGGCAAGGCAGAGGTGGGCGGTGGTGAGCCCTAAGTCGATGGCGGCAAAGTCCTGGCTTTTGAACTTCTGCAACACCCGTTCGGAGAGCTTGGCTTTTTCCTCCACGACCACCACGAAGGCCGGGCAGTTGGAGGCAAACTTGTTCATCCCCATCTCCTGCAGGCAGGCGGCCACCTTGGGAGACAGGTCGGGGGACTCGACCACCACAAAGCTCCAGGGCTGGCTGTTGCAGGCGGAGGGAGAAAGCCGGGCGGCTTTTACGCACATTTCCAATTTCTCTTTCTCCACCGGGGCGGAGGCAAAGTTGCGGCAGCTTTCCCTTTTTTCGATCAGGTCAAAAAACGATGTCATGGCGATTCCTCCTTTTTCTTTCAGTATAACACAAAGGGCAAGCAGAATTTGTGGCTGGAAAATGAATAACCTGACATAAGATGTCTTATTTCTATGGTATACTAAGAGCAAAGGAGGGGAGTGTCATGCAGATTGGCCGGTTGTTTGAAATCGTATATCTTCTTCTCGAGCGGGAAAACGTGACGGCAAAGGAGCTAGCCGAACGGTTCGAAGTGTCTGAACGGACCATTTACCGGGACGTGGACGCCCTCTCCGCCGCGGGCATCCCGGTTTACACCGCCAAGGGCAAGGGAGGCGGTATTCGCCTGCTGCCCGCCTTTGTGCTCAACAAGTCGGTGCTCTCCCAGAAAGAGCAGGAAAACATTCTGTTCGGCCTGCAGAGCCTGTCGGCCGCCCGGTACCCGGAAGCCGGGGCGGTACTTGAAAAACTGCGCACCTTCTTTCGCAAGGAGGACCCCGACTGGATCGACGTGGACTTTACCGGCTGGGGAAGCGGCAAAGAAGAAAAGGAATTGTTCGACCGGCTGCGCGGCGCCATTCTGTCAAGGCGGCGGGTGATTTTCGACTATGTCAGCGCCGCGGGGAAAGAAACCAGGCGGACGGTGGAACCGGTCAAGCTGCGCTTTAAGGGAAGCGCCTGGTACTTGCAGGGATACTGTCTGGCCCGGGAGGATTACCGCACCTTCAAGCTCATCCGGATGGGGAATTTGCAGGTGACGGAAGATACCTTCCCGGAAGAACGGAGGAAAGACATCCCCATCGAGCCGGACCTTTCGGCCGCCGCCAACCCTTTGCCCATGGTCCTGGGCTTTTCCGTCGCCATGCGGCACCGGGTTTACGACGAATTTCCCGCCGGCTGCCTGACGGAACATGAGGACGGGAGCCTGACGGCCCGGGTGGTCTTCTGGGAAAGCGAATGGGTGTGGGGGTACCTGCTGTCCTTCGGCGGTGCGCTGACGGTGTTGGAGCCCCCATGGGCGCGTAAACGAATCCGCGAGAGCCTGAAAGCGGCCCTCGAAAATTACCGGTGAAACTGGACACGCAGTTGTCACATTCCGCGTGGTACACTGGGGACACCTTAAGATAAAGGAGCTGACTGCAATGAATGTATCCTACGAACGGGTCGTACTCTCCCCGAAAACGGTGGCGGGCCTAGGGCTTCGCACCTCAAACCTGTCCGACAGCATGAACGAAGACATCGGCGGGCTGTGGAACCGGTTTTATTCGCAGGCTTTCGAGCGCATTCCGGACAAGGTGACCGGCCGGGGAATCGGGCTTTACCACCATTACGAAAGCGACCATCTGGGCGCTTACGACATGATGGCCTGCTGTGAGGTAACCGGCGTCGACCGGCTGCCGGAAGGCTTTACGACCGCGACGATTGCCGGCGGGCCTTACGCTCGTTTCGTCATCCACGGGGATGTGCAAAAGGCCGTGGCGGCTTTTTGGCAGGAACTGTGGACGCTTGGCCTGCCCAGGGCCTATACCACCGATTTTGAAGAATACATCTGCGGCTCGGGCGGCATGCAGGACATGGAAATCCACATCTATATCGCCCTCGACGAGGAAAAGCAGGAAACTCCCGTCTGCCAAAGCTGCGGCATGCCTATGAACGGCCAGGAATGGGGAACCGAAGTCGACGGATGCAAAAGCACCGAATACTGCAAGGATTGCTACGAGAACGGGGCCTTTACCACCGCTCCGACCCTGGAGGGCATGATCGAGCAATGCCTGCCCTTCCTGATGCAGAGCAGTTCCTTTGAAAATGAGGAAGCGGCCCGGCAGGCCATGCGCCGGTATCTGCCTACCCTGCGGCGATGGAAGAAAACCCAGTAACCGAAACGAGAAAGGGGTTTTTTCATGGAAATCATTAAGGTCACGGCAGAGAACCTGGAGCAGGAACACATCTGCTGCGCCATCAGCGACAAAAAGGGAGACTGCCGGGTTCCCTCCAAAAAGGCCTGGATGAGGGCCGCCTTCGGGGAAGGGCTGGTGTTTTTGAAATACGACGTGCGGGGCAAGGCGTTCCTCGAATACCTGCCCGCCGAACATGCCTGGTACCCGGTGGACGCGCCGGGGTACTTGTTCATCGACTGCTTCTGGGTATCGGGGCAATATAAGGGAAAGGGGCTGTCAAACGGGCTGTTGGAAGCCTGTTTGCAGGACGCCAAGGCCCAGGGAAAGCACGGCGTCGTGGCGCTGACCTCCAAGAAAAAGCTGCCCTTTCTCTGCGACCCCAAGCACCTGGCCTACAAAGGGTTCGAACCGGTGGACGAGGCGCGGTCCTCCTTTGTTCTTGCCTGCCTTTTTCTCGACCGCAAAGGCACGGTTCCCCGGTTTCTCCCCTGCGCCAAGGAGGGACGGCCCGAGGAGGACGGTTTTGTTCTCTATTATACGAACCAGTGCCCTCATACCGAGGCTTACGCGCCGCTGGCCGCAGCGCTGGCAAAGGAACGGGGAATCCCGTTCGTTCTTCGCAAGCTGGAAACGCAAGAGCAAGCCCGCCGGGCCCCCACTCCGGCCACGACGTATAGCCTATTTTATAACGGCGCTTTTGTCACCAACGAAATTTTGAGTGAAAAGAAGCTGCAGGCTATCTTTACCAAATACGGTTTTTAGGAGGCAAAACAAATGGCGACGGTATCCGCACCCACTACGGAAAAACTGGCCGCAATGCTGGGGCCGGAGGCGTTTTCCCGCTTTGAGGCGCTTTGCGCTTATCTACAGCAAACGTATAGCCCACAGCTTGCCTGGCACGACGGGGGCAAGGAATGGACATACGAATGCAAGTTCCGCCGGGGCGGCAAAACGATTGCGTCTTTGCTGGCGGATGAGGGAAAGGCGGGGCTTCTGCTGATCTTCGGGAAGGCCGAACGGGAAAAGGTGGAGGCGCTGCGTGCGTCCCTCTCTCCGGCCCTGCTCTCTTTCTACGACCAGGCCGCCACCTATCGCGACGGGAAATGGGCGCTGTTCCCCTTGGACGGGACAGCCATGCTGGAGGAGGTTCTCCCCTTTCTCACCGCCAAGCGAAAGCCGGGCGGAAAGAAGCCGGCCATAGCCGGAGAGAAGCTGGACTTTAAAAAGGCCTATCCCGACCTGTACCTTCCAAAGCAAACTCCTTCCCTGGTCACCGTGCCGCCTATGCCCTTTCTGATGGTGGACGGGACGGGAGACCCCGCGGGGGAATGCTACCAGGAGGCGGTGCAAACCCTGTACGCCCTGGCCTTCTCCATCAAAATGCGCAAGAGGACCGGCAACGTCCCGCAAGGATACGTGGACTATGTGGTACCGCCGCTGGAAGGGCTCTGGTGGAGCGAAGGGGGCCAGCTGGACCTGTCCGACCGGTCCTCCTGGCATTGGACCGCCATGATCCGCCAGCCGGACTTTGTGACCAAGGCCGTGTTCGAAGAAGCGGCGGCGCAGGTGCGGTGCAAAAAGCCGGAGGTCCCGGTGGAAAAGGCCCGCCTGGAAATGTTCGAAGAGGGGCTTTGCGTCCAGGCCATGCACCTGGGGCCCTATTCCACGGAAGCGGCGACCATGAACGCCCTTGTGCGTTTCGCAAGAGAGAACGGATACCAGGAGGACCTGGGCGAACGCAGGCACCACGAGCTCTACCTGTCCGATCCTCGCCGGGCCAATCCCGACCGGCTCAAGACCGTGCTGCGCGTCCCGATCAAAAGGGCGAACGGCTAAACCGCCGCTTATCCGTATAAGGCCTTTATTCAGAAAAGGGGTTCCTCCTCCTTTTTTCCACGGCGGTGCGGCATAAGCGTCCCATTTTCGTCAAAAACGCCCGGATGGTTTTCTCCATCCGGGCGTTTCCTATCTTAGACTTTTGACGTAGGCCACCAGCGGCGCAACCGAAGCGGGATCGGAAAAGTCCTCCGCCTTGCCGTAGGAATCAAGCAGGCCCTGGTCGTCCCGGGTCCGCTCGGAGGGGGCTTTTTTGCGGAGCATGTGCACGAGCATTTTCATCATCATCCGGTGCATCCATTTGAGCTTTTGGTAATCCATTCCGCCGCGCAGGTGGAACACCTTGGTGCTTGCAAGGATGTGCGGCGCAAAATTTTTCTCCATGAGAGGGGAAAACACCTCCTCCTTGTCGGTGGGCGAAAGGCCCACGGTGAACAGCGCCGCGAGCTTTCCTTTTAGGACGGCCTCATGCCGCTTGACAAAGGAAGCGCCCCCCACCTTCCCGGCATAGAGCCCGCCGCCAACCACCACCAGGTCCGCCTTCCGGACATCCTCCTCCCCTGCCTGGGACACCGGCAGCGCGCGGCCGCCCAGCTCCTTGGCAATCCACTGGGCGTACTTCTGCGAATAGCCGTACTGGGATTCGTAACAGACCAAAACCGATTTCATAACGTTTCCTCCATTCGCCCAATGTTTTGTTCGAGCTGCTTCATACTGTGATACAGCCCGTCAAGCTGCGCCTGGCTTATGCCGTCAAACACCTGGGAAAGCCATTGCTCTTCCCGGCCGGCCCGGGCGGCAAAATAGTCCTTGCACGCGCCGGTCACGCGCAGGCGGGTCTGCCGGCTGTCCTCCGGGTCCTTCTGAAGCTGCAAAAACCCTTTTTCCGAAAGCCGTCCCGCCAGCTTCTTGACGTTCTGCCGGGAGCACCCCATAAACGCCGCCAGCTCGCTTATAGTGGGCGCCTTTTCCCCGAACTGGGACAGCATCGCCACCAAAAACCACTGCTTCATGGTGATGTTCGGGTCCAGCCGGTCCCCGATTAACTGCAGCTTGTTGGCAAAGACGAAAAGCGCGCCGAAGACATACTGACGCTGGGTAAGCTTCTCCATAGAATGCGGCCTCCTCAATTAGGTAACTGGTTACTTATCAGGATACCAGACGGCCCTCCTTTTGTCAAGCCCCGCTTGACAGGAACAGGCAAAGGGATTAGCATAAAAGCGCAGAGATCAAAACACGGTCCGGTTGGTAGTCCGGGCACGGCCGATTGCCGTCAGTAACCTGCCTCCTATGGTTGTCCATTCTCTGCGGGGATTTCACAAAATAGGAGGAATGACGATGGACGTCACAGCAAGGTTAACCGTGTTCTTTGAAGACCCGTTCTGGGTGGGGGTGTACGAACGGCGCGCCGGGCCGCTTTTGGAGGCGGCGAAGGTCACCTTCGGCAAGGAACCCACCGACGGGCAGGTGTACGAGTTCTTTCTCTCGCACTTTTCCCGCCTGCGCTTCGGCGCGGTTTTGGCCCCGCAAAGCCAGCCCCAGCGGCGGCCAAACCCCAAGCGGGCGCAACGGGAAGCCGCCCGCGCCCTTCTTTCCCACGGGGTGGGCACCAAGGCCCAGCAGGCCGTCAGCGCCCAGCGGGAGGAAGCCGGCAAGATAAGGCAGGCTTTGCGGCGGGAACGTGCTTTGGAGGAAAAGGAACGCCGGTTTGCCCTGCGCACCCAGAAGCGCAAGGAAAAACACAGGGGCCGGTAGCACCCGGGTCCGCGTCGAAGGAAAGCCGTCTGCACGCGATTGCGTTCAGACGGCTTTCGTCTCTTTTTCGAACCGGGCGATGAGCCCAAGCTTTTCGGCCCGGGAAAGCTTTTTGACCGCCCATTCCCTGCGAAGGGCCGCGGCCTTGTCCGGGACCTGCTCCCAGTAAACCAGCGTCACCGGGCGGCGGGCCTTGGTGTACTTGGCTCCCTTGCCCTGGTTATGGGCCGCCACCCGCTCTGGGAGCCGGTTGGTCCAGCCGGTATAGAGCGTGCCGTCCCGGCAGCGCAGGATATAGACGTAACACGCCTGTTCCATCCGCTCCCCTCCTTTCCTCACCCCAACAAGACGGGGACTTCTTCGTGGATGTGCAGGGTGTCGGGAGTTACCAGGCAGTCCACCGCCACAAGGCGCACCCCTTCCTTTCGGGCTATGCGCAGCGCGTCCCCGAAGGCTTTGTGGGTGCGGTCGTTGGGCCGAAAGCAGGATACCCCTTTCATCTGGACGACAAAGACCAGGTACGCGTCGTACCCGTCTTTTCGGCAGGCGCACAGCTCCTGGATGTGCTTGACCCCGCGCTGGGTGGGCGCATCGGGGAAGAAGGCTTCGTTTCCTTCCTCCAGCGTGACCCCCTTGACCTCCAGGAAAGCCCTGCGCCCGTCTGCCTCCAGGTAAAAGTCAAACCGGGAATGGCGGTAGCGGCATTCGGGGCGAAGGGCGGTCAGGTTCGAAACCAGCCCGCCCCCTCGCAGCCATTCCTCCACCACCCGGTTGGGCGCCTGAGAATCCATGTTGATGAGCCGCGCGCCTTTTTTCACCGCCACCAGGTCGTATTTCGTTTTGCGGGCCGGGTTCGCGCTTTCCTCCAGGTAAACCTCCGCCCCCGGGAGCAACAGCTCCTTGCAGCGACCGGTATTCTTCACGTGGCAGGTTTCCGCCCGCCCGTCCAGCTCCACTTGCGCCACAAACCGGTTGGGGCGCTCCAAAAACGCGCCCTTTCGGACATTCGAATAGGTCATAGGCCCTCCTGACGGTTTTTTCTTAGGATACCGCGAAAGGGTTGTTCTGTCAAAGGCGGGTGGACGGGACCGGCCGCCGCAAAGGGGGAAGGCCCACCATCCTGTACGGCGGGCTGCCCTATGGCCGCAGCCTTATGGATTTTGATCCTCCCGTCCCGCCCCTTCCCCGGGCTGCCAGCCCCCAAGCCCGGGCAGAAAGAAGCAGTTAAGCCGGATGCCGAACTGATCGGACAGGCGCAGCAGAACCTTCACCCCCGTCCGGCGGGGCAGGGTCCCTTCTTCGATTTTCGTCAGGGTCGCCGTGGTGACTCCCATGATTTTGGCCATGCGGGTTTTGGACAGGCCCGTCCGCTCCCGCAGATACCGGAGGTTCGCACAAAGCTGCCTGATTGCCTCTTCTTTGGTCATGGTTTCCCGTCCTTTCTACATATAAAATATGTTGTTTTGATCATTATTACATATTTTATATGTGAAGTCAATGCCTGATTCTGATTGTGTGATAATTTAAAGAGGCGAGGTGATGTCGGTGACATTTGCACAGAAAGTAAGGCTGCTGAGAGAACAAATTGAGCCTCCAAAAACACAAACCGCCGCTGCCATGGAAATGGGGATATCGCAGCAAAAATTGTCGCAAATTGAGTTAGGTCGATTTGAGCCCTCTTTAGATGATATCGTCATCCTTTGTAAATACTATAACGTATCTGCGAATTATTTGTTGGGGCTTCCCCGTGAGATGCCCTATCCAGATAGATAAAAGGAACATCCGACTAGAGTGGGGAACGCATCCCTTTATTCTGAGTGGATGTTCCTTTCTTTATGGAATTTCGAAGATCTTCGTCCCTAGCATAACATATTCAATTTGTAGGATTTTTTTCGCGTCGCCTTTCCGCCGGCATCTGGGCATAGAAAAAGCCCGGAGCAGGGAGTTTCCCTCGCTCCGGGCGGGTGTTTTGCTTTTTCTATACGAGCTCGGGCTGCCAGTCCTCATCCGGGTGCAGCCGCCCGTCCGGCCCCCGCAGAAACGCGCTGCCCACCGACGCGTCCAGCAGCTCGATCACATCCGGGTCGTAGTTGCACAGGGTATTCAGCCCGTACACGTCGGCGTGGCCCGGATCGTCCAGATACTCCTGGGTTTCGTCCCCGGAGAGGAACCGCCAGCCGCTGTCCGGCTGGTCGGGCATGGGCTCCTCCCGGTAGCAAAACCCCACCTTGCATCCGTCCACCATGATCCGGTCGCTGACGATGCAGCCCTCCTGGGAGGAAATCAGGGGCTTGATCTTTTCCATGGGGATGGCGTAGGGCTTGGGCGGCGGCGCGCAGACGTTTTTGCGGTGAATGTCCACCAGGTCCGGCGCCTCTTTGCCGAACCGGTCGAGGAGCGCGTCCGCGCCGTGCTTCACCTTAAAGTCCATCTCCTCCTCGTAGAGGGGAAGCACCTGGTAAAACCGCACCGTTTCCCCGCCGGGCAGGCGGCAGGCCATGGCCTCCTCCCCGAACCGGTAGGGAAGCTCTAAAAGCACTCCTGAAAACTGGGTGTTCGGCGCGAGCGGCTCCCCGTTTGGCACCGTGTGCCCCCAGCCCAGCCACGTGTCCTCGCTGCCGGGCAGACGGGCGAGGATTTTGAGCCAGCGAAGGGGCCAGTAGTCCTCTTCCTCGCTGCTGTTTACGTCCCACTCGGGCGGCAGGCAGAGAACCATTTCCGCCCGCTCGAAGCCATGGCCTTCCAGGCCGTCGGGCAGGTGCATCTTGTGGGCGCCCATCCCCATGGTCACCAGGGTATAATAATCGCGGGCCGGGGTTGGGCTGATAATGCCGATGTCCACCTGGATGTCCGGTGAGGCGATTTCCTGGAACACGTTGGCGAACTGGCCGAAATGCTTTTGAATATGGGTTTCGAGGGCGTTTCGTTCTTCCTCGGTATAAAGTTCGGGCATGGGCGTTGGCTCCTTCCGTCCGCTTTTTTCGCGGCGTTATCCTGGTATCATATGTATGACGGGGAGGCGTTTCTCATTCGTGCAGCGTAAACTGCCACGAGCAGCAGCAGGACGGATCGGTGACCTCCGGATAACAGCTCAGCGCCTTGCAACCAATCCGGTCGTCAATCACCTTGGCAAACCCGGCGTATTCGATGACCCCCACCGGCTTGCAGGGGTGAAACTCCATCCCCTTTCGTTCCCTGGCCTGCTGCACCCGGCAGGTAAGCGTGCGGTAGGTCAGGGTGTTGCCCTCGACGCGGATTTCGTCGCGGTTGAGGTTCGCGTAAAAGCGAAGGGACAGGGCCTTCGCCAAACCCTCAAGCCCCGCCCGGTCCGGAAGGCCCAAAAATTCCTTGATGCGCTTGGCTTCCATGACGGTAAAGCGTTTCCACGCCTCCCCGTCGTGAAACATGGCTTCCTCCATGCCGTACTTGCGCTCGATGGACTGAAACCATACCCCGTCCATGGCGAGCCAGTTTTTCGAGTAGATTTCGATGAGCCCGATCAGTTCTTCCTTGGTAAGCGCGTGTAACCGTTCAAAATTCTGCATAACGCCACTCCATTTCATTGATAATCTGCTTTTGAGTATACCACAATCGCGCCTTTCTGCGGGCGCGAAAACTTTTTCTTGACTCTCACGTTACGTCATACGGTATCATCATGCTTGCAAAGGAGAGATGCCCCATGAAACGCACGGTCAGCCAAGTGGCGAAGCTTACCGGGATCAGCGTGCGCACGCTGCATTACTACGACGAAACAGGCCTGCTGCCTCCCAGCGAGGTCACCGAGGCGGGCTACCGCCTTTATGACGACGCGGCCATGGCGCGTTTGCAGCAGATTTTGTTCTTCCGGGAGCTGGGCTTTGCGCTCATGGACATCCGCGGGATTCTCGACGATCCCTCCTTTGACCAGACCCAGGCGCTCGTGCGCCACCGGGAGCTGCTCACCCTCAAGCGGCAGCGGCTCGACGGCATTCTGCGCCTGGTGGATTCGCTTTTGAAAGGAGAATGCAGTATGCGTTTTGACGCGTTTGACGCTTCCTCGCTGGAGGAGGCGCGGGACCGGTATGCAAAAGAGGCAAAAGAACGGTACGGCGGCACCGCCGCTTACCGGGAAAGTGAAAAAAAAGCCGCCGCCTATACAAAGGCGGACTGGGCCCGCATCCAAGGGGAGATGAACGAGATTTTCGACGCCTTGGCCGCACAAATGGCGGCGGGCGCGGCCCCGTCCGGCCCGGCGGTACAGGCCCTGGCGGCCCGCTGGCAGGAACACATTTCGAAAAACCATTACGCCTGCACCAAGGAAATCCTCGCGGGCCTCGGGCAGATGTACGTGGAGGACTCCCGCTTTGCCGAGACCTTTGAGGGGCTCGCTCCCGGCCTCGCTCGGTATTTTAGCGACGCCATCGCCGTTTATTGCCGGGAAGGGTAACCGGGCTTAAAACGCCGCCGCAGGGAAACAGCCCACCGGAAAGGGCCGCTGTTTTATAAAAAACAGCGGCTCTTTTTCATTGCCGTGGACGGCCCGGCGGGTGTATAATCAAAAAAACAAGAAAGGAGCACACCCTATGTACACCATTGCTTCCCGCGTAGGGGCCAGCCAGACGGGCGCGGACGGAAACATGAAGCTTATTTCCGCCGTGGACCTGATGCAGGACTGCTCCATGCTCTGGATGGAATCGGAGCCGTCCTTCACCACCTTCCTTTCGTCAAACAACCTGGGGATGTTTTTGCTGTTCCGCCAGGCTCAGGTCATCCGGCTGCCAAAGTACGGCGAACGGGTGCGCGCCGCCACCAGCATCTATCAGTGCAAGGGCTTCTACGGCTACCGCAACACCTTCCTTTACGGAGAGGACGGAGGGCCTTGCGTCAAATCCTGGGGAATCGGCGCGTTCGTCAGCTATGAAACCGGGCGGATGGTCCGGCTTCCCAAGGAGGAGATGGACAAGGTGGTCTTAGACCCGCAGCTTGATATGGACTATGGGGACAAGCGCATCCTCCTGCCGTCCGGCGAATCTAAGCCCCTGCCCGCGATGCCGGTCCGACGAAATGACATCGACTTAAATGGACATATGAACAACGCCCGGTATCTGGAAGCGGCAATGGAGCTGCTGCCGCAGGGGCGGACGGTTTTGGGGTTTCGCGTGGAATACAAAGCGCCCGCCAAGCTGGGGGACCTGCTTTACCCGGGCCTGGTGGAAGCCGGAAACCGGGTTTACATTACCTTGTCCGGCAACGATGGGCAGACGTATGCGGTGCTGGAGTTCTCCCTCGGCTCCTGATCCGTCGCCGCCCGAACCGGAGCGTCGGGAACCCGGCCGCTTGCTGCTTGCCAGCCGGGCCTTTGGTTTCATTCCCGAATATGAAAGAAACCGCAGCGGAACACAAATTGCATTTCGCTGCGGTTTCTTGTTTTTGTGACTATTTTATGGGCAACGAACCGTGAAAAAACCATGCAAAACAGAAAGAAAAATCTTTCTAAGATTCCATAGGCGGGGCCTGACCCCCTGTAATTCGCAAAAAGCTGGCAGCGACTGCGAGCCGCCGTGAAGCGCTTGCAACCAGGCAAGTAAACCAAACGTGACTTTGTAAAAAACCGGAGCAGGCGATAGATCACCTGCTCCGGTTTGGTGCGAGAGACGGGACTTGAAAGCGAAAAAGCACATTTTGCCAAGATGCAAAAAGCCAAAGAATCTAGTATTTAAGCGGGTTTCATCTAATTTGAGAGGATTTAAGGTTAGTTTAAAAATGGGTGTTTTTGAAACAATAACGACCAAATAACGACCAAGATCATCCTGGCCGCTTACGGATCAAAGTGTCCGCAAGTGCCTCGGATGCAGCTTTGTCGGCGCTCTGCAACTGGTGAGCATAGATATTTAGGGTGGTACTGGTCTGCGAATGCCCTAGTCGGGATGATACGGTTCGTACGTCCGCGCCCGACCCGATCAATAGAGTGGCATTAGTATGACGCAGACTATGGAGCGACACCCGACGTATCCCATGGCGGTCAAGAAATTTTTGCAGCATCTGGTATGGGGTATTTGGGTGCATAGGCTTGCCGTCCCATTGGCAAAAGAGACGGGGATGCTCCGCCCAGTCAGTGCACCACACATCTCCAAGACGCAACCGGCGCTCGCCCTGCCACGCCCGAAATTGCCGCAACAGCGCGGCGAGCTCGACAGGTATTGTGATCGTCCGCTTGGATTTCTCGGTTTTTGTCGTGTCCGTATAGATGCCTCGCCCGGTAGCGTATTGGGATGTGCGCCGGATCGTGATAGTGCAATTGTCAAAATCAATATCAGTCCACTCTAAGCCAAGGAGTTCCCCGCGCCGCATCCCTGTCAGGATGAGCAGCGAGAAAATAACCTGCGTCTCGACCGGCTCGTCCTGCAAACATCGCATAAATTGAGCAGCCTCCGTCTCGTCGAGGCAATCAATTTCATGCGCCTCGACTTTGGGAGCATCCACACGCTTGCACGGATTGTCTTGGATCAACTGCCACTTAACCGCCCGATCCATCACCGACGAGATAAACGTATGATAATGCTTAATCGTTTTAGGAGACAGTCCGCCGCCGGTGCGCATGTTAACGCCGGGCTCGGCCAATTGCCTATAAAATTCCAAAAGGTGGTGAGGCTGTAGCCGATCCAGCCGTATATGACCGATAGCGGTATAGGTTCGCTCCGCGAGCTCCTTATATCGGTAATAGGTACGTTCTCGCAGGTGCTCTTTTCCATAATCTTCAAACCATTTCTCCGCGAAGTCCTTAAACTTAATGTTGCCGTCCAGATGGTGACCAGATTTCGTCTTTTCATCAAAAAGGACTTTCTGCCTTTCCAGCTCCTTTGTAATTTGCTTTGCGGACATGCCAGGCGCTGGGCGCCAGGTCATAGACCGCATGATTTGCTTCCCGGTCGCGTCGTAGCCTGCGGATGCACGGATGCGGTACGCATCTCCCCTCTTTTGTACGGTTGCCATATTATCTCCGTCCTTTCACGGTTGTAAAAACGGACGGCTTATGATACAATCTAAATGCGAGTAATTGCATCACCGACCGTCCGGCCGGTGGCCGCTCTCTGGTGCGCCAACACCAGGGGGCGGTTTTTGTTTACGATTATTTGAGCAACATGCTTTTGAGGACAGATTGCAGTGCTTGAGAAAAATTAATGCCCTCTTTTTCCGCCATGTCGTTTAGCCAAGTGGGGACGGTAAGGGTTTTTTTGACGCTGGCAGTTTGCGCTTTGTCTCGGATAGCCGGCATATATACGGATACGAGTACCGCGACCTCGTTTTCGGCGGTGTGGATTTTGTTGATTGGGGTAGGATTGGGAATCACATCTCCATCTTGCTCCATGCCGTATAAATGCAAGCCTAGAGCTTTTTTTGCGTTACGCATCGCCTCATCGCCGGTTTGTGCGCACGGCAGGCATCCGGGGAGGTCGGGAAACTCAATTGAGATGCCATCATCCGCAAACGTAAAAACAGCAATGTACGAGTACATGTCTTTCACAACTATCTCTCCTTTCGGCTATGAGGGAGGGAGCGGGAATCATTTTATTTTGATTCCCGCCTGAGTGAATATACTTATTTGGGTCTTGATAGGGATGTCCTTTTTAGGGTGCGTCAGAGTAATCCTACCTTTTTTAGTTGGGTGCTTAAATTGGTGATGATCGCCCTTGCAGTTAACCTCGTACCATCCATCGTCCATCAAGATTTTAAGTATTTCCCGTGAAGTATATCGCTTCATCCTACCCCCTCCCTCTGATGTTATTATAACACGTATTATAGATACGTGTCAATAGAAAATCAGAAAAAAGTTATTTGTTTTTGTTATTTCTCCGGGCGCAATCTGCGCACAATCCATCCTTTCGCGCTGCTTGGGCGTCCGACAGCAAGCCGCTCTCCAATTGATAAAGCGAGTCTCTGATATGGTAGCAATCCTCAAACAAGTGGTACTTGGTCCCGCCGCCCGTCCAATAATACCGTGTATATGGCGTGATATTGATGTACGGCTCTTTTGGCTTTGTTGGTATGACAATTTCGGTGGCCGATGACGATACAGGCGGAGCGATGGACGACGCAGGCGGCGTATATGTAGGCGCGCTGCTTGATGGCGCGGCGGGCTGCTGCGGTTGCGTGTAATGCGTTTGTGGCTGATGCGTCGTAGATGGAACACGCTCCACCGCAGACGCTTGAGCTTGGGAGCTTGCTGCAGGGGAGTCATTATTTACGGTTGGGGGCTGATCCTGCGGTTGCTCGCTTACTGGATTGCTCCCAGGGGCGGGATCATCTGACGTAGAGCTTTCCGGGGCCGAGTCTGCAACAGATTCTACAGCCGAGCTCGTCTGGCCGAAATCATCCAGCAGCAATTCGGGCGCTCTCTGCCCGGCCACTACGGACGCAATCAGGCAGGCAAGCCCAAGGCATACCGTAATCGTTACCACGGCAACGCCCATAATCTTTGATGCCATTTTCGCGCCCTCACGCCGCAAATGTGCGCGGCGCTGTTGTCGGTATTCCCCGAGCTGCCGCGATGCCGATTTAAGGGCAGCCCGATAGGATACAAGGGATTGCGATAAAATAATCGCGTCTTTGCGCTCAACATCGGCCGCCTCTGCAATATCGGAGATGGTCGATACACCCATGACGTAGAGCAACGCCAGAGGGGCACGGATTAAGGCGCCGAATTCGTCCGCCTCTCTTTCCAGCCGCCACATGGCTTCCTCGTCGTCGTCATAACCAATGAGCACGCGGCCGGGGTCCTCCGACATATGCATTTCCAAATGCCCCAGTTCGTGGCCAATAAGCCTTTGTTCGGACTGCCCGTCAATATCGTCGGCCAAAAAGATATAGCATTTGCCCTCATATCGGCATGAAAAGCTGTCAAAACAGCTGGCGTGGGCAGTAAGGCCAAGAGTTTGGATCAGTGCCGCGCCTTTGCTGTACGACTTGATTATGTATCCTTTTGATTTTGCGATCTTTTTGACGTTTACCGGCATCTCATGGATGCCCTCGCGGTTGATAAATAGGTCTGCATACTCCCGTACACTATACATGTTGTTAGTCACCTGCCAAGGTATTATTTGATAAAATAATACCATAACACGACAAAAACAACCGTGTAAAACTATCACAAATGCACAGGTAAATGCTGTAAGTTAAAACTCTTCATCCTCGTCGAAGGATTCGTCGAGCGCCTCTTTTGTCAGGCGCTCGATTTTTTGTTTTTTGCTGGGATCGGGAGCATCAACGAGCGTGACGCCGCCCCCATGCGCCGCAAGCGGCATTTTATTAACATATCTGCCGCCGGACACCAAGTCGTCGGAAATCCCGAGAAGCTTATCGACCGGCGCCTGCATGTCGGGTTGGGCGCGATAGGCCGTTATTACTTTTTGCTCGTGGGGCGTTGGATAGCTTTCTATCAATCTATCGGTTCTTTCTTTAATATCTGTGACTCCTAGAAGATAATCCACCGAAACATTAAAATATTCAGACAAAAGGACCAAAATATCTGAGTTCACTTCCCTGCTCCCTGTCTCGTAATTGTAATAAGTTGTGTATGGTATCCCTAGTTCGAAAGCGAATTGCTTCATGTTTAGCCCTTTTGATTCGCGCAGAGAACGAAGTCGTTTGCAAAACAATTGTTCTCACCTCCTGAACTTAATCTATCATAGTAAAATACCCATGTCAAGTATTTGATTTCGTAAATTAAAAAAAATATTCCCGAATCGAAAATTTATTTATAAAAATATCTTGACAAATACTCAAATCGAAAATATAATTAAAACAGAAATTTTCAAAACGAGAATCGAGGTGATTGTATGTTGTACAAAAATAATTTAGAGGTAGAACGAGTGCGACACCGAATGTCGAAACAAGCTGTAGCGAAAGAATTGGATGTCACTACAAAAACGTATAGCAATTACGTTAACGGGTGCCCCATCCCGTCTACTAAGCTGCTTCGCTTGGCAAGATTGTTTGAGTGTTCTACCGATTATCTATTAGGACTAAAAGAAGATAGATCGGTATCAGATGGGAGTTATAGAGCCAGTTAAAAAGAAAACCCGCCCAATCGGGCGGGTTAAGGAAATCGTAATCAGGAAAGGTTTATGGTTTCTTCCAGAAACACATCGTTGCCGAAATACTGCTTGATTTCGATTTCGACCGGAGTGGTGGTGTCTTGCAGCTTATACGCGGATTTAAGCGTCATTGTAGCACCAGGTTTAAGGTCATTCATCTCCGCCTGGGCGTCAACGCCGCTAACCACATAAGCGCTACCGCACTCTACCCCGTTTTGATAAGCCTTGTCGTCGCAAGTGGTCATAAAGTTTCTTTCTCGGTCGGAATTGTTTGTAAACTCGTACTCAACGATTAGGATGTTGTCGCCGGAGTAATCCGTGCTCACGGAAGAGCCCAGAATTTTCACAGAAACATCCTGGTCGGACTTCGAGGCGACGTTTGCCGAACTGGCGGGCGCAGATGAGGACGAATCGGACGGCGCGCTGCTTTTCTGTCCTCCGCCAGATGTTGCGCAAGCGGCAAGAGATAGGGAGAGCATAGCGCAAAGTAACACAAGAGACGCTTTCTTTTTCATTTTCAAAACTCCTTTTGGCTTTAGATTTGCAAAATGCAAACCAATTCATCCACATTATACCTTTTGACCCGCGAAAAATCAACATATTAAGACAAAAAACGCTCACCGGGAGCGGGAAAGGAGAAAACCATGAGACTTAGGAGACTGCCACAGGCAATTGAGGCGCTAAAGGAGGTTGATCCAGGGTCGCCAATCACGCTTTACCAGCTGCAAAGGCTGGTTAAACAAGGCCTGGTCCCATCGCTGCGAGACGGGAGGAGACTTTTTGTCGACATCGACAGCCTGGCCGATGATATATGCGCCGCCCTCAAAGCAACGCAGAGGATTGAGCAAACGGGCGTTCGACCGATCAAAGAATGAAAGGAGGAATCCTCATGCAAACGGTAATCGCAATCCTGGGTGTGGCGTTTTTGACGGCGCTGGCCCTGCGCGGGTGCTGTATACCCGAGCCCGATCAGCGGGAGCGGCGTGTCAGGCGGTATGTCAGGCAAATGGACGAAATGGACAAGGAGTGAAATGGTATGAAAAAGAAAGAGATCCAGGAATTGTTAAAAAATCACAAGCTATGGTTATCAGGCGATGGGGATGGTAGGCGTGCCGACCTCACGTGTGCCGACCTCACGTGTGCCGACCTCACGGGTGCCAACCTCACGGGTGCCAACCTCACGTATGCCAACCTCACGGGTGCCAACCTCACGGATGCCGACCTCACGTATGCCAACCTCACGGGTG